>JAISVO010000043.1 GCA_031271525.1 Oscillospiraceae bacterium
GCTGACCGAGGCGGACCGCTGGTGATACCCAGCCCGCCGCGCTTCTTTGCCACGCCGAATTCCATCCATTGATTATGACATGGCTTTAGTTTGCCTTATCCGCAGCGCTTGTAAACCGCCTCGGCTGTAATGAGATTTTACGCCAAAATGGTGATATTATCACTTTACTAATCTGTCGGGAAGCTTTATACTGAATTTATTAAACCGCTATTGGTTTGTCTGTTTTCTGAAACTGTTTCGCAAATCTGGCGGTAAAAACGAGAAAGAGGTGTAGCTATGCTTCCATTCAAAAAGGCGCGGTGCGTTCTCCTGAGTTTTCTTTTTCTTCTGACCACCGCCGTGTTCGCGGTGGACTCCGACACTCTCGCAACCGACAAAACAGCCTATACCGTCGGGGAAGAGATCCTTGTCACGGCAGTTGGTTCTGACAAAGACTGGGTTGGCCTCTACGTTGCGGGAGAGGTCCCTAGCGGTCCCGAATCGATATGGTGGTACTACGTGGCGGGGGACGGAAACACCTCCGGAACCGCGAAACCGCTGCAGAAAGCGGAGTACAGCAACCCCTCCCGGGCGGACCTGCACGGGATCCCCGCCGGGGAATACACCGTCTTTCTCTGCGCGAACGACGGCTACGAAGTTCTCTCCTCGGTTAACATCACCGTATCGGAAGCGTCTGCCGAACCCGCCGCCCCGACCGGAAGCGCCCCCGCGAACCCCAAGACCGGAGATGTTACATATTTGTTGATTCCTGGCATACTCCTCCTCGCTGCCGTAATCGCAGTTCTGCAAAAGAAGCGTAAAAATGCGTAAACGTTACCGCGACTTTATGATACGGTGGGGTCACTTATGAGCCATATAAAACGGATCGTTTGCCTTCTCTTCTGCGCGGTGCTGTCAGTCCCCTGCGGGCTGGCGGCAAATGTGTCGTCCGTCGGCGCCGTCGCGACCGACAAAGCGATATACATGGAAGGCGAGGACATCCTCGTAACCGCGACGGGGTCGGGCAAGGATTGGGTGGGGTTGTACCTTGCCGGGGAAGTGCCGGGCGGCCCCGAATCCATCTGGTGGTACTATGTGGATGGCGACGGAAACACCCCGGGCAGTGAAAAATCTTTGAAGCTGTCCGAATACCATAACCAATCCCGAAGTGATTATCTGTCCATCCCGGAGGGGGAGTATACCGTGATTCTGTGCGCGAACGACGGCTACGACGTGATTGACTCGGTGAACATCACCGTCTTAAGGAATACGAGCAAGCCGGAGGCGCCGGCGTCTGTCGTCTACAATCGGACGTCGGACAGGCCGGGGTATGCCGAGGGCGTCGTGACAATCACCGAAAACACCGAGGGGGAGCGCCCCGACTCGTATGTCCTGTTTTGGGGCGACCGTCTCGGTACCCTATACGAGTATACCGCCCTGCCACCTGTCGCCGCCGAGAGCGGGACGACGACCTTCACCTTCGGACCGAACACCCTCATCCCGGAGGAGGCGACGTCCCTCCTCGCATACGCCGCCAAGGGCGGGGAGTTGAGTGACGGCTACGCCGAGGCCGTCCTGCCGGACGGCGCGTCAACCGGCTGGGGCGACCCTCTCTATAGCTTTCAAGTCGTAAGCGACACCCACATCACCTATGACGAGGAGCACATCCACAACCAACACTTCGCCGCGATGCTGACCCAGATACGCCGGGAGGCCGATTCGGTCGGGTTGTTCGTCAACGGCGACCTAACCAACACCGGGCTTGAAAACGAGTACGCGCAATTCCGCGCGATGATGGAGAAAGCCGCGAACCCTCCCTTCTATGCGGTCGCGGGCAACCACGATTTGAGCGGGGCGTACCCGGAGTACGCGGAGCGGTTCGCGAAGAACGCCGGGAACGAAACCGGATACTTCGACCACTGGATCAGGGACACCCACTTCATCTTCTTGGCCGGTGAAGTTTCGGGGCTGAACGCCCAGCTCAACCAAGAGCAGCTGGATTGGCTCCGAACCAAGCTGGAGGAGAACCGGGATCAAAGCCGCCCGATCTTCGTCTTCCTCCACCAAGCGATCTTCAACACGGTGGCCGGGGCTTTCCGGGGACAGGGATGGGACGGCGGAAACGAATATCAAAAGCTCTCCGCGATTTTGAAGGATTACCCCGAAGTGATCCTGTTCAGCGGTCACAGTCACTGGCGGCTCAACTCGCCGGGCACGATGCGTGTCCGGGACGCCGATCTGCCGTCGATCTTCAGCACCTCGTCCTGCGCCTACCTCTGGGACGACGAGGCGAACAGGACAAACATCGGTATCGAGGGCAGCGAGGGGTATTACCTCTATGTCTACGATGACAAGGTCATCGTCCGGGGACGTGACTTTGTGAGTAAGCAGTGGGTCTCCGCCGCCCAATTCGTCGTGGAGAACTTAGCCGCCGCCGAATCGCCGCCAACCCCAACCGAGCCCGCCGAGACGACAACTGCCGCCGAACCCTCCCCGGCCCCGGTTCCTCCGGCGGCTGAGCCTCAGGAGCGGGGATCAAGCGTATCGCCGTGGCCTTTTGTGATCGGCGGCGAACTGGTTTTGCTGGTGAGCGCGCTGGCATTGATCCTGCGGCCAAAGGGTAAGAAATAAGAAAAACCCGCCCCTGTCGACGACGGGGGCGGGTTTTGTATCGCCGCAACCAAGGCGATTGCCATCTCTACAGTTTGTAAAACCATGCCTCCACCTCACGGCAGAGGCGGTGATACATCGGCAGGTGACGCTGCTGCACCTCCGCCGTGGTGTCGGCTTCGGCGCGGATCACAATGTTGCAGAGGGCCGCGAGCTTACCGCCGTCCCGCCCTGTAAGGGCGACGACGGTCAGCCCCATCGCCTTTGCCAACTCCGCCGCCAAAACCACGTTTTCCGCGTTACCCGAGGTGCTGATACAAAGCAGGACGTCCCCCGGTTTTCCGTAGCCGTAAATCTGCTGTGCATAGACGACGTCGGCGTCTATATCATTGCAGAGCGCCGAGATCAACGCGGTTTCCACCGTCAGCGCGTGCGCGGGGAGCGCTCCCTGCAGGCTGCTCTCCAGCCGGACTGCGGTCTCCGGGCTGAGGCTTCCGCGCACCTTAACTGGCAGACTGACCGGCCGTTTCATCTGAAACCCCTTCATCAGCTCGCCGACGATGTGCTGGCAGTCGGCCGCCGAACCGCCGTTACCGCAGATATATAGGGTCCCCCCTTTTTCAAAGGCCCTGATACACGCTGTAATCGCGTCGTCCAGCGCGGTATTCTCCGCACTGGTGAACATATCGCTCATCGGTTCTCCCGCTTTCTGCGTCCCCCCCGTCGGAGCGAGGCGTTATTTTATGTCGGTTAAAACCAAGAAAGTGTCCGCCTCGACCCAGACATACACCGCGCCGTCCGCACAAACCGCCGGCCCCGACCCGCCAATCAGCCGGTCATCGTCCGTCACGGCGGTTTCGGGGTTGTAGACGTAGCGTTGCAGGGTCAGGCTTTCCGCGCTGCGGTTATCGATCCGCACCAGCCTCCCTTTCCCTTCCTTGTTGGCGTTGGTTACGATGTACGTCCAAGCCCCGTCTGGGGTTTTTAACGCCGTGCCGCTGATATCCCCTTCGGGGAAGGTCATCGGGTAAACCGACGAACCCCGCCGGGTATGACGCATGATCAACCCCCAAGCGTGGTAGAACGGGCGGGGCAGCCAGCCCTCCGTCTCGAATTTGAACAGCCCCACCTTCATCAGGGAGGACTCCTCCGGACCGCCGTTATAATATTGGTCGAAGAACTCCCAGTGCAGGAGTCCCGACGATCCGGCATTCAAGAACGCCGAAGCCAGCAGCGAGTAATACACCCCGCGCCCGTAGCTGTCGATATCCGTCTGTATGTACGCGCCCACCGTGTGGTTTCCGCCGAACTCGTTCTGGGTATACGGCTGACCCGAGCCCTCTGCGTGGACCAATTGGAATCCCTTCCGCGCCCAATCATACGCCGTTTGGTGATCTGTCTCCTCGTTGAAGAGGTAGTTGTGCGA
>JAISVO010000176.1 GCA_031271525.1 Oscillospiraceae bacterium
CGGAAGAACGCCGTTAACGCCGTAGCCAGCAGAGGGAGATAGAACAGGTAGCTTCCCGACGGGAAGAAGACGAGACTGCCCACCGACAACACCATCAGCAACGCCATCAGTACGCTGCCAAACGACGCTTTAAGCCGCCGGTTCCGCGCTTCATACACGCCGTACGCCAGCGCGGCGGCGCAGGACAAGCAGCACAGGATAACCGACCAAAAATCAGGATAAAGCACCAACACTCCCGGCAGGAACGGGAAGTAAACGCTATCCCTCGGCGCGGGGCCGCCGAGCCGGTTGTTTCCCGCGTAACGGGCAAGGGATAGGGTTGTCTGCAAATACTGCCACGCCGTGTCACGGTTCAGATTCTCAAATGAGTCGGTTGGCATATGGTAGGTCTCCACGCCTTCCACGGCGGCGAAGTTGATCCCGGCGTAGCCGTTGTCAAGGAAGACCGTCAGGTCGGTGTTGTTCGGCATCATGGCGTAGACCGCAGCCGCCCAAGAGGTGCCAACCGGCTTCGCCCCCGACTGTACAACGGTTTTGACAAGGCCATACGCCTTGGGTGAGGTTTCAAAGAGAAGCAGACAACCCCGGTTTCCCCGGGCTTCCAAGTTGACCACCAGCTCAATTTCACCGTTCAGCTCAGGGTGCGCTTGGACAAACGCAAAAGCGCCCAGCATCCCCTCCTCTTCCCCGTCGGTGAAGAGGAAGGCCAAGTCGGTCTGCAAGCCGCTGTTCTGCGACCCCTCCCGCATCGCCTCCAGCATTGAGCAGACCGCCGCCATATCGTCCGCCGCGCCGGGGCCGTTCCATGTGCTGTCATAATGGGAAACGAAGAGTACGCACCGCTCTGTGTCCGGCGCGTCCAGCCTCACCCAGATGTTTTGGAGCCGGAGGGTTTCCCCGTTCATCGTCGTGCCAATCGCATCCTCGACGACGGGGGTAAGCCCCATCCCCTCGATCTCGGCGAGGAGCGTCGTCCGGACCGTCTCAATCTCGGCCGAGCCGCTCGGGTGCGCCTCAGCGGCGAGACGCCGTATGTTGCCCATCATCCGCCGGAACGCGGGAGAATCCTCCGCCGCCCTTGGCGGTTGAATCTGCGCGAGACCCAGCAGAACCCCTGCGGCGATTGCGGCAATAATGACTGCTATTCGTATCGGAAGGCTCTTCATTCGGTACCCCTTTCTTTACACTTTAGTGTACCACGATTGACAGGAAATTTCAAGGATGTTATACTGTCCCCAACATACAACAAGGGGGAGGACGGCGATGAAAACGCTGTACATATCCGATTTGGACGGCACCCTGCTGAATAACAACGCCGAGCTGAGCGATACCACCGTTGAAATTGTGAACCGCCTGATCGCGGACGGACTGCACTTCTCGGTCGCCACCGCGAGAACGGCGGCTTCGGCGGATCATATCCTAGCCGGATTGGCGCTGAACCTTCCGGTTGTCCTGATGAACGGCGTTTTGATCCGCGATCCGGCAGAGAAGCGATATTTACAGGTGAATACCCTCCCGCCGGAAACCGTGCGGACGGTGGCAGCCACGTTGAAGGCGATGGGCGCCGCCGCGCTGATGTACGAAATCAGGGACGGCGAACAGAAAACCTATTACGAGTCGCTGGACAGGCAGGCGCTTCGTAACTTCGTCGAGGCGCGGAAGGCGAAGTACCACAAAACCTTCACCCAAACCGATTTTTCATCCCACTCCGGAGACAGCGTCATTTACTTCACCTTGCTCGACCGATACGACGTCCTCGAGCCGGTGTACGACGCCGTCAAAACGCTGCCGGGGATAAACGCCCTCTTTTATAAGGATTCCTACAGCGCCGACTTGTGGCTCATGGAAATCCACAGCGCGTCGGCCTCGAAAAAGAACGGCGTCCGACTGCTGCGCGAAACCTACGGTTTTGACCGCGTCATCGGGTTTGGCGACAACACAAACGACCTGCCGATGTTTGAGGCCTGCGACATAAAAGTCGCCGTCGCGAACGCCCGCCCCGAGGTTCTCGCGGCTGTCGGCCGGCAGTGCGGCGCGAACGGGGCGGACGGAGTGGCGCGGTGGATTGAAGAAGATTTTTACGCCCCGGCGCCGTAGGCTTCGACCAATTTCCCGGCGACGGACAGGATGTCCTCCCCGCTGGAGAGTTTCAGCGAGAGGTGGGGGTCGTTGCCCGCTGAGAAGAGCACCTTCCCTTTGTATTCGGGCAAAGCGCACAGCCGGGCGACTTTGGAAAAGTCCGGCTTATCGGTGCGCGCCAGCAACCGCCCGCCCTTTTGGGCGAGTTCGTTGAAACCGTTGCGGGAAGCGGCGGCGCGGACCAGCGCCACCCGGATCAAGGTCATTGTCTCATCCGGCGGGTCGCCGAACCGGTCGATCAGTTCCTCCGTCAGCTCGTCCGCCTCATCCTCGGTGGCGACGGCGGCGATTCGCCTGTAAAAATCCATCCGGATCCCGGCGTGGGCGATGTACTTCTCGGGCAGCCCGGCGCGGACCGGGAGGTCCGCGACGCACTCCACCTCCCGCTTGACCGTGCCGCCCTGTTCCTCCAGCACGGCTTCCTCCAGCAGACGGAGATACATCTCATACCCCACGCTCATCATGTGACCAGACTGCTCCGCGCCCAAGAGGTTTCCGGCGCCCCGTATCTCCAAGTCCCGCATCGCGATTTTTAGGCCCGAACCAAACTCGGCAAACTCCCGGATCGCCGCGAGCCGCTTTGCCGCGACCTCCTGAAGGATCTTCCCCCGGCGGTAGGTGAGGTAGGCGAAGGCGTGCCGGTTGGAACGCCCCACCCGGCCCCGTATCTGGTGGAGCTGGGCAAGGCCCAGCTTATCGGCGTCTTCGACAATCAGAGTGTTGACGTTCGGGATGTCCAGCCCCGCCTCAATGATGGTGGTGCAGACCAACACCTGTATTTCGCCGTCCACCACCCGCCGCATGATGTCGGACAGCTCGGCTTCCTTCATCTGCCCGTGGGCAATCGCCACCGACACGTCGGGCAGCGCCCGTACCAGCTCCCCGGCGGTGCGCTCGATCGTCTCGACCCGGTTGTGCAGGAAGTATACCTGACCCCCGCGCGAAACCTCCCGGCGGATTGCGTCGGTCACCAGCGGCGCGTCATGTTCCAGCACATAGGTTTGCACCGGGGTACGGTCCCGGGGCGCTTCTTCGATCGAGGACATATCCCGGATGCCGGACAGCGCCATGTGCAGGGTACGCGGGATCGGCGTCGCGGTCAGGGTCAGGACATCGACCTGACGGCTCATCTCCTTCAGCCGCTCCTTGTGCGTCACACCGAAGCGCTGTTCCTCGTCGACCACCAGCAGCCCGAGGTTCGCGAACTTGATGTCCCGCTGCAGGAGCTTATGGGTGCCGATGACGAAGTCAAGCTGCCCCGCGCGAAGCTTCTTCTTGATCGACGCGGCTTGCGCCGGCGTGCAGAACCGGCTGAGCACCTCGACCCGCACCGGATACCCGGCAAAGCGGCGGAGGGCTGTCTGCCCGTGCTGCTGGGCAAGGACAGTCGTCGGGACCAACATGGCAGCCTGTTTGCCCGACAGGACGCACTTCATCACGGCGCGGAGGGCGACCTCGGTCTTGCCGAACCCCACGTCGCCGCAGAGGAGGCGGTCCATCGGCGTCTTGCGTTGCATGTCCCCCTTGATCTCGGCGGCGCACCGGAGCTGATCCTCCGTCTCCTCATACTCGAAGGCTTCCTCAAAACCGGCCTGCCAATCGTCGTCCGGCTGGAAGGCGAAGCCCTCCCTCCGCTTCCGCTCGGCGTACAGCTTGACAAGCCCGGCCGCCATTTCCTTGGCGGCGGCCTTCGCGCGGGCTTTGGTCTTCGCCCACTCCGCGCCGCCCAGCTTATTGAGTTTCGCCGCCGTGTCCTCTCCCCCGCCGATATACTTGCTGACAAGGTTTAACTGGGTTACCGGGACGAAGAGGGTGTCGGTTCCGGCGTAGGCGAGCTTGATGTAATCCCGCCGCATCCCGTCCATCACCATCGGCACGATGCCCAAGAACCGCCCGATCCCGTGGTGCTCATGCACCACCAGATCGCCGGGGGACAGGTCGGCGTACGAGACCAGTTTTTTGCGGTTTTTGGCGTTGGCGTTCCCGGAGCGTAAGCTCGCCCGCCGGGGGGCTTGGTGTCCCTCGGTGAGGATCGCGAGACGGATCGCCGGCACCTCCAACCCGGCTGACAAAGCCCCGGCGCAGATCGCGGCGTGCCCGTTCGGCGGAAGGGTGCTGACCCCCAGCGAGGCGGGCATTCCCCGATCGCGCAGAAGTTCCTCCAGATGCTTTGCGTGGCGGTCGGTGGGGACGAAGACAATCACCCGGTAGCCGCCGTCCCGGTAGTGGGCGATGTCCCCCGCAGCGGTCTCCAAGCTCGCCCCGAAGGACGGGAGCTGCTTCACCGTCAGGTTCATCATCGCGTGGGGACGGAGCGGATAGCTTTGGGCGAGGAAAAGGTCGAGCATCACACAGTCGTATTTCTCCAAAGCCCTGTATAGGTCGATACTGTCCACCCCCGGGGACGATTCGGCGATATCCTCCCCCCGCTCCAGCAGACGCTCCATCTCCTCCCGCCAGAGCCAGAGGGTGTGGTTGATCCGGGTTTCGGTGCGGCCCTGTTCGGAGAGAAAGACGACCGTCCCGTAGGGCAAGTAATCCAGCGCCGTCGCGACGTCCTTCGCAAGCTGCGGTTCCCGGCAGGGCAGGAGGAGACAAGCGCTCAGCGGCGCGGTGCGGACTTGGCTCTCCGGGTCAAACTCATTGAGGGTGTCCACCTCGTCGCCGAAGAACTCGAGCCGGACCGGGTACGCCATCCCGGGCGAGAAGACATCGACAATCCCGCCCCGCACCGAAAACTGCCCGATTCCCTCCACTTGATCGCAGCGAGTGTAACCGCCCTCCACCAAGCGCCGGGGCAGGTCGGTCAGCACCATTCCGCTCTTGATCCGCAGGGACAGGCTCTCCATCGTCTCTGGCGGGAGGGTGCACTGCATGAACGCGTCGGCTGTCGCCGCTACGATGGGGGCGGTGTTGGTCAGCATCCTGCGGAGTACCGGCAGACGGGCGTGCTCCCACTCCCGGGACATTGTGTCCAGCAGGGAGAATTCCCGGCAGGGCAATACCAGCGCTTCCTCCTCGCTCAAAAGGGAACAGTCAGCCGCGATATGCGCCGCCTCGGCTTCATCCGGACAGAGGACGACGACCGGACGGTTGGTCGCCCGCCGTACCGCCGCGATCAGGTGCGCCTTGTGGACAGCCGAAAGCCCGCCCACCGCCACCGGGCAGCCCCGGCCTTGAATACGCGCTAAAAGTTCCTGCGCTTCAGGCACCGCCCAAAGCGCTTCACAGATTGCTCGCAAGAATAGACAACCTCCTGTTAGTTGGGTTATATCGCGTTGTCGCCGTTGAACCTGTTCATTGCCGCCTCGATGCCGTGCCGCAGGATCCACTCGGCGGCGTCCGCGGCCCTCGGGACCGCGTCGAGTATCGGTTTCCTGTCGGGCTGCGGCAGGATCCCTGTCACCCAGTCCGCCAGCGGCACCTCGGGGGGCGGCGGCCCCACCCCGATTTTCACCCGGGGGAAGGAATCGGTTTGGATATGGTAAAGGATGTCTTTAATCCCATTGTGCCCGCCGTCCGACCCCGTAGGGCGGAGCCGGATCTTCCCCGGCGGCAGCGACACGTCGTCGTAGATCACAATCAATCTCTCGGGCGGTATTTTGTAGAACGCGCACGCGTCCCGCACCGACTGCCCGGACAGGTTCATAAATGTCTGCGGCTTGAGCAGGAGCAGGTTGCCGTCGGTTGCGTAAACACCGTGGAATTTCAGTTTTTTGACCTTTATACCGCGTCTGGACGCAAGCTCGTCCACCGTCCAGAAACCGGCGTTGTGCCGGGTCTGGTCGTACCGTTCGCCGGGGTTGCCCAACCCCGCGATGATAAACTCAACCATTCCGTTTTTGTACCCAGCCCTCTTTGTTGACCTGACGTTCCCGGGCGATGGCAAGCGCCCCCGGCGGCACGTCCTCGGTGACGGTGGAGCCAGCCGCCGTATACGCCCCCTCGCCGACCGTGACCGGCGCGACAAGATTTGTATTGCAGCCGATGAACGCGCCGTCCCCGACGACGGTACGGTGTTTCTCCCTGCCGTCGTAGTTACTCGTAATGGCGCCGCAGC
The DNA here is from genome assembly GCA_031271525.1 of Oscillospiraceae bacterium. Lineage (GTDB taxonomy): Bacteria > Bacillota > Clostridia > Oscillospirales > UBA929 > UBA929. The sequence continues at coordinate 6,200 of JAISVO010000176.1, forward strand.
TGAAGTTGACGTTTTCGCCCATGTCGCTGTCGCCGATATAGGCGAGGTGACCGGCGTGGGTGCCGCCGCCCAGCACGCTGTTTTTGACCTCGACGAAAGCTCCCAGCTTGACTTTATCGCGCAGCGTCACATCCGGGCGGATGTGTGTAAAGGGGCCGATCTCACACCCTTCGCCGATGGTAACCCGTTCGGAAATGACCACGAAGGGGCGGATCACCGTCCCCCGCCCAATCACGGCGTCAGGCGCGACAAAGGTCGTCGCGGGATCGACCACTTTGACGCCGTTATCCAAGTGTCTCCGTATAGTCTGCTCTCTGTTCTCCATCGTTAACCAAGCACCTTCGTCTCAATATCCTCTTCAAACTGGCGGGTATATAATTCATAATAGTGTCCCCGTGCCCGCAAAAGTTCCCGATGGGTCCCCCGCTCGATAATTTTTCCGTTCTGCACCACAAGGATAATATCGGCGGTGCGGATAGTGGAGAGGCGGTGGGCGATGACGAAGCTGGTACGGCCCCGCAGCAGGTGGGCGGCCGCCTTCTGGATCAGCATCTCAGTCTCGGTGTCAATGCTGGAGGTCGCTTCATCCAGTACAAAAATACGCGGGTCGGCCAGCACCGCCCGGGCAAAGGAGATGAGCTGTTTCTCGCCGGTTGAGAGGCGGTCTCCCCCCTCGCCGACATCCGAATCCATCCCCTTCTCCAGCTTCCCGATCACTTTATCCGCCGAAACCAGCTTCGCCGCCGCTTCGACCTCCTCGTCGGTCGCGTCCAAGCGCCCGTAACGGATGTTTTCACGCACCGTGCCCGAAAAGAGGTGAGGGCTTTGCAGGACATAGCCGATCGAGCTGTGCAGCCAGAGTTGGCTGCGCTCCCGGCTGTCCCGCCCGTCGATGAGAACCGCGCCCTCGGTCGGTTCAAAGAACCGGCAAACAAGATTGACCAAGGTAGACTTCCCGGCCCCGGTCTCCCCCACGATGGCGACATAAGTTCCGGCGGGAATCGTCAGCGAAAAGTGTTCGAGGACGTTTTCGGTGCCGTCCGGATAACGGAAGGTGACATCCCGAAACTCGATGTCGCCCGAGATCGGCTCCCAGTTCTCCCGCTTCGGCTCGAAGCTGTCGCCGTATTTCTCGATGACCTCCGGGGTATCCGTAATGTCTGGCTCGCGTTCCAAAAGTCCCGTCACCCGCTCGATGTTCACCTGCGCCGCGATGAACTCGCTGACGGTGTGGGCGATTTGGGAAATCGGCTCAAAGATGCTGGTGGTATAGCTTAAAAATGCCGACAGGACGCCCACCGATAACCCAAACGCGCTGAAGGACTCGTCCAGCAGCCAGTGCCCGCCCCGCGCCAGCACGACAGCCGCAGCGATCGACCCGATGAACATGATCAAAGGACCGAAGACGCCCCGCATCATCGCGATCCGGGTGGCGTTCCGTTTATAATCCCCCGTGATGGCGCGGAACTCGGCGTTGTTCTGCTCCTCAATCACCAGCGTTTTGGTGGTTCGGGCGCCCGTAATCCCCTCGTTCATCGCGCCGGTCATCTGGGAGTTGATCCTCCGTACCTTGCGGTTCAGCCGGAGGATACGGCTCTGGAAAAACCACGTCGCAACAATCAGCGGCGGGACGGTGCAGAGCACGATCAGCGCCAGCCGCCAGTTGAGGAGGAACATCGACACGAAGACGCCGACAGCGTACAGCAGCGACCAGCTGGAGTCAACCAGACCCCAGACGACAATCTCGCCGATCCGCCCGGTGTCGCTCATCGCCCGCGCCATCATGTAGCCCACCGGGGTGACGTTATAGTAGGAAAACGAAAGCTTTTGGAGGTGGTTGAAGACCGCGCTCCGAAGCGACTCGCTGATCCGCACCTCGATGACCGTCCCGGCCCGCACGAAGAGAAAGACGCCCAGCGCCTGCGCCATCGCCATCCCGCAGGACAAAGCGATAAAGGGCCACATCCCCTCGGTCGTTTGGGGGCGGACAAAGTTGTCGATGATATAGGCCGACAGCAGCGGAATGAATACGTCGATCAGCGCGACGATCAGCATAAAGCCCGCTACCGACAGGATATGGTTCCGGTGGGGCTTCACGAAACGCCCCATCTTGCTCCACATCTTGGGGGTAAACGGTTTGTTGTAATCGTAGTCTTCTTGATACGTCATTGTTCTTTTTTTGCCTCCGGCGGCTTAAGGATTTTTTGTAATAACTTCCTTAAGGCTCTTCAAAAACTCATCGTAACGGTTTTACGCGTGGGTTTGGCGGTATTGCAGCGCTTCGGCGAGGTGGGCCGGGGCGATCTGTTCGGAACCGGCGAGATCCGCTACGGTGCGCGCGACCTTTAAGACGCGGGTGTAGGCGCGGGCAGTGAGGTTCAGCCTCTCGAAGGCGTTCCTCATCAACCTGTCGCAGGTTTCGTCCAGCACGCACGCCTCGTGCATCTGCTCTTGGCTGAGGTGCGCCGACGGCGGCCCCTCCCCGTTGAATCTGTCTCGCTGGCGGTTCCTCGCGGCGCTGACGCGCGCCCGAATATCCGCGGAGGTCTCCGAGGCGTTCCGCCCCTTGCCGGAAAGCTCTTCATACGACACGGCGGGGACCTCTATGACAATGTCCATCCGGTCGAGGACAGGCCCCGAGATCCGGCCGTAGTAGGCTTTGACCGATTCCTCGGTACAGCGGCACCGCCCGGAGGGGTGCCCGTACCAGCCGCACCGGCAGGGGTTCATCGCGCAGAGCAGCATGAACCGCGCGGGATAGGTGACGGTGCCGCCGACGCGGGAAATCGTAACCTGTCCGTCCTCCATCGGCTGGCGTAGGGATTCCAGCGCGTCCCGGTGAAATTCCGGCAGTTCGTCCAGAAAGAGCAGGCCGTTGTGCGACAGGCTCATCTCCCCCGGACGGGGAATCCGCCCGCCGCCGACCAGCGCCGGGGCGGAAACGGTGTGATGGGGGGACCGGAAGGGCCGGGCGCGGAGCAACGGCTCCTCCCGGCTCGTCAACCCGGCGACCGAATGGATTCCGGTGCTCTCCAGCGCTTCCACGTTGGTCAGCTCGGGCAGGATGGCGGGTAAACGCCGGGCGAGCATCGACTTCCCCGCTCCGGGCGGCCCGATCATCAGGACATTGTGCGCCCCCGCCGCGGCGACCTCAAGGGCGCGCTTGACGTTATCCTGACCCCGCACGTCGGCGAAGTCAGGCAGTCCGTCCGCCGACAGGGCTTCGCTTTGATACGGCGGCGCTTTGGGGATTCGTTCGCCGCCCGAAAGGTGCTCCAGCAGCTCGCGCACATGCCGCACCGGATATATGTCCAAACCTGTCACGAGCGACGATTCCCGGGCGTTCGCTTCGGGGACGAAGAGCTTCCTAACCCCCGAGGCAAGGGCCGCCATCGCCATCGGGAGCATCCCGATCACCGGGCGGACCTGACCTTCGAGCGAAAGCTCGCCGATAAACGCGGCATCGGGCGGCAGGGTAAACTCCTCCACCGACGCCATGATTCCGAGGAAAAGGGGAAGGTCGTAAACCGGGCCCTCCTTCCGGATATCCGCCGGGGCGAGGTTGACGACGATCCGGCGGACCGGGAACTCGTAGCCGCAGTTCTTCATTGCGGCGCGCACCCGCTCCCGGGACTCCTTGACGGCGGTGTCGGGCAGGCCGACCACCTCGAAGGCGGGCATCCCCTGCGACAAAAAACACTCCACCGAAACCTCAAACCCGTTCAGCCCAAGCAGACCCATCGAGCGTATCGCACTGACCATACAACACGTCCCTTCCTAGTCCCGGGAGGATGTATCCTTCGGCGTTTCCGTTTCCTTCGGTTCGGGCGGTTTTCCCTCCTTGGGGGATTTATCCGCTGAGACCGGAAGCTTTTCCTCCTTCGGAGGCTTTTTGAACCGCCGGTATGTCTTGGTTACCTCCAAAAGCCGGGATGACACGCTTTCGTTGAGCGCGTCTTCCCGCACCCGCCAGCGCCAGTTGTTTCCGCCCAAGGTGGACGGGACGTTGATCCGGGCGTCCTGACTCAAGCCCAAGATGTCTTGGAAAGGCGCCATCGCGAGCCGGGACGGGCTGTTCCAGACCGAGCAAACCGCGCCCCAATGGATTCCCTCCTCCTCCCGGAGGCGTAAGTACCGCGCGGCGAACTCCCGCTCCCCCCCGCTCGCCTCGTTGCGGTACCAATCGGTGAAGGTGGAGGAGTCGTGGGTCGAGGTGTAGGAAACGCTGTTCCTCGGCGCGTTATGGGGGAGGAACTCCGAATCGGCTTCGGGATCGAAGGCGTAGACCAAAACCTTCATACCGGGCAAGCCGGTCTGGCGGAAGAAAGCGCGTACGTTGCCGCCCAAGTCCCCCAGATCCTCGGCGACCAAGAAGCCATACGGCACCGACATTTTCAGTTTCTCCACCAGCGGCAGGCGAGGCCCGTTGACCCAGCGTCCGGTCAGGGCGGTCTCCGCGCCCGCCGGAACCGACCAGTAGTTGTAGAACGCCCGGAAGTGGTCAATCCGAAGAATGTCGTAGAAGAAGCGGGCCTGCTCCATACGGCTAAGCCACCATTTGTAGCCGGTCTTTTCATGGTAAGCCCAATCGTAGAGCGGATTGCCCCAGAGCTGCCCCGTGGCGGAATAGAAATCGGGCGGAACCCCCGCGACCCGGGCCGGCTTCGCCGGTCCGGAAAGCTGGAACAGTTCCGGGTGCGCCCAGACCTCGGCGCTGTCCTCCGCGACATAGATCGGCATATCGCCCATTATCTTGACGCCCCGCTTGCGGGCATACGCCTTAAGGTCCCGCCACTGCTTATAGAAGATGTACTGGATAAACGCATGGAAGCGGACCGCCTCGGCGTGGTCCTCCAGCGCTTTCCTGAGCGCCGTCTTGTCCCGGGCGATGACGTCCTTATCCGGCCAGAGGGAGAACTGCACCATGCCGTAATGTTCTTTCAAGGCCATAAAGAGGGCATAATCGGGCAGCCAGCTCTCCTGACCCTTGACAAAGCTCAAAACCTCAGCGTTGTCCTTCCCCCGCAGGTACGCTTTCCGCAGAAGGGGAAGGCGGTTTTGGTAGATGAGCCCGTAGTCAACATAGTCGATGTCGCTCCCGAAGTCGCAGGCATCAATCTCCTCTTGCGTGAGCAGCCCCTCGGCCGCCAAGGTGTCTAAATCAATCAAGTAAGGGTTCCCCGCCATCGAGGAACAGGATTGGTAGGGCGAATCCCCATACCCCGTGGGAGAAAGCGGGAGGATCTGCCAGACCTGTTGACCACTCTCATGTAAAAAGTCAATCCATTTACGGGCGTGCGCCCCGAGCGTACCGATGCCATACGGTCCCGGCAGCGATGAAACGGGCAGGACAATGCCGGACATACGCGAACCTGTCATGTGAACGCCTCCCTTTCGTACCGCGAGACAGTATATCATACTTTTCATCCGTTGAACAGTATAAACACAAATTTATCCGGCGATAATAGCAAAAGAGCGATTTCACCGCCCGTGTACCTAAGTAAAGGAGGTGCCATCCGTGTCCAAAAAGAAAAAGAAACAACGCGGCGCCGTCAGCGCCGGCAACGGCGTCAGTAACAGCGTCAGCAGCTCGACGCCGAGGACACTCCCCACCGCGGAGTGACAAACGCGCCCTTCCGCCCGAGACAGACGCTCCGTCCGTCTCGGGCGGTTGTTTGCCGCGAAAAGCGCCGCCGCAGGGTTTTTCGCCGGCCACAACCCCGCGATTAGCCGCGCCGATAATTTATATAATTATAGAATCATCAGCTCTTTCGGGGCTTCCGTCAGGTTCACGCAGCCCGATTCAGTCAGCGCCACAACATCCTCAATCCGTACGCCGAATTTACCCGGCAAGTAGATCCCCGGTTCCGCCGAAATCACGGCGCCGGCGGGCAACGCCCGTTCCTCGGAAGGGCTCGCG
>JAISVO010000167.1 GCA_031271525.1 Oscillospiraceae bacterium
CAGCGGCTCATCAGCAGCTCGAAGTCGAGGATAGTTTCCTCGCATTTCTCCAGCGTTCCGGGTGAGACGGGGGTGTCCGGAAGCTTCCCGCCGGTGTATTTCTGCGCCGTATAAAAGCATGACCGGGCGGCGCGGTTGAGGACGTTTGTAAACAAACTCCCCTCTTTGAGCACCGGGTCTTGGTCGCCCTCCTTGGCGTCCGGGTTGAGCGGTTTTGGCTGGAAGCCCACCGAGCGGATGGATAACCCGAGCCCGAGGAAATGCGCCCGGAGCTGTTCGGGGGTGTAATACTTTAGGACCTCGTCCGCCATCGGGGGCTTTAGTTTCCCGGATGAGGAGGCTTTCTTGTTGAAGAACAGGATATGGTTATTCGCCACGACGTCGGTCATCGGAAGCGAGCCATCCGGCGGAGGCAGGACGGGGTTTTTCCCCTGCAAGCCCAAGAACAGGGCGGCCTGCGCCGGCCCATAGAAGTAGACGTTGTCCTGCCCGATAAACTGGATGACCTTCGCGTCGGGGGAGCACCACCAGTCCCGCCAGTCGCCGCCCCGCTCCTCCAGCGCAGCTTTGGTGAAGGAAATCGGCGCCCAGAGGGATTCGGGCCAGACCCAGAAGGTCAAGCCGCCCAACCCGTCTATATCGGGGGCGGATACTCCCCATTCGGCATTGCCGGTCAGCCGGAAAGGCACCAGCGTCTTCCCCGTGCGGAAACGGATCCCGGCGACGCTCAGCGCCGCGACGGCCTTCTCCCGCTCGTCCAGAGACGTGAACACTAAGGCAACGCTGGGTTTCCCCTCATCCCGTACCTCGTACGGGGGGAGAGTGAGCGCGGAGAGGTCGCCGGTCAACTCCCGTTTGACGTAGATCACCGGCGGCTCCAAAAATTCCGCGATTGAGCTGACCACAAAGGGGCGGGCGCGGTCCCGCGTCGCAAACTCGCCGAGCCATTCTTTGAGGAGAGGGCGCATCTCATCCGCCCGGATATAGAAGTTCGGACTCTCCCGCAGCTCGGGGGTCGCGCCGGTCAAGGCGCTTTTGGGCGCGATCAGCTCGCCCGGGAGGTATTGGTGCCCTAAATCGCACTCGTCGGCATAGCCTTTCTCACTCTGACAACCCTCCACCGGGCACCTCCCGAGGACCTGACGCCCATTGAGGAAGACGCCCCGCTCGGGGTCAAAGAACTGCTCGCTGGACAGCTTCCGGAGATGCCCGTTTTCGTGCAGGGTCTCCAGCACCCACCGGCTCATCTCCCGATGGATTTCCGCCGGCCTTCCCAGCGCTGACGCTCCGAACAGATCGGGGGAGATTCCGTAGGCATCCAACGTAGCCTTCTGGTTCTCGTGGTTGAAACGGACAAAGTCGGTGAGCGAACCGCAAAACTCGCCGCTGGCGGCCTTCTTGCGATAATCCTCGGTGATCGGCGAACCGTAGCAGTCAGTCCCCGAGACGAAGAGGACGTTCTCCCGTCCGAGCCGGTCGCGTAAAAACCTTGTCATCGCGTCGGCGTGGATCAGACAGCCGCCGACATGCCCGAAATGCAGGTTCTTGTTGCCGTACGGCATCCCGCCGGTGACAACCGCCCGTTTCGGCAGTGCCGGGCGGTTCGCTCTTTTTTCGTCCAGTGTCATGCTCTATTTACCCTCTCTCTCACCCGGTCGGCGCCTAGCAGACGCATCACGGCGTACATATCCGGCGAGGACTCCCGCCCGGTCAGCGCGAGTCGGAGCGACGCGCTGGCGTCGGCGACGCTCCCCTTCCAGCCGGCCGGGTCCGTTTTATATTGCTTCACGTCGGGGCAGTAGCGAAACCTCTCCCCCAAGTCTTTGATCTTCTGGAACCATACATCCTGCCCGTCGGCCGGATCGTAGATGCCGGCATAAGCGCCGCAGAACTCCCGATCAGGCGGGGAAACCGGGATAAACAGCTCGTCGAAGAAGAAAGCAAGGTACTCCTTCGCCCCGTCCCACCGGGTGATGTCCTTCCGGGGTTTCGCGCCGCCCCGCCCGATGGACAGTATATCCCGCGAATACTCCGGGTTACGCACCAACAGCCGATGGAAATCCTCGTCGTTCCGCTCCGCCCACGCCGTCAGCTCGGCATACGCTTCGCTTGCGGTCAGTCGGCTGATGACGTTCTTAGAGACGTCATCCAGTTTATGGATGTCGAACAAGGCTCCGGCGGCGTTCATCTTCTTGGGCGAGAAGGGAAATTCGTCCAGTCCGGCGGAGGGGTTCGCCCGCCGCCAGTCCTCGAAGTTGGAGTTTAAGAGGGTCATCAGGTATTCCCGCACGGCCGCCGCCGGGTATCCCCGCTCGGCATACCAGCTCAAAGCCAGCTCCGGGTCTTTGCGCTTGCTGATCTTACGCTTGGAGCCGCCGTCCATCTTCATCAGCGGCGCGATATGGATATAATGCGGGCGTTTGAAGCCCAGCATATCAAACAGCATGTGGTGGAGCGGATAGGTCGCGATCCATTCGTCCCCCCGCACCACATGGGTGGTACGCATCAGGTGGTCGTCCACCGCGTGGGCGAAGTGGTAAGTGGGGATGCCGTCGCTTTTTAGCAGGACATGGTCGATGTCGTTTGCCGGCATCTCAATCCGCCCCTTCGCCGGATCGTCCAGCGTAACCGGCTTGCCGTCGCCTTCGGGGCAGCGGATACGCAGAACGAAGGGCAATCCCTTCTTTATGTTGTCCTCAATCTCATCAAGGGTTAGGCCGCGGCACTTGGTCCATCGTCCGTAATAGCCGAAGTTCGCCTTCTCGGCTTCCTGCGCCGCCCGCATCGCGGTGAGGTCGTCCCCGGTGCAGAAGCAGGGGTAGGCCAGCCCGCGCCGGGTAAGTTCTTTGGCGTAGGTCTGGTACAGCGCGGCGCGCGCCCGCTGGCTGTAGGGACCGTAATCTCCGCCGTTCTCGTCGCTCTCATCGAAGGTCAGGCCGTAGTGGCGCAGGGCTTCGGTCAGCAGCGCGACGCCGCCGTCCACCGTACGCTTCGCGTCGGTGTCCTCAACGCGAAGGTAGAAGACCCCGCCGCCGCTGTGCGCCATATGCTCGTCCACCATCGCGCCCAGAATGTTCCCAATCGTCACAAACCCTGTCGGGCTGGGCGCGAAGCGGGTCACCCTCGCCCCTTCGGGCAGGTCGCGGGGCGGATAGCGCTCCTCCCAATCGTCCGGGACTGTCATAATATCGGGGTAGAGTAAGTCCGCCAAGCGGGCCGTATCCATCGTCACCACTCCTAACCTAAACATTCTATCACGATTTGCGTTTCCCGTCAATTTGACATTGAACAGAGAGTGATGTAAAATACCCCCGAAGGGGGCTGCGCGATGAACTACATATTTTCCCTGACCGGCACGGTGCTCTACGACGATCCGCGCACCTTCCTGCGAACCCTCTGGAAGAACGAGGACTTTGCTCTTCTGCTGTATGACTTGGTCTTCAAAAGCCCCGAATGGCGGATGCTCACCGAAGGGAGCATCCGCCAAGACGAAGCACAGGACTGGCTCTGCCGCCGTTCCCCCGACGAGGGCGAGCGGATCCGCTTGACGTTGAAGCATTGGACCCGCTGTCTGACCCCCCGCTGGGAGATGGTGGAGCTTCTGTTGGATATGAAACGCCGGGGTTTGTATTTCTACGCCGAGGTTCCGACCGACGGCAAGGAGCATATTCTAAAGACCTACCCCTTCATGACGCTGTTCGAGGGGGGTGTGTTCTCCTGCGATGGGCACCCCGCCCCGCGAAGCCTGTCCCTCTGCCGCTTGTATAACTTAGACCCGTCGGCTTGTTACTGGTTGGATACCGACCCCACCCGCCTCGCCGAGGCGGAGGGCTGCGGCTTGCGCGGGGTTCTGTTCGCGAACGCCGAGCGTCTGCGGGATTCGCTGATCTAGCAAAACAAGTGAATGCCAAATTTGTCAGGCAAACGGCAGCAAATCCGGATGATAATCGGCTATGATACCGTCTCTGTAAATGGGTTTGCAGATGCGGGCGCTTGCGGCGGAAGCGCGACCCCGCTCCTCCACCGCTCCGACGGGCTGCGGGAGAGGGGAAATACTGTTTTAGGGTACGGCACGGAGGGGAACCTCTTTGATGAACCGCATAGGAAAAAATTCATATAATCCTATGCGTTCGATGCGCGCGATAAACGGGCTGAAGCATTTAACCGCAATCGGGAGCGCCCGAATGATCGTTTCAGGCTCGTCAATCAATAAAGTAGCGTGCGCGGTCCAATTGTAGGCTCCGTTCCCGCAATGGGGATAGAATCTTTGCTGAAGCGTCAGGAGCTCAAAATTCATGTCCGGGGCGGCAAACAATACGCCGGCACCGGCAAACAACCCAAGATGGCTCAGGTGTATATCAATACGGTCTATTCCCGCGCAAAGTTTTTCAAGTTCTTCTGCCAGCTGTGCTTCGGAGCGAACCTCTTTTTTCCCCAACGTGAAATGATATGGTATCTCTTTTGTTTGGGTTCCTTCAAATCCGTTTTGCCGGAGGATGCCGTAATACCCGGCGAGTCTCTCTTGTGTGGCTTCGTCGAACTGGGCAAGCAAGCAAAGAAAATTGCCGTTCATCGTCAACACCTGCCTCAATGTATGTGTATCGCCGGTTTCACCGGGATATAGATATCGCAGGTCTTTCCGGTTTCACCCATACTGCGGGTGTCATAATACTCAAAGTCGGTAAGCCCCTCGCCGTATTCGTAGCCCGACTTCGGGAACCACTCGTTGAAGATGTACCTCCATGTCCCCTGTATATTCGCGGTGAAGCTCGCCTCATCGGAGGGCGGGGTGGTGAAGACCGCGTAGTCCGCCGCCGGGACTGTGTGCAGCTCGTACCCCTCCGGAACGGTGCGGCCCTCCCGCGGCTCGCATCCTATGGCGTAGGTGAACGATCCGTCGGCGTCCATCGGGAAGCAAGCGCCGTATTCCGCGTGGCTCTTTAGGAACATCTCCCCGTGCAGCTTTTCGCATTGGCCGCCCTGCACGTACCGCTGCCAGAACGCGGGGATTTCCGTGCTGTTCACACCCCCTTCGCTGGTGGTATTGATCGAGTAGCCTGCGATGGTGAAGGCGTCGCGGGTGACAAATCTTGGTTCCATAACAATTCCTCCCGGTATGTTATATTTTTGCATGTGGCTGAGCGAGGGGAGCTCGGGGCGCTTGACCTTGGCGCGAAGCCGGAACCGTTCCGGGGAGCAGCCGTAGCGGCGGCGGAAGGCCTTGGAGAAGCCGGAATGGGTCTCAAAGCCGTAGTCCAGCGCGATGTCGAGGATCTTCCTGCCCTCCGACAGCTCGGCTGCGGCGTACGCCAGCCTGCGGAGACGGACATAGACCATCACGGTGCAGCCGACGTTGAATAAAAAGACGCGCGAAAAATGATAGGGCGAGAACCCGGCGCGCGCCGCCAGCTGTTCGGCGCAGATCGGGCCGCGCAGATGCGCGTCTATGTACTCCAGCGTGTCTTGCAGGATCGCGCGGTAACTCATAGCCTTCCCTCCCCGTTGGGTTTAGTATACCACAGATTCACGGTACTGCTGTTCCAAAATTGCGAAATAAAAGTTTTTTATAAATCCCCTTGACAGGGAACATGTGTTTTTGTATAATAAGGGGAGAGTCTTCAGACAGTGGGGGTGCAGAGATGCCGGAGTTTCAAGTGGTCAGCCCGTATCAGCCCGCCGGCGACCAGCCGAAGGCGATCGACCGTCTGTCCCAAGGGATCGAGAACGGCTTGCAGGAACAGACCCTGCTGGGTGTCACCGGTTCGGGGAAGACCTTCACAATGGCGAAGGTTATCGAGCGGGTGAGACGCCCGACCTTGGTGCTAGCGCACAACAAGACGCTGGCGGCTCAGCTCTGCGCCGAGCTGAAGGAGTATTTCCCGGGCAACGCGGTGGAATACTTCGTCTCCTACTTCGACTACTATCAGCCCGAGGCGTATATCCCCCACACCGACACCTACATCGAGAAGGACAGCAGTATCAACGACGAGATCGAACGCCTGCGGCACTCCGCCACCTCGTCCCTCGCCGAGCGGCGGGACGTGATCGTGGTGTCGTCGGTATCCTGCATCTACGGCTTAGGCGACCCGACCAACTATAAGAATATGCCCCTCTCAATCCGCCCGGGGATGACGGTCAAACGGAACGATATGCTGAAGAAACTCGTCTCGATCCGCTACAGCCGAAACGACGTGGCGTTTGAACGGAACATGTTCCGGGTGCGGGGGGATACGGTGGAAATCTTTCCGGCCTACTACAACGACCGCGCCATCCGGGTGGAGTTCTTCGGCGACGAGGTCGAACGGGTGAGCGAAATTGACATCGTAACCGGCGCGACCCGCTTGGTGCTGAACCACATCGCGGTCTATCCGGCGACCCACTACATCACCGACCCCGAGACGATGGAAGAAGCCCTCCGGGAGATCGAGGACGAGCTGTGGGCGCGGGTCAAGGAGTTTGAGGAGAACGACAAGCTGGTGGAGGCACAGCGTCTCAAGCAGCGCACCCTCTACGATATCGAGAGTATGCGGGAGTTGGGCTTCTGCTCTGGGATCGAGAACTACTCCCGCCCGCTGAGCCGCCGCGCGCCCGGCTCCACCCCGTACACCCTGCTCGATTATTTCCCCAAGGACTTTTTATTGATTGTGGACGAGTCCCACGTCACCGTCCCACAGGTGCGGGGGATGTTCAACGGTGACCGCGCCCGGAAGACCACTCTGGTGGAATACGGCTTTCGGCTCCCTTCGGCGTACGACAACCGCCCGCTCAACTTGGGCGAGTTCACCGGAAAGCTGAACCAGACCGTCTATGTCTCGGCGACCCCCGCGCTCTATGAGCGGGAGCGGAGCGGTCAGATCGTCGAGCAGGTGATCCGCCCGACCGGGCTGGTTGACCCAGAGGTCCTCCTCCGCCCGGTCAAGGGACAGATCGACGACCTGCTGGGCGAGATCAACGAGCGCGCCGAACGGAAGGAACGGGTACTGGTCACAACCCTTACCAAAAAGATGGCGGAGGACCTGACCGCGCACTATCAGCGGCTCGGGGTAAGGGTTCGTTACCTCCACCACAAGATCGACACGCTGGAGCGGATCGAGCTGATCCGCGACCTGCGGATGGGCGTCTTTGACGTGCTGATCGGTATCAACCTCCTCCGGGAGGGGATTGACCTGCCCGAGGTCAGCCTTGTCGCGATCCTCGACGCCGACAAGGAAGGGTTCCTCCGAAGCGAGACCTCGCTGATCCAGATCATCGGCCGGGCGGCCCGGAACGCCGAAGGGCGGGTCATTCTCTACGCCGACGGTGTGACAAACTCGATGCGCCGCGCAATCGACGAGACGAACCGCCGCCGCGACCTTCAAATCGAGTTCAACCGGATTCATGGCATCACCCCCAAGACGATCATCAAAAAAGTCGGCGAAGCGCCCGAAATCATCCGGAAAGGCGAGGCAGCGCTCGCCAAGGGCGACAAGCAGCTCACCGAGAAGGAGCGGCTGGAAACCCTGAAAAAGCTCGAAACCGAGATGAAAAAAGCCGCTCAGATGCTGGAATTCGAATACGCCGCGCTGCTGCGCGACCAGATCATCAAGTTAAAATCCAATGCGTGAAAAGTTTTGGAAGATTCTCAAGACATTTTTTAAAAGTGTCTTGAGCCGCCGGAGGCAGCTAAAGCGATGAGAGATTCAATTTATGTCAAGGGTGCGCGGGAGCACAACCTCAAGAATGTCGATGTTGAGATTCCGAGGGACAAGCTGGTGGTCCTCACCGGGCTGTCCGGCTCGGGGAAGAGCTCGCTCGCCTTCGACACCATCTATGCCGAGGGTCAGCGGCGGTATGTCGAGAGCCTGTCGGCTTACGCGCGACAGTTTTTGGGTCAGATGGAGAAGCCGGACGTCGATTACATCGACGGCCTGTCGCCCGCTATCTCAATCGACCAGAAGACGACGAGCAAGAACCCGCGTTCCACCGTCGGCACGGTCACCGAAATCTACGATTACCTCCGCCTGCTCTGGGCGCGGATCGGCATCCCGCACTGTCCGCGCTGCGGGAAGGTGATTCACCAGCAGTCGATCGACCAGATCATCGACGGCGTGCTGGCGCTGCCCGAATCGAGCCGTATCCAAGTCCTCGCGCCGGTGGTGCGGGCGCGGAAGGGCGAGTACCAAAAAGTCTTCACCGACGCCCGGAAGAGCGGCTACGCGAGGGTCCGGGTGGACGGGAGCCTGTACGAGCTGACCGAGACGATCACGCTGGACAAGAATAAGAAGCACAGCATCGAGATCGTCATCGACCGGCTTGTCATCAAACCGGACATCCAGCAGCGGCTGACCGATTCGGTGGAGATCGCCGCCGGTTTGTCCGGGGGTCTTGTCGTCATCGACATCGGCCCCGGGGAGCGGGAGCTGCTCTTCTCGCAGAATTACGCCTGCGAGGACTGCGGCATCTCGATGGAGGAGCTGACCCCCCGGATGTTCTCCTTCAATAATCCCTATGGTTCCTGCCCCACCTGTATGGGCTTGGGAGCGCATATGAAGGTCGATCCGGCGCGGATCATCCCGGACATGTCCCTCTCGCTGCGGGAAGGGGCTGTGACCGCCTTGGGCTGGGGCGGCAGCGACGACAACACCATCGCCCGGATGTACTACAGCGGGCTCGCGAAGCGGTATAACTTCTCGATCGACACCCCGGTACGGGACCTCCCCGAGGAAGTGCTTGACGCGCTGTTCTACGGCACAAAAGGGGTAAAGCTCGACCTCCCCTACATCAAGGCGAACGGGCAGACCGCCATCCACCACCACGCGTTTGAGGGCTTGGTGAGCAACTTGGAGCGCCGCTACCGGGACACCCAGTCGGACGGCTCCCGCCAACAGATCGAGGAACTTATGTCGCCGGTGCCCTGCCCCGACTGCAAGGGGAAGCGTTTGAAGAAGGAGAGCCTAGCCGTCACCGTCGGAGGCGTGGACATCGCGGAATATACGGCCAAGCCGGTGTCCGAGGCGCTGGCGTTCTGGGACGGCATCGAGTTCAACGACCGGGAGAGACAGATCGGCGACCGTATCCTGAAGGAAATTCGGGAGCGCTTGGGTTTCCTGCGCTCGGTCGGGCTGGAATACCTCACCTTGGCGCGGCAGTCGGGCAGCCTGTCCGGCGGAGAGAGTCAGCGGATCCGGCTCGCGACCCAGATCGGCTCCTCGCTGATGGGGGTTCTGTACATCCTCGACGAGCCGTCGATCGGCCTGCACCAGCGGGACAACAAGAAGCTCTTAGCGACCCTCAAGCGCCTCCGCGACCTCGGCAACACGCTCCTCGTCGTCGAGCACGACGAGGAGACGATGCGGGAAGCCGATTACATCGTCGATGTCGGCCCGGGCGCGGGGATCCACGGCGGCAAGATCGTCGCGGCGGGGACCCTTTCGGAGATCATGGCGTGCGACAGCTCGATCACCGGGCAGTACCTGTCGGGGCGGAAGTCGGTTCCGATTCCTCGGGAGCGCCGGAAGGGGAGCGGTAAATCCCTGACCGTGCGCGGCGCGAGGGAGAACAACCTCCGGGGGATCGACGTCTCGATCCCGCTGGGCTGTTTCACCTGCGTCACCGGGGTGTCCGGATCGGGGAAAAGCTCCCTTGTCAACCACATCCTGTACAAAGCGCTGGCGGGGAAGCTAAACCGCGCCCGCACCCGTCCCGGGGCGCACGACACCTTAGAGGGACTGCAATACCTTGACAAGGTGATCGATATCGACCAGTCCCCGATCGGGCGCACACCCCGCTCCAACCCGGCGACCTATACCGGGCTGTTCACCGATATACGCGACCTCTTTGCCTCAACCCCCGACGCGAAGATGCGGGGCTACGGTCCGGGCCGGTTCTCGTTCAACACCCGAGGCGGGCGGTGCGAAGCCTGCGCCGGGGATGGGCTGATCAAAATCGAGATGCACTTCCTGCCCGACATCTATATCCCCTGCGAGGTGTGCAAGGGGAAGCGGTATAACCGCGAGACGCTGGAGGTGCGTTATAAGCAGAAGAACATCCATGAGGTGCTGGACATGACCTGCGACGAGGCGCTGGAGTTCTTCCAAAGCCTCCCCCGTCTCGCCCGGAAGGTGCAAACCCTCTGCGAGGTGGGCCTCGGCTACATTAAGCTAGGCCAGCCGTCCACCACCCTGTCGGGCGGCGAGGCGCAGCGCGTCAAGCTCGCGACCGAGCTGTCCCGCAGGGGAACCGGCAACACCATCTATATCCTCGACGAACCCACGACCGGGCTGCACACCGCCGACACCCACCGCCTGATCGAGGTGCTGGGGCGGCTGGTGGACGGCGGCAACACTGTCGTCGTCATCGAGCATAACATGGAGGTCATCAAGACCGCCGACTATATCATCGACTTGGGGCCCGAAGGGGGCGGCAAAGGAGGGCACATAGTCGCGCAGGGGACCCCCGAGGAGGTCGCGGCCTGCGAGGCGTCGTACACAGGTTTGTTTTTGAAGGAAGCGCTTCAGCAATGAGCAGTGAACAACGAACAACGGTTATACTTTGATCGTCTTCCAATGTCCCCGGTTCAAGCGGAGCAAGGTCAGGACGCTTCGCAGGATCTGGTCGATCAGCACCGAAATCCACGCGCCCATCAGTTCCAGCGGGATGGCGAAGACAAAAAGAGCCGCCGACAGCGGACGGACGACCAGCACTGTCGCGAGCATGATCACCGTCGTCGCCCGGGTATCGCCCGCGCCCCGCAGCGCGCCCGACACGATGATCGCGGAGCCTTGGAAGGGCATGATGAACGCCATGATCCGGAAGATCTCGCCGCCCATCCGGATGATTTCCGCGTCGCCGTTATACAGCCAGATGATCGACTTCCCGCTGAAAAAAAACAGGATCCCGATCAGGACCGATCCCGCCATTCCCATCCGTCGCGCGGCTTTCGCGTAAGCCAGCGCGTGGTCGGGCCGCTTCGCGCCGAGGCTCTGTCCCATCAGCGCCGCCGATGCGATGCCGAACGCCTCGCCGTTAACGAAGGAGAGCGCCAAGACACTCATACAGATTTGGTGGGTCGCCAGCATATCGGTGCCGAGGGTCGCCACCACTTTGGCGTACGCGATGAATCCCGTCCGAATCACAAACTGCTCCAGCATCGAGGGAAGCCCCACTCGCGTCAGACGGAGGATGATCTCGTGGTCGGGGCTCCAGCTGTCCCCCCATCGGAGGAAGACATAGTTTTTCCCCCGCAGTAGAATGGCAATGGCGGCCAGCATGGCGACCCCCTGCCCGATGACGGTGGCGAGCGACGCGCCGGCAACCTCCATCCTCGGAAATCCCCAGCGCCCCTCGATTAAGAGGTAGTTTCCGACAAGGTTGACACCGTTCGCGAGGAGGTTATACAGCATCGCGGCACGGGTGTTGCCCGCGCCCCGCAGGGCGGCGGAGATCGCGCTGGTGACGGCGATTGTCGGAAGCCCAAGCATCTGGATCTGCAGGTAGGAGATACCGGCGTTCCGGGCGAAGGCGTCCTCCGGACCCATGAAGTCGATCAAGCTTGGCGTCGCGAAGTACCCCCCGACGGCGCAGACAATGCCCGCCCCGAGGTTTAAGAGGAGCGCCTGACGAGTCGCCCGGCGGGCGGCTTCCTGTTCTCCGGCGCCCCGAAAGCGACTGACCAGCGCGGTCGTCCCGGTGTTTAGGGCGATCATAACAGCCATCATCAGGAACTTCGGCTGGGTGGACAACCCCACGCCGGCTATGGCCCACGCGCCCAAGTTCCCCACCATCATCAGATCGGCCATCGAGGTCAACTGCCCCAGCAGCAATTCAGCCCAGCTCGGCGCGGCGAGCTTCAGGACGGTCCTGTTCACCCTCTCAGGGACGGCGTTCGCGCTGTCCAGTTGCCCCACATCCCTCTCGCCGGTACGTCACGGCGTTTTTTATAATACTCCCTTATTTTAGTAATAAATCACAACAAAGAGACTTTGGCATGAAAAGCTCACACATTGCCCTCCTACTGGATATTACCGCCGAGGACACCGCCTTGCGGACGCGCCGTCAGCGCGCCGATGGGCACCCCCAGCGCGCGGAATTTCTCCTCATATTCGGTCATCACCGCGTCCGGCGGGCTGTCCGAGTCGCATCGACCGATTGCCCAGCCCTCGGCGGCGAACTCTTTCAGCGCGAAGGAAAACAGGGGGGCGTTGTCGGTTTTGAATCGTAGCGTCCCGTTTTCGCCGATC
>JAISVO010000022.1 GCA_031271525.1 Oscillospiraceae bacterium
CGGGAAAGGACTTTTATATTGGGAGGGAAACGCCTTGTGTAATATATTGACAAAGATAGAAACCAGTCGCCTGACGCTGCGGCCGCTCATCGCTTCAGACGCCGAAACCGTGGCACGCATCAGCCATCAGTCGTCCGGCGTGCGGTACATGGTTTTCGATGACGAAGCCGACGTACTCGCGTGGATTCAAAGTATAGACTCTAATCATGACAAACCGTCTATGGCATTTGCGATCATACGCAAATCGGACGGAAAAATCATCGGCGCTATAGGCGTTGGCCCGGCGGAGGAACTGAACGGGGAAATTGAACTCGTTTACTTCATTGGCGAAGAATATCAGGGCAACGGCTACGCCACCGAGGCGGGAAAGGCAATCATTTGGTGGTTATTTGAAAAAGTCGGTCTTGATGTTCTGTCATCAACCGTCAGCCAAGAAAACGCTGTATCCCGGCGCGTTTTGGATAAATTGGGATTTGTCTGCGGCGGTACGCGTACGCTGCCGCGCAAAGACGGTATTCGTATGTATGACTACTTCCGCCTGTATCACACGGACTGGCTCCCGGGGCCGGAGTGGGACGCTCAAACGCTGTATAAGGCCGAGCCGATGGACGCCTTTTTCAACCTTCGCGCAGACACATACAACGCAAAAATGCTGTCGGACGGCGGCGGTGAAGATTATAAGAAGCTTGGTGGCTGTTTCCCCGAAACCGACGCCGAGCTGTATATCCTCGATATAGGCTGCGGAACGGGCATAGAGCTTGAGAGCATATGGAAGCGTGTCCCGAACGCGCGCATCACCTGCGTCGATGTGTCGCGCGGTATGCTCGACCTGCTGCTGAAAAACCACCCCGGCAGACATCGTCAGATAACGGTCGTCGAAGCGTCCTATGTGACATGGGCATACCCGGACAGCGCCTTTGATATTGTCGTTTCCAACATGACAATGCACCACTTTGGGGAGCGGGAAAAAATCGCGATCTACCGTAAAATCCTCGGCTCGCTGAAACCCGGAGGCTTCTACATAGAGGGCGATTTTATGGTGGACGCAATCGCCGCTCGGCAGTATAAGCGGCGTTACGAGATCATAACGGCAAACCTCCCGGAAGAGGCACAGCCCGGGCAGTATCATATTGACATACCGTTTACGATTGAGGTTCAGAAAAATCTATTGAAAGAGGCGGGATTCAACACCGTCGAAGTGCTGCGCGACGATATAAACCACGGCAGCGGCGCGATATTAAAAGCCGGAAAGTGAGGAAGTCCATGTACGGAAGCATTAAGCGCGACGCCGTATATATTAACAACCTGCGCGGGTTTCTCCTGCGCGAGTACGGCATTGAGTCTCTCAACATAATCCCCGCCAAGCGCGGATACTACGGCGAGACATGGATGGTTGGCGCTGCGGGGCAAAGCTATTTCGTGAAACTCGACTATTCCGCCGCGCACAAATCTATATACGAGCGAAGTTTCCCGGTTATAGAGCAACTCCATAATCACGATATTGACTTTATAAGCCGAATTGTCAAAACAGCGGACGGCAGACTGTCCGCGCGATATAACGGAGCTGTTCTCGGCGTGTTCGACTGGATTGATGGTAATAACATCCAAAACGAACGCACAAAAATAGCGGAGTACGAAATGCTGTCAAAGATATACACGATTCCCGCGGACGGCCTTACGATACCCCGCGAGGACTTTTCCGGTGATAGCGCCAAAAGATTCTTCAAGATGTGGGCTGCGCTCGGTGATAACAATATTGATTCGCTGTTCGAGAAAAACCGCGCCAAGCTGGAGCGCCGCGCCGCGCGGCTGAAACACTTTTCCGCGCTGTGCCGGGGCGACGCATCGGGATTTGTCATAACCCACGGCGACCCCGGCGGCAACGTCATCATGAATGGGGAAAAGTTCTACATCGTAGATTGGGACGGTCCCGTTCTCGCG
Source organism: Oscillospiraceae bacterium (assembly GCA_031271525.1). Lineage (GTDB taxonomy): Bacteria > Bacillota > Clostridia > Oscillospirales > UBA929 > UBA929. Next base: position 1,942 of record JAISVO010000022.1, read on the forward strand.
CCGCCCGAAAGGGACGCGTGGTTTAGCTGCCTGTATCCGCAGTTTTCGGGTTGGGCTGAAGCTTCGTTTCACAAGGCGCTTTTGGATAACGGTATAGAATACGCGCTGCGCCCGGAGCGGCTGGCTTATTACTGCTATCACTCGTTTTTCTTCTACCTGACCGAATATCTGGATACATGGTTTGACGTCGGCGACCGCTTCGGAAACATGGCGAAGAAACTGGACGAATATTTCCACTGCTGGATCGAGGAGCAGATTAAGTATGCCGATCAAAAGTATTGAACGGAGGAGCACTTATGAGGACAAAAATACCCGACAGCTATAACGGCGTCGTCTCAATCAAACGAAAAGGCGAGATAATTCTTGAAGAAGCCTTTGACTACGCCGATCTTCCGAACAAACGCCTCAACAGGCTCGACACTATTTTTGTCACCGCGTCGGCCGGGAAGGTATTCACCGCCACAGGCGTTTTGAAGCTGATCGAACAGGGAAAGCTGGGCTTGGAAAGCGAGATTGGCGATCTGCTCAACTTTGACCTGAAGCAGATAGACCCTCGCATTACCGTGCGGCAGCTGCTCACGCACACCTCCGGCATACCCGATTACTGGAACGAAGCGGAAATGGACGCCGTCGGCGCCCACTACTCCGATTTGTTCCGTGCTTTCCCATGCTATAATATCCGCAAGAACAGCGATATGATTCCACTGTTCATTGATCTGCCTATGCTGTACCCACGAGGGGAGAAGTTCCACTATAATCAAACCGGTTATGTCACGCTTGGTCTGATTATTGAGTTGGTCACGGGCCTGATGTTTGATGAATACCTCATCCGCGAGATCTTCACGCCCTGCGGGATGGAGCACACGCTATATCACGAATATGACAGGCTTCCGGCGAACTGCGCGAACGTCTATATTTACGATAAGGACAGGGGCGACTACTACACCAACATTTACAGCTCCGGAGCAAAAGGAACGGGAGACGGCGGCGCGTTCACAACCATAGGCGACATTGAGCGTTTCTGGCGCGGGCTGTACGGCGGAGAAATCATCAGCCGGGAAACGCTACGGCAAATGACGTCTCCGCAGGTAGCGGCGAAATGCTATGGCTACGGATTGTGGATGGAGGAATTGGCGGGGCGAAATATCCCGCATTTCGAGGGTTGCGAGGAGGGTATCAGCTTTCTTTCAACTTACGATGAAGCGGACGATCTGCTCATCACACTGATCAGCAACAAAGGCGACAACGTCTGGAATCTGAACCGGGAGATACTGCGGGAATTCTACGGCGAAATATCGCCTTATTTTGATTTTGGTGAATAAGGAGAAGAATGTCCATATCAACCGAAATTTCCCGCCGCTTCTGGAATCTGCCGCAAAAGGCAAAGGAATTGGCCGAGACACGCGGCGTCGCGGCCATATCCTGCACATACCATAAATCAAATCGCTCTAGGTTCAGCATACACCGATTGACCCGGGTTCGCAGCCCTTACCAGTACGCCGCCCAATCCGGATAGACAATCCGCATCAGCGCCTCGGTGTAGAAGTAGTCCCCCCAAAGGGTGAACTCGTCGATCCCGGCGCCGAGCAGCCTGCCGTAGGTGGAGTGCTTCAGCAAGCCGTTTCCGGCCTCCTCCGCACGGGCCGCGTAGCTGTCAATCAAACTTTCGAGGATTTTATACGCCATCTCTATGGTTTCTTTGCCGCAAAGGCCCTGCCTGTACCCCTCCAGAATCCCGCAGACCGTGATGGCGGACGCCGAGCTGTCGCGCGGTTCGTCTCCCTCCCTGAAATGGAAGTCCCAGTACGCCGCCAAGTCGCCCGGGAGGTGACGCAGGAAGTATTCGGTAACGCCCGCCCACTGGGGCGGAATCGACGGGTCCTTGGTATACTTATAGTTCAGCGCCAAACCGCAGATCCCCCACGCCTGTCCCCGGGACCATGTGGAGGTGTCGGAATAGCCCTGCTTCGTCGCGCCGCGCAGGGGCGCGCCTGTCTCGGGGTCAAAGTAGAAGGTGTGATGGGTTGAAAAGTCCTCCCGGATTACGGTGTTCCGGGCGGTCTCCAGATGGCGTTCGGCGGTAACGCGGTAACTGTTGTCCCCCGTGACTTCGGCCGCCCAATAGAGCAACGGGAGGTTCAACAGGCAGTCGATGATCAGCCGGTATTCCGAGGGGTCGCCCATTTTTCCCCACGCCTGTAGAAACTGCCCTTTTTCGTGGAAACGGCTTTTCAGATTGTCCGCCGCAAGCAGCGCGGTTTCCTTGGCGAATACGCTGCCCGTCAGCTTATAGGCCGCGGCGCAGCTCAGCCCGAAGACAAACCCCATGTCATGGTTATCGACCCCCACCCGCCGGTCCAACCGATCCCGGAAGCTAACCAGATGCCTTTCCGCAGTCTCCCGGAAGATCGGCCTCATGGAGTGCTCCCAGAACATCCACATCAGCCCGGTGTAGAAACCTGCGGTCCACTCGGTGTTCTCCCCCTTCGGGTAGATCCCGTTTTTGCTGGCCGGAGGAGGGAACCCCCCGGTAAAATCGCCCAGATGGGTTTCCGTGATCGTCATCGCGCCGTCCAGCGCTCGCCTTGCCTTATCTGCGTCCATACGCGAACCTCCTCTCTGTTTGTAAGCTCCGAGACGTCCCCTTGTTGTGAGCTCCTACAACCGCCGGACGGTCACAGCGTCCTTCCCCGCGCGCCGCGCGTCCTCCACCGCGTCGACGGTTTCGTGCAGACGGAGCCGCAGCGTTTCCTTGGTGACCGCGCCGGCAACAGCGCCGAAGCGCGAGCCTAGCATCCCTCCCGGCACCCCTTCGACGGTACTTCCCGCGTAGGCCGCAGCGATTTTTTGAAGCACCCTTTCGGCGTCCTCCGCGCCGCCGGGAAAGACGCCGGTAAACTCGTCGCCGTGGGAACGCCCCATGGCCCCGTCCGGCAACTCCGCCAACCCGCTTACAATGGCGTTGTAGAACGCCGCGATCACCCTGTCGCCGGCGTCGTGACCGTGGTTGTCGTTAACCGCCTTCATATGCCAGATGTCGCCCCGGAACAGCACAATTTCGGGTGTTTTCCCGATCAGCTCCTCCGCCTTCTCGACGACGGCGATGTCATTGGGCATATTCCGCATGATTTCACGCACGTCGGCAATCGGCGCCGACATCAAGTCAACCGTCTTTTCCATCGAAAAATCCCCTTTCTCCAAAAAAGTGATCAGCCTGCCGATTTGCAGACCCCGGGTGATCTCCGCCTTGTAGCGGAGAAGACTGTCGGCGCGTTTCTCCCTGAGCAGACGGAGGAGCGCCGCGCTGTCCGCCGGTCCGCTCAGTACGGTTTTGATCTCCCGCAGGGTCAAGCCGACATTCCGAAGGAGCAAAATCCATCGCAGGTACTTCTCCTGCCCCTCTCCGTACAGACGGTACCCCGTCCATTCGTCGGTCCGCTCCGGCTTCAGGACCCCCTCGGCGTCGTAGTGTCGCAAGAGCTTTGCCGAAACGCCGTTCTTTTGCGCGAATTCTCCGATCAATAGCATGAAATCACCCCTGTGATAAGAATAGACCTTCCCCCACGGGGAAGGTCAAGAGATATTTTCTAGGAATTTTTCGGCTCGGCCGCCGGGGCGTACCGCACCCGGAATTCGGGCGGGTTTTGCATCGCCGCGGCGTAGCTGACCTCCCAGTTATCTCCTTGGGCCGGGTCGTTGACGCCGTCCGGCGGAGGCGCGAAGACGCGCAACGCGGCGGCCTCGGGCGAATCGCCGCTAAAGAAAGCGCTCATCAGATCCACCGTCCGAACCCCCGGTTTCTTATAAAACCACCGTCCGCGCAGCTCCAGCATCAGGTTGAGGTTTTCGTCGCCCTCCCCGAAGGTGACCTCACAGAAGACGGGCGGTTTCTCAAGTCTCAGCGGGAACGACAATCCGTCGGCGTCCTCGCTGCCGCCCCACCGGAGCGCCGCCGGAAAGCTCACGTTTTCGCCCTCGGTCATCACCGGGAGGTACGGCTCGGAGTTGAGGATTTTCCTGTATTCCTCCAGCGCCGGCTGCGGATGCCCGACCTCGGGATTGTTTGGGTCCTCAATCTCCAGCCCCAGCCGGCCCCGGTCGCGGAATTGATAGAGGGTGATCCCGGTGACGCAGGGCGCTTCGTCCGGCAGACGCCGGTAGAAGTCGGAGAGCTGTTCCGCCTGCCCGAACGGGCCCGTCACGTCGCCGTCGGCGTTGAACTCGCTGATCACAAAGGGGCGGTTCGCCCCGCCGGACCTCGCGTTGAACCGGCCGTACTCGTAAAGAAACCCTTTCAGCGTTTCGCCGTTCCCGCTCCGCTTATGGGTCTTGCCGTCCGGCTCGGCGACGTCGTAGGGCCAGCCCCAATGGAGGGCGAGATAAGTGTCGGTGGACCAAATATCGGCGGCCTCGATCGCCCGCGCGAACTCGTCCTCATAGGGCATTTTGCCCTCTTCGTCCTGATGGTCCTCCCCGATACAGAGGACGGTGCGGATATGCGGCGCCCTCTTCTTGACGATATTGTGGAAGCGTACGAAGAAGTCCGCGACCTCTTGGTAGCTGTAGCGTTTATTGAAGGCGAACCAGTTGCCGGTCGCCTCGTGGTTGATCCGGAGCATCAGCCGCCCGAACGGGCGCAGCTCGTCCGCGATCCGCTCCAGATGGCTGTCCGGCACGGCGCAGTCGACCGTCAGGGTCAGGATCACGTCCTGCCCGTGCCGCCGCACATCCCGCATCTGGGCAAACGGTTCGCCGTCGGCGGAACCGCCCGGCCCGCCTTGATAGGGGAAGTAGTCGTCGTAGGCGAAGTCCCACGCGAAGCCGGCTTTGCCGCCGTCCGGCAGGGGGAGGGCGGAGGCGCGCGCCGGCCAGCCCGCGTCCAGCGGATAGTAGCAGTACATCAGGTTGACCGCGCGGTGGGGACGCCCTAGCGTCTTCAGGATATAGTCCTGCGAGACGTACTCGCCCCGTTCGCTGCCGTCGCCGAGGTCGGCCGCGACCCGCGCCGCCCCCATATGTACCCGTTTTACAGCCATAACCACACCACCAGCACGGCGACCGCGACCTGCGCGGCGATGATCAGCGGGATTCCGAGCATGAATTTCAAGTGCTTTGTCTTATGCCGGATGAGCCGCATCGTGACGTACATCGCGACCGAGCCGCCGACGGCGCTCACCAGCAGCAGCGTCCGTTCTGGCACCCGCCGCGCCCCGCGCTTCGCAGCGCGCTTGTCGAAGACGGTGATGCCAATCGCCAGCAGGCTGACGACCGCGAGGCAGACAGCTAGGATGAACATGATGAACCTCCTGAAGTTGGTGGTTTGGACAGTATATCACAGTTCGGAGGGGAATGCTACAGGGAGTTTACGCGGCGCGACTCCCGTCACCGCTCGCCGGATTGCCTGCCGCGGTACGGGTGGGGGTTGTCCGTGTTTCCCAGAATGTAATCGACGCTGGTTTTGTGGAGCCGGGCAAAGCTTATATCCCTTCTCTGCCCACAACTATATTGACATTTCATACGGATCGCCATTTATGGTGAAAAACCAGAACATACTTACAAAATCAGAAGGTTGGGTTGAATCTATCGTATACTCCCCGCAGATGAACTCAAGCCAT
>JAISVO010000045.1 GCA_031271525.1 Oscillospiraceae bacterium
AAGCGGCGCGAAGACCGGCATGGTGCTGCGGCAGAAGTGGGTGGAAGGCGCGCACTATTGGGAGGCGGCGCTGGGGATCCTTGAAAAGCTGTATCCCGAATTCGTGGAAAAGCGGATACAGGACTGGATCAAACAATACTTCGGGTGAGGTGTCTATGATGGAGCAGGAAATCGCGAGCCTTATTCGGTTTGTTTTGGAAGCCTCCGGGAATCCGGCTCCCTACTACGACGAAACGCCGGAGGATTTTATGGTACCCGCCGTGTTCTTCCCGCCGCCGGAGATCACCTCTTCCGGGGACACCCTCGCGTCTTACGCCTTCCGGTATGAGTGGTTCATCATGTTTTTCCACCGGGATACGCCCTCGGCTTACGGCATGGCGCAATCGGTCTTGACCGCGCTGCAGGATTGCCGGAGGGTCGTTCCGCTGTACACGGAGGCGGGGGAGTTTGTGGGGAAAAAGCTTCGCGTACGAGACCCGCTGATCAAAAAGGCGGAGGACGCGCCCGGCGCGGTGCAATTGCAAATTTCATGGGACAGCAGACGCCCATACGGAGAATAAAGCTAGGAGGAATCTTTTATGGCAAGCGCAGAAAACAAAACCAATAACCCGGCGGAGCAGCCCGCAGAGGGGCAGCCCAAAAAAGCCCCGCCCAAGTTCACACCCGCGCAGATGCGCCCAAAGTGTATGGAGCTGTTCGGCGTGACAGCCAGCACCTTTGACGGCGCGGCGTTCGGTCTGAAGGGGACGTTTACCGTCGAGGAGATGAGAGCCAAAATTACGGGGTGGCTGGCGCAGAAACCCGCCCCGGTCAAAAAAGGAGGACAAGTTGTATGAGCGGAGGAACTTTTGACCCGCTTGCCGGGAAAACCCTTCCCGGAACATATATCAACTTCGAGAGCACGCGTCGGGACGCCATCCCCATTTCCGAGCGAGGAATCGTGCTTCTCCCGTTGCTGAACCACAGTTACGGACCCGAAAAGACGCATATCACGCTGACAAGCGCCTCCCCGGACGCGGAGATGGCGCGTCTTGGTTACAGCGTCTATGACCCCAACCCGTCTATGCTGCTGATCCGCGAGGCGTTCAAGAACGCCTCCACGGTGATTGTCTATATCCCGGCAGAGGGCAAGAAGGCAACGCTGACAAGCGGCGGCGTGACGGGCACGGCGAAGTACGGCGGTTCAAGGGGAAACGATCTGTACTTCTCGATTGTGGACAACCCCGTCGGCGGGTTTGACGTCGCGATCCATCTCGTCAACGATGTGGTGGCCGAGTATACTGGGATTACGACTGCGGACGAGCTGATCGCGCTCGACAACCCGTGGATCACGTTCACGGGCGCGGGCAATCTGAGCGCCGTCGCCGGGGCGAAGCTGGCAGGCGGCGAAGACGGCGTTCCGTCGAACGCCGACATAACCGAGTTCCTTGACAAATCGGACAATATCCGGTGGAACACGCTGGCTTTTCCGGTATCGCCCAGCGGCGAGGACGGCGACAGCGTACCCGCACTGCTGGAGGCGGTAAAGACCAAAATTACCTATCTGCGGGACGGCACGGGCACCTACCGCGCGGCGGTTGTTTCCGGTCTTGACGCCGACTATGAGGGTATCATCAACGTGACGAACGGCGTTAAGCTCTCCGACGGCACCGTGATCACCCCGGCGCAGGCTACGGCATGGGTCGCCGGCGTAGACGCCGCGGCGCGGAACACCAAGAGCAACACATATGAGCGGTATGACGGCGCTGCCGACATTGTCGGGGTCAAGAGCAAAGAAGCGGCGGAGGCTGCCGTGAAGCGCGGCGAATTCTTCTTTACCTTTGACGAGGAGGGTTATGTCGTCGTTCAATACGACATCAACAGCCTGACCACATTCAAAAAACCGAAGGACGAAACATACCGGAAAAACCGCGTCCGGCGCGTATTTGACACCTTTGGCGAATCGGTCAAGCTCAACTTCCCGCCCAATAGGTTTGACAACAGCCCGACCGGATGGGATGTCATGGAAGGGCTGGGGCGCGCGCTGCTTAAACAGTTTGAGCAGGCGGGCGCGATCAAAAACGTGGATTACGACAACGATTTCAAGGTTGACCGCACCGGGAGCACCGGCGACGTCGCGATCATCTCCGTCGGGCTTGAGCCTGTGGACAGCGCTGAAAAGTTGTACTTCACGATCAAAACGAGATAGGGGGCGCTGAGACATGGCAGGAAAAAAATACAACGAACGCCCGATCAGCCTGCGCGAGGGAAAGATGTTTATCGACGGCGACATGGTCGCCGATAACATCAAGGCGTTAATCAAGTTCACGCCCGAAACGTGGACGGGCGGGCAGCTGGGGAAAAAACAGAAGTCAACACGCTGGCTTGGATGCGCGATTGCCGGCAGCATGACGCGCCGCCGCACCACAACCTTCCTCGCGGACGCCATCAAGAAGTACCTCGAAACCGGGGAGACGCCGGAGTTCACGATTCAGGGTATCATGGACGACGCAAATTCCGACTACTACGACGAGAACGGCACGATTGTCACTACCTGTCTGGGGTGCGTGCTGACTGGCGACTTGACGCTGATTTCGCTGGACACCAAAGGCGAAGTGCTGGAAGACGAAATCGCCTTCAACGTCTACGACATCGTGTAACAGCGGCGCGGCTCTTGACAGAGGCGCTCGCCTGTGTTAGCCTATAAACGCGCAAGGGCGAGGCGGTTAGCGACACCAAGCGGAAGCGAGGTGAAGCGTATGCCGATTACGATAACGTTACATATCTTCGGATTCACTGTGACGATTAAAGTAAAAAGCGGAAGCCGCCCCCCGGCAAGGTAAGCGGCTTCATTTTGTGAAGATGTAAACCAACCGGGCTAACCGCCGTAGAAAGGAGGTTTCGCCCTTGTCGCGTTCATTGTAACAGACAACCGAATATTTGTCAATGCACAAAACACGAATTGTAACCCCTCCCGCCTGGAGGGGTTATTGCTGTAAAGGAGTAAAAAATCATGGCAGAAAAACGTGATCTGCGCGCGTTCATGCGCGAATCCTCAAAGACCGAGGAGATTATTACAGCGCCTGCGCCGGAGAGCTTCCGCGACAAGGACGGCAATTTGCCAAACCTTGAAATCCGCGCCCTGAGCACTCTGAAGCTGAAAGAAATCCGGGATAAGTTCCGGTCGCGGGGCATCGCCGTTGACAACAAGAAAAACCCGCTTGTGGCAAACGGCGCCGTCGTCTACAAACCGGAATACGACGAGCACGGAGCGGCGATGTATATCCTTATCGAGGCGCTGCAGTACCCGAACCTGCGTGACCCGGAACTGATGGCGTTTTACGGGTGCCTTGACGCCACCGAGATGCCGATGCGGGTATTCTGTAAACAGGATGAGTTTACATACGTTAACCGGGTTGTGATGGCGGCTCTCGGTCTTGCGAACGAGGTTGACGAAAGGGATCCCCACGACATTGAAACGGAAGCAAAAAACTCATAGCCGAACGGGGCAGCATATCCTTTTGGGCGCATGTCCTCTGGCAGCGGCACGGGCTGCGGATGGAAGAGTTTCTCAACATGCCAAGAGGAACACAGCTTGTGTACATCGCTTCGGAGGGATATGAGGAGAAACACCCTGTTCGGCGGGATAGTTTTTACGGGAAGAAATAACAGGCGGGGTGAACGTGACAATTTTGGGGCGCGGCATCCCCCGGCGGCATTCGCCGCCACCCCCTTCCGGCGGAAAGGGGCATTAATCTACAGGAGAGGAGGCGGACAGATTGGCTGATTCGTTGTCGATTATCTTTAAGGCTGTCGATGAGATGAGCGGCATACTTGACCGTATGGCAAACAGCGGCGCGGGCATGATCGAGCAGTGGGAACAGGCTAACGCAACGGCGAACACCGCGTTTTCGGCGGCGGAAATCGGCGCGGGAAGACTGGAGAAAGCCATATCGTCCGCCTCCGGCGCAACCGACAACTGGACGGAAGCGCTGGGCAACTATGATAAATCGCTGATGGAAGCGGTATACTCCACCGAGGAATTGGTTGACCTAGGGTACAAAACAGAAGACGCCCTTGCCGCCGCCTCCGCAGGCGCGGACGAAATGGTAAAGACCATCGAGGACGGGACAAAGGTCGCAGACGAGTTTCAGGCGGCGATTGCCGAGCAGCAGGCGGAGCTTGAGCGGCTCCAAAAGGCATATATCGGCGTCGCCCTGACGATGGGCGAAAACTCCGACGAGGCGAAAGCTCTGAAGGGGGAAATCGGAGACCTTTCCAAAACGCTGGAGGAGAACCAAAGCGAATGGACGCGTCTCGGCGGCAGCTCCGAAGATGCCGGTTCGTCCGGCGAGAACGCGGTACAGGTCATCGAACAAGCCCTTGCCGCCGCAGGACTGACCAAGCTGGTCAGCGAAGTGACGCAAGCCGTGATCGATATGACGAATGAGTTCTCGGAAGCGCAGGTAACGATTGTCCGCGCGACCGGCGCGACCGGCGGCGCGTTAAGCTCTCTGGAAAGCTCGATGATGAAGCTGTATGCCGGGGACGACGACGCGCTGGGGGAAGTCGCGGGGCTTGTCGGGGAGTTGAGTACCCGCCTGCGGCTTCAGGGACCGGAACTTGAGCGCGTGACCTCGCTGTTCCAAGACTACAACCAAGCCACCGGTGAAGAGGGCGTCGGCTCGGTGCAAAGCGTCACGAAGGTTATGAAGAACTGGGGCGTGGAGATTGCCAACACCGAGGGGCTGCTGGACAGCCTGATACTGGCCGGGCAGATGTCCGGCGCTTCGGTGAACACGCTCAGCGATATGGTCGTCACGAACAAGGCGACGTTGCAGCAGCTCGGTTACGGGCTGGAAGAGAGTATCGCGTTGCTCGCCATGTTCGAGAGCGAAGGGTTGAACGCCTCCTCGATCATGATGGGGTTCCGTTCGGCGGTCACCAACTTTGCGGCGGACGGTTTGGACGCCTCGGCCGCCATGCAGGAGGTGATCAGCCAGATCGCGGGCATGGCGAGCGAGAGTGAAGCCACCGCGCTTGCGATTGATACGTTCGGCAGCCGCGCGGGCGCGGAGCTTGCTTACTCGATTCGAAGCGGGAAGTTTGAGATCGAGCAGTGGATCCAAGCCGTGGGCAGCGCCGACGGTACGCTGGCGAAAACCGCCAACGCCGCGACCACGCTGGAAGAAAAGTGGTCTAAGGCGGGGAACAGCCTGCAAGCGGCGTTCTCCAATGTGCTGACGCCGGCGATCGACGCCGGTTCCTCCGCCTTTGCCGGGTTTGTGGACGGGGTCGGGACGTTTTTGCAGAATAACGAGTGGGCTGCGTATGTGCTGATCGGGCTTGGCGCCGCGATTGGTGTGATCGCCATCGCGCTGGCGGGCTATACGATAGCCACGACAATTGCGACGGTTGTGACCACAGCCTTCGGCGTCGCGTCTATGACTGCATTATGGCCGTTGTACTTGATCGCCGCGGCAATCGGCGCTCTCATTGCCATCGGCGTGGCGCTGTTTAACTGGGCAAATTCGATGGACGAAGAGTGGGCGGGGCTGACCTCGACCTCTAAGCAGCACTACGAAGCCGTGCAGGAACTGAACGCGGAATACGAGCGCACCGTGGAGCTTGAAGGGGAAAACTCCGAAGCCGCCAAAGAGCTGGCGGCGGAACTGGAAACCGCCCGCGCCGTCTATGAAGCGAACCGTATGACAATGGAGGAGCTTGTCGCCCAAAACGACGCGCTTTTGGAGAGCCATCAAGCGATCATGGACAGTTATAACGAGAGTATGTCCGCAATCAACGGCGAAGAAAAAAGCACGGGCGCTCTCATTACCAAACTGGAGCAGCTATCCAAAGAAACGAACCTTTCGGCGGTCGAGCAGAACCAAATGTCCGCGATTGTACAAAAACTGAATGAGCAGATGCCGGACTTGGCTCTCGCTTACGACGCGCAAACCGGGGCGCTCTCCGGCTCTGTGGAAGCGATAAAGGCATACTCACAGGCGCAGGCGGAACAGCAGCGCCAAGACGCGGAATACGCCGCCTATACCGGCGCTCTCGAAGAGAGGCTTGCCCTTGAAGAACATCTTAACAAAGTAAGAGAACAGGGCTTGGCGGCGCAAGCGGAGGTAGAATCTCTCGATTTCTGGAACGGGGATTTCGCTATATGGAATCACGCGGAATCCACGCAAAAGGTTAACGACCTTCAGGCGCTTAAGGATGAGTATGATCGTTTGAGCGCCGCGCTTGATGAAGCGAACGGTTTGATATCGGAAACGGAAGCCGGTTGGGAAGCGGAATCAAAAGCCGCAGCGGAAGCCCTGGCGAACCAGACGGCGGAGCAAAAGGCGGCGGCGAAGCTCGCGGAAGAGAACCTCTCGAGAGCCGTGGATGCCGTGGAAAGCGGCTATGTGACCGCCGGAAAAGCGGCGCTGCTCTACGGCGTGAATTTGGACGACCTGACGGCGGCGGTCGAGCGGAACGAAGCGCACGCCGCCTCTTTGGAAGAAGCCGCAATCGCCGTGGAAAACGGGATGCTGAACGCCGCCGAAGCGATGAGCATATACGGGGTATCCGCGAACGAACTGGCCGACGCCGTTGCTTCCCGCGAACTGGAAACGACTGTGGCGGACACCATAAACAGCATCGGCTCGCTTGTGGAAGCGTATACCGCCGCTTACGATGAGGCGTATAACAGCATAAGCGGGCAGATCGGTCTTTTTGACAATATGGCGGTCGCCGTCGCCGATTACGCGAAGAGCAGCGCCGCAGAGCTTGACCCCGCCAATATGATCAAGGCGCTCGAAACACAGGCGCAGTATTTAGCCGATTACGAGGCAAACCTGAACCGCGCGAAAGAGCTTGGTTTAGACGCGAACCTCGCCGCGCAGCTGTCCGACGGGAGCGTGGAGAGCGCCGCGAAGCTGGACGCGATTGTTAACGGCGGCGAAGAGAAGATTGGGGAACTGAACGCGGCGTTCGCGAAGGTGGAGGAGGGCAAAACCTCTTTCTCCAACACTGTCGCCGAGATGAAGACAAACTTTTCCACCGAAATGGACGCGCTGGCTGGCGATCTTGAAGACGCTCTTGGTGACATGGATCTATACGAGGAATCCAAAAACAGCGCCGTCTCGACGATTCAGGGATACATTGACGGGATTGATTCGATGCTTCCCACCGTGCTGCAAAAATTACAGCTGATGGTTCCCTCGATCGGCGCGGAACCTTCCGGCGCCGGATCCAATATACCCGGATATGCGACGGGCACGGTGTCGGCGGAAAGCGGGTGGGGGATCGTCGGTGAAAACGGACCCGAACTGCTGAACTTTTCCGGCGGCGAAACGATCATCCCGGCGGATGAGACAAGCCGCCTGCTGTCCTCCGCGCAGGAAGCGCCATTTGCCCTTGAAGCGCCGCAGGGGTTCGGCGCGGCGGAAGGCGGGGCGATTGAGCACAGGCATGTGATTGAAATCAACGGCAGCGGCGAGTTTGAGGTAAACGGCGCTGACGAAACGCTGATCATCAGCGTCGTGATGGACAACATACGTCCGATTGTTACGCGGATGTTCCAAGAGGAAATTCTGACCGGAGGCGGCAACGATGATTTCTGACGGCTACCAGATGTGGCTCACCTTCAACGGGGAGGCGGAGAAGCTCCGCTTCCCTTTTTTACCCGATAAAATATCGGTCAGCAACGGCAGCAAGAACACCAGCGTTGATATTGTGGGGCTGGGGGAGATCGTGATCAAGCAAGACCGCCCCGCGATTGTGATCAGCTTTTCCGGCTTTTTCCCCGCCGCGCCGTTCCCGGGCATGGCGGTTGAGGATCTGACGAACCCGCTGACCCTTCGGGATACCATTCTACAGTGGAAG
>JAISVO010000008.1 GCA_031271525.1 Oscillospiraceae bacterium
CGCAGTGAACGCAGCCCGAACAGGTGCCAAATCATGACGATTTTTACAAGCACCACCGGGTCTACTGCAGGCCGGCCATTGTCTTCGCAGTAATATCCCTCTACCATCGGGTATATCTCTTCAAAAACCACTGACTTCTCAATTTTTCGCAACAAATGATCCTGCGCACCAAATCCTCTATACAGCAGAATTTTATCTCATTTCTGGCATGACTCAGCCGTTTTTTCATCTTCCATCACCACGTTTATTATACCAAAAAAGTCGCCTCTTGGCGACTTCTTTGACAAGCTGAGCGAAGTAAACCGTTGGTTTACTTCGCTTCATTCTACACATTCGCTTCTTGCCTTTGGGTTTCCTTTGGGGTAGGATTGGGAGCAGGAGGTGTTAAGAACATGATGAACAGCAAAAAACTGGGGCAATTCATTGCGGAACTGCGTAAAGCGCACAACCTCACGCAGCGGCATCTGGCGGATAGCCTGAGCGTTACCGACAAAGCGGTTTCAAAGTGGGAGCGGGGCTTAAGCTGCCCGGACATCGGATTGCTGTCGCCGCTCGCCGCGTTGTTGGGCGTCACGGTCGGCGAACTGCTGAACGGTGAGCGGGAGGGCGCGGAGGGCGCGGATGTCGATGAAACGGTGGACAACGCTCTGCAATACGCGAAGGCGTCGATCAAGGTGCGGCAGACATCGGTCTTAAATACCATCGCGGCGGTGTTCTCCGCCGTCATGCTGCTCGGCGTTGTGACCTGCTCCATCTGTGATTTGGCGATAACCGGCGGATTTACTTGGTCGGTGATCTCCATCAGCTCGATTGCGTTCTGCTGGCTGATTTTCTTCCCGGCGCTCAAGCTCGGACCGCGCGGGGCCTTCTGGTCGCTCGTCGCGCTCAGCGTGCTGGTGGTCCCGTACTTAGCGGTTTTGAACAGTACTGTCGAAACGGATGGGATGCTCTTGCGGATTGGGCTGCCAATGTCCGCCGTCGGCGTGTGTTACCTTTGGGCGGACTACGCGGTGACGAAACTCGTGAAAGGGCGGTATCTGCTCGCCGGCGCGGTATCGCTGTTCCTTGTAATCCCGGTCCAACTGATCGTCAACGGTGTCCTGTCCGGAGTGATCGGCGAAGCTTTTTTTGACGTATGGGACGCGATGAGCACCGCAATCGTCGCCGCTTGCGGGCTCGCGCTGCTGGTGTGGGACCGGGCGCGGAAGAAGAAGTGAACGATGCGCCTGCGTTCGTATAGGCAAGCCAAACCGTTACCGGACTGTTACCTGTTCATTGTCCGCTGCCTGTCGTCCCTTTTCCGGCGCAGCGCTTTGTACAGCGACGGCAGTACCCGCGCGGCGACGCGTTTGATCAGCACTTCAGCGAGGTGGGTGCGTTTCCGCACTGCCGCGATCAGGCGACGGGGATAGTATTTACTGAGGATAACCCTGTCTAGGCGGGCGATTTTTTGCGACAGCTCCTCCCCTGTGTACGCCGAATAAAGCTTTCGGTACTTTTTGATCAGCGTCTGAAAGCTGTACTTGGTATAGAGTATATCGCTCTTCGGATATTGGGGCATCCTGAGCTGCACCGGATCGAGCGGGTGAACCGAGGGATCGATGAAGCCGCCCTCCTCGGCGATTTTTTTAAGCTCGGTGGTGGGATACGGATAGAACGCTGATACAAGGACGCTGTCCGAGTGCATCCGGGCGTTGAGTTTGATCGTCTCCAACGACAGCGCCAGCGTCTCGTGGGGCAGTCCGACGATATTATAGGTATAGACGATAATGCCGACGCTTTTGAGCAGACGGCTCACCTTGATGATGTGCTCGTTCTCCATCGAGCGGCGGAGATACTTTTTGCGAAATTCCTCGTTGCCGTTCTCCAAACCGATCGTCACGAGGTAGCAGCCGGAATCGGCCAGCTCTTTCGCCATCCGCTCGTCCAAGTGGTTGAACCGCAGGTTGCAGGTGTATTTTTTTCGGATCCGCTCCTTATACAGGGCGGTGAAGGTGTAGAACCAGTCTTCATACACGTTCAATATGGCGTCATTGAACGAGAACCCTTCAATCTTGGGGTCCTTTTCGAGGACCCGTTCCAACAGCCGAACCGCGTTCTCGGGCGTCCGGAACCGGGTGTAGCGCGTTTTATCCGGGTAGATGTTCCGGAGCTGCGCGTTTGCGCAATAGGTGCAGGAATACAGGCAGCCCCGACTGACGATGACCTCGGCGGTGTTCTGCTGGATGTTGCTCCGCAACTGGGTGTAGTCAAACAGGTCGAGGTCGGGGAAGGGCAGGGCGTCCAGATCGGTGACGTAGGGGCGGACCGGGTTTTTGTGAACCCTCCCCTCCCCGTCCATCAGCCAAAAGCTGTCGGCTTTGAGGTCCGGTTCGCCGTGCTCGGCGTAATAATTGACAAAGTCGAGACAGACAAACTCACCCTCGCCGATACAGGCGGCGTCGACCCCGCGCAGGGCGACGACCTCCTCCGGCGCGAGGGAAGGGTGGTAGCCGCCCGCCATCACATAAATATCGGGCATCTCGTCGTCCAGCCACCCAGCGAGCTCCGCCGCGAAGGTCATGGCGCTGGTGCGGATGGTAAACCCAACCATATCGGGCGCGAACGCCGCAACCTCCCGGATGAAGTCGGCTTTGTCCGGCATATAGGTTAAGTGGCAGAGGCCGACCTCATGCCCCGCAGCTTTCAGCACGGCGGAAATCGAAGCGATCCCCTCGTTATAGTTGCCGGGGATGTTCTTGACATCCTTGGAAATCTCCAAAAAATCCGGGTATATGAACAGGTATTTCATCGAGCGTAATCCACCTCATCTTCAGTTATGTCCGCGACCAGTATACAATATACAGAGGCGGTTTGCAAGAAGCGCTGGGGGACTGCCCCGCAAAAAACCAAAAACACCGTTTGCCTTTTCCGTACGCCTGTGGTATGCTGTCGGCAAAGGGGATGTGACCTTGGGTAAGCAAGACGAATATACCATCATCGCCGGCTGCGGACGGCTCGGCGCGAACCTCGCGAATAAGCTCTCGGAAGAGGGGGAGAGCGTCACCATCATCGATCTTGAGCGGGACGCCTTCCGGAAACTCTCGCCTTCCTATTCGGGGTTGACCCTCGTCGGCGACGCCACCGACCCCGGGGTCCTGCGGGATGTCGAAATCGAACGGGCGACCGCCGTCGTCTCGGTGACAAACTACGATAACACCAACATCATGGTGGGACAGCTCGCCAAGGAGCTGTTTGGGATCGGGCGGGTGATCGCCCGACTGTACGACCCGGAGCGGGATGTCGTCTACCGGGAGCTCGGGATTGACACCATTTCCCCGGCGGTCCTCTCAATCAAGGAAATTGACAAGCTGCTGCAAAAGGAGGGTGACGACCAATG
>JAISVO010000148.1 GCA_031271525.1 Oscillospiraceae bacterium
GCGGTCACCGAAGAGCCGTCAGCCGAAGCCAGCCCGCTCCGCGTCCTGATTCCCGCCGCGCTGCTCATTCTTCTGCTGGGCGCTGGCGGCGGCTACTACATCCCCCGCATTATTAAAAATATGAAACGTAAAGGAGAACCGGCCGAATGAAAAAACTGATCGCTTTTATTCTGACCGCCGCGCTGTGCGCGGCCTTCGCTATGCCCGCTTTCGCCGCCGACTATGACTTCGGCAGCGGACCGGATACGGCAGATACTTTCGGCAAACCTACCGGCTATGACGCCGAGGTCACGCCCAATCCCATGAGTACGAACACCCGCCGCAACAAGGACGCCGCCTATTTCCCGCCGCCATACGGCGTTTTCAGCGGAGATATTCCCACAGACCCGACGAGCCTGTACCACGATAACACCCCGCAGTACGCCGGGTACACGGGCAATCCCTCGGCGGACCTGGATACCTCATATAACGGCGGCGTTTCCGATGTTGGCGTTGGCGGTTACGGCGGTATGCTGCCGTCAACCTCAACCTATGAGACGCCTGTCATAAACACCGCGCCGCTCTATTACGAGGACGGCAGCATCGGTTCGATCCACATCCCCTCAGCGAAAAAGACCATAACCGTCTATGAGGGCGAGAGCTTGGAGAATATGAAAAAGGGCATCGGCCACTTCGAGTCGACCTCATGCTGGGACGGCAACGTCGCGTTTGCCGGCCACAACCGCGGCGCGGCTGCGTATTTCTCCTTCGTGAAAAACCTCGCGCTCGGCGATACCATCACTTATACGACCAAGTACGGCTCGCGGACTTACACCGTCTACAATAAGGTAAAGATATCCGAGACGGATTATTCCGGGCTGGCTTGGTCGGAGGATAACATCATCAGCTTGATCACCTGTGTCGAGAACGAACCGGCGTACCGCTGGCTGGTTCAGGCGCGTGAGAACGGCTGAAAGCCGCGTAATATCAAGGAAAATAAAGCGTGAACAAACACGGAAAGGACTTGCAAACCCTCTTGAAGCATGTTAAAACAACAGTGACGAGGAAACTCAATAGACTTCGAGAGGGGCGGTTTATCGTGAAAAGGTTTGGAACAATGCAATTCATCGCGGGCATCATCGTTGGCGCACTCATATTTGGAGGTACCACAGCATACGCCATCAGCGTCCTCGCCCAACCTAAGACGGCGGAGGTCTGGATAGACGGCCAAGAGGTGAATCTGAAGGGGTATCTCATTGACGGGTCGCACTACTTCCAGCTCCGCGATTTGGACGCCAAACTTGTTCCGGGCGGCAAGGATTTTAGTGTCGTTTGGGATGGCGGCGGAAACCGAATCATTATAGACACGACCCGGCGCTATGATCCGAACGAGCAGTACACGCCCGCCCCGCCGCTGCCCGCAGCGCCCAAGCTGACGATGGAGGAAATGAAAGCGGAGATAGTGCGGCTGGCCAATGCCGAGCGCGTCAAGGCCGGTGTGTCAGTGGTCGAGGTTCTTCCCGCACTTGCGGATTGTGCGCAAGCAAAGGCTGACGATTTGCGCGATAGCGGGTATTACGGCCACACATCCCCAGTCTACGGAACTGCCGGAGATATGATTTTCGCGGCCATCCCGGAGGTCACCGCATACGCAGAGAACCTCGCGCCGTGGACAAAGACTCCGGCGGAAGCCTTTCAAGGCTGGGTAGAATCTTCCCGCCACTACGCCAGCATCATCAATCCGAAGTACACGCACATTGGGATAGGTGTTGTAGAGGGAGTCGAAGGCGGGTATTGGTGGGTCATGCAATTGGTAAAAATCTAAGCATAAACTGGCGGGCGGCACGTCTAAAATGACGCGCCGCCTGTTTTTTGCGCCTAAGACAAAGAAATGGAGGGCAATTATGAAAACGAAACGAATCCTCGCCGTATGCCTCACAGCGGTCTTGTTAGTAGTTATCCTGCCGCTTGCCTCTCATGCCGCCATATGGGGACAGGGCGATACACTGGACGATGCACTGTCAGAGTTAATGGTGGGCTTTGACAACACCCGGTTGGATTGGCTCTGCCTTCCGGGCATGGACATCATTTATCTGCGATACACATACTTTCAATTCAAAAACGAACGCACCGGGCAGGTTGACGAGCATCCCGTCTATTGCATCGACCCGGCCAAAGGCGGAGCGTATGAAATCGTGCAAAACGTCGGGCCGAACTCTAGTGACGGGAGCAATACGGCAACCTATATCCGTGGCACGAAGGTCGGAGACGCCAAATACGTAGCCATTATCGCCAACGGCTATCCGCATATGCGGCTGGACAGCTTGGGGTTACAGTCCAGAGAAGAAGCCTATTATGCCACCAAACTGGCCCTGTGGATGTACATTCGCGGTAACGACCCTTCAAAGCTCACTTTTAACCCAGCGTATGGGGACAGCGACCCTGTGGCGCAGCGGGTTCGGAATGCCGCAATCTCGGTATACAACAACGCCATGAAAGCGTCGCCGCCCCGAGAAGCGGAACTTAGACTGACCGGGAAGCCAAATGCCATCACCAAACTGGATGCCAGTGGGCAGTTTTTTGTACAGGAAGTTGAGGTGTATTCCAGTGGATGGATTGGGAACGATCCCTCCGCCTGCGGGGATGTGCAGTTAGCATGGGATAGTCCTCCCCCTGCCGGTACTATCGTACTCGGGACCAGCGGTGAGGATATAACCTCGTCTCTTGCCGTGACCGTGAGCAACACCGGTACAGGCTATTTCGGCGGTGTAACCATTAAATATCCTGTCGCCGCCGTTGATCCATCGTTTAAGCCCCCCACGCTTACCGCGACAGCAACCCTAGCGAACAGCGACATGTATGTTGCCTACGCTCAGGCTGACAAAGACAGATACCAGCGGTATCTTGTGGAGGCCGACCCTAAGATTAACCTTGACGCCGAATTTGACTCAGAAGTGGAGTGGCTACCCGAAGAAGGGGAAAAGCCGCCCACCCCCTCTGACCCGGCTGAGGGCAAACTTGAAATCGTCAAGCTGGAGTATGGCACCACAAATCGGCTGGACGGCGCGGAGTTTGAAGTCACGCGCACATCCCACTGGGAGCGTCGTTTGGTTGACCCGGACGAGGACGATACCGGTGAGTTCTATGATGATGACAATGGCGGAGAGTTGAACAGCGGCGACCCCGGCTATCATCACAACGTCGAGGACTTGGCTGACGATGTGTGGGAGTGGATAGAGGTACACGAGATTGAATACGTCGGGACGTACAGCACGGTAAACGGCACGGTTTCTCTGGACGTGGCTCCGGGCAGCTTTGAGGTACGCGAACTGACCCCGCCATCCGGGTTCGTTCTGGATGAAAATAACGTCAAAAAGGTCGATGTACCGCTGGAAGGCGGCGCGGTCACACTGACCTATGAGAACAAGCGGCTCCCGACGCTCACCATCCGCAAGTATGATGAGTTGACCAACGCTCCCCTCGCGGGCGCGTCGTTCCGGCTGTGGAAAAGCGAGAGCGAAACGTGGAGCGAAACCCTTGTGACCGATTCCGGCGGTGCAATCACATGGACGGACTTGGAACCGGGCGTCTACTCCGTTTTGGAAACAGACGAACCCTACGGCTATTTCCGTGACCCCGCCCGCAAGGAGGTTCTGCTTGAAGCGGGCGACAATAAGCAGCTTGAGTTTTTTAACCGGCCCCGCCCGGTACTCATCATCCATAAGCGGGACTATGTGACCGGCGAGCCTTTGGCAAACTTCAAATTCCGGGTGCAAAA
>JAISVO010000025.1 GCA_031271525.1 Oscillospiraceae bacterium
GGCAGCTGATACCTCATAATCAACACTACCTAGCGTCAGCGTGTACGTTCTGTCGCCGGTGATGCCGACCACTTTTATACCGTAGCTGTCGTGAGTGACAATACCTTCATTAGTGATCGAGCTGGTCAAACCATCGTCGTAATACGGTTCATCAACGCCATTATGCCACTCGGCGTAAAATACTTCGGCGGTGACTTTTTCGATGTTCTCGACGATAGGCCAGTTAACGATTTCAAGCATGTGCTCCGCTAGAGCGTTTGCAAACGGGTAGGGATAGGTATCATTGTCGGGGTTGAGGGGATCGAGGATGACTTCTTTTATCAGTCCAATATGTTTTTCCCAATCGGGAGTCAATGGATAACCGTCTGCTTTGTTGAACAGATCGTAGAAGCTCCAAGTATCGTAGCCTGCACCCGGTCCAATGACCTGTTCTTCCGGGTTATAGTCTTCATCGGGGACAGATGGTGGCCATTTGGGTTTTCCCGAGAGGTAATAGGCGTTGGTAACGGCTGCGGCATTATCCGGTGTAATGGGGATGATCTCTTTCGTTGTTTCTCTTATCGGCGCAAGCGCAAGATAGAGGACATTGTTGATCGCACCATTTGTACGATTACCCACGATACCACCTACACCGTTATTACCCTTGACAGGCACCTCCGCTCCTGCATGAACGAAGGTGGCGTTTTGGACGTTTCCGCCGGATTGTCCCACGATACCGCCGACATTGTTTTGCCCCTCAACCGTCGAATTTTTGACCAGTACTTTGTTGATTGTAGAATACTGACGCGACGTCCCTGCGACACCACCGATGTTTGAGCCGCTTATCGTAATGGATATTTTCACATTATCAACCGTGACATCGCTGAGAGATCCTTTGAGCCATCCAACCACCCCACCAATATTATTGTCTGCAGTATCCGCGCCTTGTACAGCAATACCATAAACGTGAATATTGTAGAATTGACTCCCGGTTTCTCCTGTTCCTGCTATCCCGCCGACAAAATTATTCCCTGTAATTGTGGTTGTACTGTTGGCTCCATTAAGCGTCCCTGTGATATTGATCCCACTAATCTCCCCGTTGCTGCTCCCCGCGACGCCGCCGGCGTTGTCTCCGGTACCAGTGACAGTACTGTTGTTGAGAACAATCCCGCTGATCTCACCGCTGCTACTCCCCGCGACAACGCCAACGTTGTTTCTGCCTGTGATCGTCGCGTTTTCAAAGATGAGGTCGTTGATTGCGTTGCTATTTTCGGTCGGCTCAAAAATGCTGAATAACCCGAGGTTGTCCCCACTGGGATGATTGACAGTTAGACGGCGAATTGTCTTCCCATTGCCGTCGTAAGAACCCGTGAATAGACCGGTTACCGGGGATGTTTTGAGGCTAGCCATGTGGGATGTCTCTGTATCGTGGCTAAACCCTAATGTGGTATCGCTTCCCGTCAGTTCACGATGGTAGCTCCCAAAGTCTATATCCAATTTTTGTATGAAGTTTTTGTCCAGATTTCCCTTGTCAATATTGTCAATGTGCCGTGGCGAGCGGATGTCACCAGTTGAAGCGAACAGGGGGTTAAAGGTTCCGGCTTCAATTCCGCCGAACGTAATCGAGGTGTCCCCGCCGCTGGAAGTGCCCTCCGCAATGCTGTTTGGGATGAAAATGCGGACTGTGTCGCCTTCAAACTCGAATGGCCAATCTGCTTCGCCTTTGACGGTGACCTTCTTGCCGCTTACTTGAATCCTGACAGTATAATCTGCCGAACCCAGAAGCAAAGTATAATCCTTACCATCCGTGAAATCGGCGACCTGTATGCCGTAGCTGTCGTGAGTGACGAAGGACCCGCTTGTCGGATCAAGGATCTTGTCTGTACCGCCAAAGGGGTAAAAGTCATACGGCTGTTTCGTACTATTATCGGCGTTGCCGTGCCACTCGGCGTAGAAAAGCTTGGTTTCCGTATCCGGACCGGCAATGGGCCACTTGTCGTGGGCTGGTCTGTGTTCTGCCAGTGCTGTCACGTACGGATAAGGGAAGGTTGGGTTCTCTTTATTGAGAGGGTCTATCCCTTCCGGGGGGGCACTCCAAACGTCGCCCATATGATCGCCAATGTACATTTCCTCGGTATTGAGAGGCAAACCCGGACCTACAGAAGCTTCCTGATTGTAGCCGTCGCGTTCCTTCGGGTCGGGTATGGGCCTATTTGGTTTTCCCGCAAGGTAGAACACCGATGGGTATATCCCATCCATCGGTGTAATGGGAATGATCTTTCCGTCTGCGTTTTTCGGCGCGAGGGCTAGGTAAAGCACATTACTGATGGTACCAGTTGAACTAAGGGAGCCAATAATACCGCCGACACTGTCTGATGTACTAACCGCTTTCACAGGAACCAATGCTTCTGATTCTTCCGATTCTTCAGATGAAATAAAGGTTGTGTTTCTTACCGCAGTTATGCTTTTTCCAGCAATGCCGCCAATGAATCTGTTGGTGGTGAATGTGCCTTCAATAATACTGTTTTGGACAATGGCTCCATCAATGATTGATCTTGAATCTCCGGCATTCCCGGTTATACCACCGATGTATTCGACAGTACCGCTGATATTGCTGTTATAAACACTGACATTTGATATTGGTCCATTTGTTGAGCCGGCGATCCCACCAATATTGTTGTTTCCGTCAATATCTAAGCCGGTTGCAACGGCGTTGCTAATAGATGCCGTCCTTGATACGGCGCCCGCTACGCCGCCTGCATACAGCAGACTGCCTCCTTTATCATTGTAGATCCGCACATTCTTTACGTCAATCGAATTTGTAATCTCTGTATTCCCAACCGCCCCTCTTGCAAACCCAACGACTCCGCCTATATTACTGCTAGCCGAGTATGTTCCCTTTATTGTCATGTTTTCTATGTATATGCTGTGGATCGTTCCTCCGATTCCGGTGGTTTCCCCCGCCACTCCGCCGACAGAGTTATCCCCGCTGACAGTTGAATCCTTAACGCCAATCCCGCTGATCTCACCGCTGCTGCTCCCCACAACGCCGCCGACGTTGTCTCCGGTACCAGTGACAGTACCACCATTGATCGTAATCCCACTAATCTTCCTGCTGCTGCGCCCTGCGACAACGCCGACATATTCCCCACCCGTGATCTTTGCGTCTACGAACGTCACATTCTCAATTATACCATCGTTGACCGCAAACAACCCGGCATTGCCCGATGTATCAACCTTCAGGTTGGTAATCGTACACTTGTTTCCGTTGTAATCGCGGCCGTCGTATGAACCGGAAAAACTCGGGATGGGTAGGAAATTAGAAACCCCGCCGTCTCCACCTGCTGTCATAATAATGTCAGTCAGCTGGATGTAACTCTTCTCGGGATTATAACGTATATTGTACAGATGCCGCGCCGATTCAATTATGTTTGCGTCTCTTTGAGCGTAATACGGCCTTTGCGGAATTGATTCCCTCTGTTCGACGCCGTTCATTATAATCCGTGCAGTAACACCCTCCAAGCTATAGTCATCACTGCTAAATACAGTATAGCTATTGCCGCCCGGCCTTGTATCTCCGTGTACATAGTCAACTACCCAGATAAACTCATGGTACTTACTTCCACTTGAATCATACAGCCCATTGTAAAAAAGTTGATCGCCGTTAGGGAGTGTATCGAATTCAGATATGCCGCGATCCTTTAAGCCTTCAAAATCAACGGGAGGATCATAAAGAGGCTCTTCGTTTTTATTTCCTAGCGCTACTTGAAATGTTTGCCCTATTGCTCCATCTGCGATAAGAAAACGCGCATACAATGCATTGTCTACATTTAACTCCAATTCTTTAAGTATATCGTCGCCTTGTGTTCCCGCAGCGTCATGCAGTGAGGCATGCGACTCCGGTAGCGGGTCGTTCAACGTCCCCGTTGTCCCCACGCCATAGTAGCCTTGGCTGCGCTCGTCGCTATACTGATATGCAAACTCATTCCTCCCACGATTTCCATATACACTTTGGCTGCCACCGGTCTCTTCGTAGTCCCATGATACTCCTGCTTCCATTGCAGTATCACTATAAAACACAGACAGAACCTTACCAGTCTTGATATTGTACTCAATCAAGATGGCATTATTCAGAAGGCTTTTATCTATTATAACGGGGGAGAGGAGTTTATAAACGAGATCCCCTTCTAGATCAAGTAGATAATTTTCGTCGTTTTTGGGCTTGCTAATATACTGCACAACATCTTTATTAGTCAACGCCTTCCCTGTTGCTTCATCAATCCCATAATCCCCTTCGATGTCGCTCCACATTCCTTCAGGCAGATCATTATTGTATGCTTTTTCTAGTTTCTGATAAACATTCCGGCATTCAGCTTTCTTCCCGTACTCGCCTTTCTCCGTCAATTCCCCCGTGATCCGCTTTTCCGTGAGTTGATTCTGCGCGGCGAGGAAGATCGTGCGGGCGATGCTCATCCGGTTAGTCTGATAGCCCATCCGGAGGTATGCCGCGACCGACGGCACGGCAATCGCCACCATGATCCCGATGATCACCAGCACGGCGATGATCTCGATCAAGGTAAAACCGGCGGTCCGCTTAATCCGCTTCACTTGCCTCGCCTCCCAGACGCAAAGGTTAATGCTCGCTCCTACTCTATTCTAGTCCTTCCCTACAGTGAAAAGTTCCGCATAGTCACCTCAAACAAGATCGGAATCGCAGTGCTGTCGCCAAACGGCAGGGTGACGTCCGTTACCCGTATGTGGTCAAGCACCGCCACACGGTCCAAAAGCGCTTTCAGCGCGGCGATGTCGCCTTCGGCGTTGACATTCACCGTCGCCACAATAAAAGATGCCGTCGCCAAGTCCGTCTCGGTGCCGCTGACCCTCTCATACGCCGTCTCCGCAGGCTCTTGCGGAGCTTCTTCCCCCTCCGGCGGCGTGACGGGCCGAATCACCAGCGCTTCCCATGTCTTGGGGTCGCTTACAGCCCCGGCGCGCGCCAAACCGACACTCTCGCACAATCCGTTGATCTCCCGGATCAACACCTCGGCGGTCATCATCGCCGGATACCGCGACGCCACATCCGCGTATTCCGCCTTCGCGTCCTCATTCGCCTGCCGAATTACCGATTCGCCGGCGATCCGCAGGTTCATCTCGGTTTCCCGTTCGGTAAGCGCCTGCCACGTATTTTGTTTTTCCGCCAGACTGTCCCGCACCGGGGTGATACCGAACTGCACCGCGGCGTAAAACAGGGCGACCGCCCCCGCGAAGAAGATCAAAAACTTCTCCCGCCCCGTCAGGCTTTTCTTGGTCTCATTCATCGCCGTCCACCCCCGATGCCGCGAGCACGACGTTCCAATTGAATTTATTCCCTTCCGAATAACCGGTGTAATCCACCGACAGAACAAGCGGACTGCTTCGGAGCGCTTCGCTGAAATTTGCCGGAGCATCCTCGGACGCGCCAAAACCGCCGATTCGCACCGTACCGCTCTCCCGGGTATAGGACAGGCTCTCGACAGTGATCCCGGATCCGCCCAAAAAGAGGTCGATCAGCTGAGGGGAAAGGGCCGCGAGCGACCCCTCGTACTCCAGCTTGAGCCGCTCCTCGTTGATCACCCGGCGCAGACCCGCCGTCTCGGTCTCCAGCGCCGTCAGCTCGCTCTCTTTCTCGACGGCGGCCGGTTCACTCAACGCCTCGTTTAAGGCGGCAATCTCTTTGTCCGTCAGCGTCCCCTGATAGTAAAACCAGCCGATCGGAAGCGCCAGCAGGATAACGTACAAAATCGAGAACGGAATCCATATCCGGCGTGTCTTTGTCCGCCGTTTCCGGTGGTTCTCCAGCTCTTTGCGGCTGACCGTCAGGTCGATGTGGCTCTTGCCAAGCAGGGCGGATAGGTAGGCGAAGTGCGCATTAGGCGGTAACTGTTCTCCTCCCCGGACATCTTGAAAGATGTCCAGAACCGCGAGCTTGATATTGACATGCGGGTTCAGCGCTTCCAATAACCGCAGGTCGGCGGGGCTGACGCCGAGATAGAAGCTGTCGGTCACCTCGCCGAATTTCTGCGAGCGGTTGAACTGCACTAGCCCGTTCAGGTTCTCCATCACCGTCTGGGCGGTCTGTTCTTTGGTATCACCGTACAGGCGGGTACGGGAAATGAAGACATTGACGCCGTTTTCAAAGATCAACGAGAGCATTGTCACGCCGTCGATGACATTCAGCACAAAACTCCGTTTCTGCAGGTCGGGGCGGGAATCAACGTAGCTTAAAATCGCCTGAGTACCGATCCGGATCGAGCTCAGCTTGACCCCGGCGCTCTTAAACGCCGAAAGGTAGCTGTCCACAAGGTTCTTCCCCGCGCCGCAGGCGAGGAGCGCCTTACCGCCGGGCAGAAGCTGGTAGCCGCAGACCAGCTCGTCAGTATTTTCGCCGGCTTCGGCGAAGTCGTCCCGCACCAGTTGGCGGTATTGCTTCCCGTTCAGCTTGGGCGCGGGGATCCTCTTGACAAGGATCGCGCTCCCGTCCACCACAAGGGAGGGCTTCTTAAACAGCGCGGGGTGCTCCGCCCGCAGCGACGCCAAGCACTCCGTCAAAAACGCTTGGTCAGTGATCGTGCCGTTGATCATTGTGCCCTCGGGAAGCGGGTGGGTGACAAACCGGCGGATCGTCCCGCCTTGGTGCCCGACGACCTGAATCTGTTCCGAAGAAATGTACACAGATGATTCCATAGGGTTTTTGCCTCCGGCGGCCAAAGACCTTTTTATAAAAAGGTTCTTTGGAATCTCCAAAAATTTTTCATATGTATCATTGGTTAACCAGCTATGCCCCGGTCAATTGCGACGCGTCGCCGTAGATCGACATCAACGGCGACATCACCGAGATCATCACGATGCCGATGACAAACGCCATGACAATCAGCATCACAGGCTCCATCAGCTGCACCAGCTTGCCGGTCGCCATCTCGGCCTCGTAATCGAAGCTGTCGGCTGTCGCGGTGAGCATCGAGTCCAAGCGCCCGGCTTCCTCGCCGATCAGAATAGAGTTGTGCAGCTTGGAGTCGAACCCGTCGATCTGCCCCACCGAGGCGGACAGCGTCTCGCCGTTCCGGACGTCCCGGATCACCTTCGGAAACTGGCTCTCAATATATTTGTTATTGATGACCGTGCCGGTGATCTCCAGCGCGCGGAGCATCGGCACGCCGCTGGCGTACAAGGTCGAGAGGGTGCGGGCGAACCGCGCCGTATAGATCGTCTTCAACAGCCTGCCGACCACCGGAAGCTTCAGCTTCACGTGATCATACACCGGCGCGACCGAGGGCAGAGCCTTGAGCCGGGAGAAGCCCGCGACCAAAATCAGCACCCCGAGGATGACATAGTACCAGTCCTGACGGAGGAACTCACTGAGGGCGAGGACCGCCTTTGTCAGCGCCGGCAGCTCCATGTCCCCGAGCGACTCGAAAAACTGCGGGAGGATGAGGATAAAAACCAGCAGTACCACGATCAACGTAACGACCGCCAGAATTTTCGGGTAGCGGGAAGCCGCCTTGACCTTGCCGTTGAGGCGGTGCTCCTTCTCGTAATGCTCCCCCATCTTGGCCGCGACCTGCTCCAGCTTGCCGCTGGCCTCGCCCGACGCGATCATGTTGATGAACAGCTCGGGGAAGGAACGCCCCTGCAGCCGCATCGCTTCGGAGACAGTATACCCTTTTTGCAGGCCCTTGTGAAGGGCCTCATACAGCGCTTTCAGCCGGGGCTTAAAATCCCGGTCCTTCAGAATCTCCATCGCGCGGACGGCGGTGATTCCGCTGCCGAGCATTCCCGCCATCTGACGGGAAAACTCCGCCACCTCGCTGCTCTTTACACGGTATTCAACATTTCGCTCGGCGACAACCTTGAATTTCAGCGGCACAAGGTTTTGGGTACGCAGATGCCGCCGGAAATCCTCCTCGTCCTTCGCGTCGGTGACCGAGGTGATCCTGCGGTTCTCTAATGTCAGCGCGGTATAGCGGAATTTCGGCATTGGGTTCCCCCCGGACGGTTTTTATTGGGGCGATTCACTATCGCCCGCCTGAAGTCACCGGTACAGCCGCATGTATAGGCTGAGCAGCTCGCCGCCGAAGAAGAGCGCCGCCGCGACGCCGAGACAGAGGGCCGGGCCGAACGGGATCGACGCGCCCCGCGTTTTCCGTTTGGTGAGGAGCAGGAAGACGGCCGCGCCGCCGCCCGCCAGCAGGGCGATGAAGAACCCAAGCAGTGTCATTTTGTATCCCAGCAGGAAGCCGCAGACCGCCATCAGCTTTATATCGCCGCCGCCAAACGCTCCGTTGACCGCGAGTGCCAGCAGCAGCATCGGCAGACTGACCGCGAAGAAGCCCGCCAAGCGCTCCCACAACGGCACACCCGGAACCGCCCAGACCGCGCCGGCGGCGAACGGGACCAGCGCGGCGACCAAGCCGTTTGGAATCTCCATCGTCGCGAAGTCGATTTGGGTCACCGCCATCAGGACCGTCACGACGCCGAAGGTGATTAGCGCCATCCAAGAAAAACCGAAGCGGAGGAAGCAAAGCGGGGCGAGGGCGGCGCAGAACAGCTCGGTGAGCGGATAGCGAGGGGATATTTTGGCGCGGCACACCCGGCACCGCCCGCGTAACATCAGCCATGAGACGACCGGGATAAGGTCGCGCCAGCGCAGCGTCGCCCCGCAGGACGGGCAAAACGACCGAGCCTTGGAAAGGAACGATCGTCTCGGCAGCCGATAAATGACAACGTTGAGGAAACTTCCGATGCACCCGCCGAAAACGGCGAGCCAAAAACAGATATAAAGCGTCATGTCACTGCGCCGGGGGCAGCGTCCCCTACGGGCTGGATGACCGTCCCGTCGTCAACGCGGGTGACGACGGTTTCCGCGCCGGGGACAAGAAGCGCCTGATAGGCGCGTCCGTCAAGCAGGGCACTGTAGGTGAGGCTTGTGATCACACCGTCCTCAATAGCCAACGCCGCAACCGCGACGCCGTCGCCAAGCTCGTCGCCCAGCGTGATGCCGGGAGCGAGGAGCCGATTGAGTTCCTCCAGCAACTCCGCGCGTTCGGGGGCGTCGGCCGCTCCCGCAAGCACCCCCTGCGCCGTGATGTACACCGTCCGCGCGTCCGCCGCCACCGCAACCCCCCGCGCCTTGTCTATGTACCCCACCACCGCAAGCGAAACGAGCGTCAGCACCAAGGCGAGGATGATGAGGGTGATCAACAGCTCAACAAGGGAGAAACCCCTGCGGTCGCGGATGGGGTGCATGATGTCACCTCGAATTAATTATCAGCTGTAAACTTTCCAACCATTATCCGCACCAGCTGGTACGCGGGTTCCAGAAAATGCCGATGAATACCACATTGCATACCTGCCTGTTCCGGATGACCCACCGATTCGGTATCCAATTGAAAGAAGCTGTCCGTTAGCGTTCCATGTTATGTTGAAGAAATCAGTTGGATCCAGATCGTTAAGTAAATCAACAAACTTTGTTGAGCCACCAGATAAGGTATAAGGACTAGTGGTATTGGGTTGCTCTGCTATATAATCTCCATTCACCCAAGTAGATTGTGCTGCTGTAAAACCTACCCCACGTCCGTTTAGATCCGCTATAAAAGACTGAACAGCACTATACCCAGCGCGACCTGTCGCCATCATAGATGAATCACGCGCTTCAGCAATCCAACCGATCATAACTGGAGCAAGTGCGGCAATCAACACAGCCATGATCACCAGCACGACGATGATTTCGACAAGGGTAAAGCCTTTCCGTTTGTTCCTCCGCAGGGTCTGCATGTTTTTCATTGTGAATGTCCTCCTTTTATGTGGAGCCATCGCGGCTGGGATTTCCGCGTATGGCGCGGGGTCACGGGTTTGGGGGTACGGGGTGCTTTCACCGGTTCCCGGCGGACGTCAAAAACTCCTGCTTGTTATTCGCCTTCTCGAGCGCCGCATCGAGGGTGACCGCGCCTTGCCGGACAAGGTTCGCGAGGTAGGTGTCCAGCAGGATCATCCCCTGCTTCGCGCCGGTCTGGATGGTGGAGTTAAGTTGGTGCGCCTTGTTCTCGCGGATCTGGTTCAGCACCGAGTCGGTGCCGAGCATCACCTCGAACGCCGCGATCCGCCCGGCGCCGCCCGCCTTGGGCAGCAGGGTCTGGGTGACGATTCCCTTCAAGACCGAGGCGAGCTGGGTGCGGATCTGCTGCTGACCGTGGGGGGGGAAGACGTCGATGATCCGGTCGACCGTCAGCGCCGCGCCGGTGGTGTGCAGGGTGGAAAGCACCAAATGCCCGGTTTCGGCGGCCGTCACAGCCGCCGCGATGGTCTCATAGTCCCGCATCTCACCCACAAGGATGACGTCCGGGTCCTCCCGCATCGCGCTCCGCAGCGCACCCGCGAACGAATCCACGTCTGTGCCGACGTCCCGCTGGTGGATCAGCGCTTTCTTCTGGGTATAGACATACTCCACAGGGTCTTCCACCGTCAGGATGTGGCAGGCACGGGTACTGTTGATGTAGTCGACCATCGCCGCGAGGGTGGTGGACTTCCCGCTCCCGGTCGGCCCCGTGACGAGGATCAGGCCCCTCGGCTCGTTCGCCAGCGTCTTCAGCACGGGCGGCAGGTTCAGCTCCTCAAAGGTCGGCGTGCTGTCGTTAATGATCCGGATCGTCGCGGCGAGCCGCCGCTGCTGCCGGAAGACGTTGACGCGGTGGCGCAAGCCCCCCTCCAAGGTGTAGCAGAGGTCGACGTCCTCGCCCCGCTCCATCGCCGCGCGCTGCCCGTCGTCCAGCATCGAAATGATAAGGGCGTATTTCTCCTGCGGGGTCAGAACGGTCTCCGTCTCCCGGAGGGTCCCGTCAATCCGGAAGACCGGGTTGCGGGCGTAGGTGAGGTGGATGTCGCTCGCGCGTTTGCTCCGCGCCGCTAGGATGAGCTCCCGAATGTCCATACGCCGTTTCTCCCGTAGTCCATACTATGCGGTTACTCCACGAAGTACGTCAGTTTAAGCAATTCCTCAAACGATGTCACGCCGTTCAGCACCAAACGCGCCATGCTGGTCTTCAGGTCCTTGAGCTTGCCGGCCTCCCGGACATAGCGGTAGATGTCCTCGGTGGAGTTGCCCTTGGTGATCATCCCCCGGATCGTGCCGTCGATTGCGAGCACTTCATGGACCGCGACCCGCCCTTTGTAGCCGGTGTTGTTGCAGTTGTGGCAGCCGCGTCCCCGGGCGAGTTTTCGGGGCCGTTCGCCCAACACCCGGATCTCGTTCTCCTTCGGCTCAACCTCCTCCCGGCAAAAGGGGCAGACTTTTTTGGCAAGCCGCTGCGCTACGACGCCGACCAGAGAGTTTGCCAGCAGGTAGTCCTCGATCCCCATATCCAGCAACCGGACGATCGCCGATACCGAGTCGTTGGTGTGGAGCGAGGAGAGGACCAAGTGCCCGGTCAGCGCGGCGCGGACTGAAATGCTCGCGGTTTCGGCATCCCGGGTCTCGCCGATCATCACGATATCGGGGTCCTGACGGAGGATCGAGCGCAGTCCCGACTCAAAGGTCAGTCCGGCGAGGGGATTGATCTGGCTCTGGTTGACTTTGTGAATCGCCTTTTCCACCGGGTCTTCAATCGTCGCGATATTGACGTAGCGCTTCGCGAGCATCTCCATCACCATATAGAGGGTGGTGGTCTTCCCGCTCCCGGTGGGTCCCGTTATGTAGACGATCCCGTGGGGGGACTGGAGGATGCCGAGCATCTTCTCATAGTCGTCCCGCTCCATCCCGAAGGTATCCGCATGGTCAAGGACGCCGCTCTGGCTCATAAACCGCATGACGATCTTCTCGCCGTAGATGGTGGGCAAACTTGAGACACGGACGTTGATCTCGGTATCCTGCAGCTTTGCACGGAAGTGGCCGTCCTGCGGGGCGCGCTTCTCCGCGATGTCCAGCCCGGACAGGATCTTGATGCGCGCCACGATCGAGGTGTGCAGGGAAGACGAAAGAGTTAAGTAATCAACGATCTGCCCGTCCACCCGGATGCGGACGTAGGTATTGTCATCGAAGGGTTCAATGTGAATGTCGCTCGCCCCGGCGCTGTGGGCTTTATGAAGAGTGGAGTTGATCAGGGCGACCACCGGGGTGTCGTCCGCCGTCTCGGTAATGTCGACATAGGTAAACGAGCTGCTCTGGGACGCGGACTCATTGGCGGCAAGCGCTGATTTTTGGGTTTCGATCTCGGAGTAGAACTCGTTGATTGCATGGGTGATGTCGGCGCGGTTCGCGACCTGCACCTCAAGCTGCATGTGGGTGATCAGCTTGACGTCCTCGATCGCGTAGTAGTTGAGCGGGTCGTTGATGTTGACCCGGAGGGTGCCGCCCTCCATGCTGACGGCGATCAGGCAGTGCTTATTCGCGACTGATTTGGGGATCTTCGCCACCGCCGCGAGGTCAACCGCCTCGTCGCTCATGGAGACATAGCGGATGTTGAGGCGCTTTGAAAGCGCTGTGTTGAGGCGCCCCTCCGTGATGATGTTGTTCTCGACCAACACCTCGCCCAACCGCTTTTTATCGGGGGAGTTTTTTTGCAGGCTGAGCGCCTGATTGAGTTGTTCCTCGGTGATGTATCCCGCGTCCAGCAGGACCTCACCGAGTCTGAGCTGCGCCGGCGCCGCTGATGCCATGTAGCGAGTGACCTCCAAGCAAACCGAACTGGATAGTACTTCCGTTGGTATCAATATACCATAGATTTCTTCATAACGCAATAGGTTTTTTAACATTTTTTACTGAATAAAACAGGTTCTGTGCAAACTTCTATTTGTTGGGTAACTGTTTGTTGCTGGTTTATATTTACGCCCCTCCAAAAACATTGCAAGATCAACCATCCTATGCTATACTTACCTCAATGACCATAACTAAGGAGGGGCGGACATGCCCAAGACGATTTTTTTGGTGGATGACAGCGACATCAGCTTATCCCGCGGTGAAGAGGCGTTAGAACCATATTTCGATGTGATGACACTCCCTTCGGCTACCAAAATGTTTGCCCTCTTGGAAAAGATGCTGCCCGACCTGATCCTCCTTGACATCGAAATGCCGGGACAGAGCGGCTTTGAGGCGATGCGGCTTTTGAAAGCGCATGACTTGTACGCCCACATCCCGGTTATCTTCGTCACCGGACGGAACGACGAGCACACCGAAGCGAGGGGGTTCCAAATGGGTGCGATCGACTTCATCGGAAAACCCTTCTCCCCGCCGATCCTCGTCAACCGTGTCAAGGCGCACCTGAGTATGGACGAAAAGGTGCGGGAGCGAACCGCGCAGCTCTGGCGTCTAAAGAACGGCATCATCTCGGTACTCGCCGACTTGGTGGAGGACCGGGATGTGACGACAGGGGGGCATATCGAGCGGACGGCGAGCTACATACAGATCCTGCTGGACCAGATGCTCGCGAACCGGGTGTATGACGGCGAAATACGGGGCTGGGATCTGGAAACGGTCATCTCCTCCTCCCGCCTCCACGACGTGGGAAAGATCCGCATTTCGGACATCATCCTCAACAAGCCCGGGAAGCTGACCCCCGAGGAGTTTGAAATTATCAAGACCCACGCCTCGGAGGGAGAGCAGATCATCGATCAAATCGCGGTCCGCACCGGCGACGAAGTCTTCCTCCGTCACGCGAAGAAATTCGCCGGCTACCACCACGAGAAGTGGAACGGGCTGGGTTACCCATATGGATTAAGCGGCGAGGAGATCCCCCTTCAGGGGCGGGTTATGGCCATCGCCGACGTGTATGACGCTCTCGTCTCCGAGCGTCCTTATAAAAAACCGTTCAGCCACGAGCAAGCGGTTGACATCATCATGAAGGAATCGGGGCTTCATTTTGACCCCAAAATCGCCGAGGTCTTCTATAACGAACGGAATCAATTCAAAGCTGTGAGGTGATTTTGATGCCGTTGAAGCGATTGCTTTCACGGTTCCCAAGACGGCTTTCGGCGCAGGTGCTCTATGTATTCCTCGCCTTTGCCGTCATGACCGCCATCTCTTACCTCTACGTCAGTAAAATGGAGCGAAGCCGTCTTGTGCGGGACGCGGAAGGCGCTCTGCATACCGTACAAACCACGATGACCGCCGAGTTCCGGGAGCGGGAAGCCGTACTGGATACCGTCGCCGAGACCGTCCAAATCATGGTGCGGCAGGGAGAGTCGTATGAGTCGATGCGGAAGTTCTTCGGGGAGCTTTCCGAATATGTCCGGGATGAGGGGACGGTCAGCCTTCCTTACGCCCGCGGTTTTTTTGGAGCGCTCAGCGTCTACGACTACCGATTGCTGTCCAGCGGTCCGGAACCGCCCGACGGCTATGACGTAACCTCCCGCCCGTGGTACACGGCGGGCGCCGAGGCGGGCGGCGCGACCGGCTACACCCTCCCTTACCAAGAACTGATCACCGGGATTGACGTTGTCTCTTATTGCCGTCAGGTCTTCGACGACGACGGAAACCCGATGGGCGTCATCGCGCTAAACGTCGAACCCAAGAGGGCGCGCACCTACGCAATCGGCCTCCAATTGGCGGAGGGCGGCTATGGGATGCTGCTCAGTCCGACATTGGAAATCATCGCCCACCCGAACGCCGACTATATAGATAAATCGGTGCGGGAGGCAAACGAAAACATGCTCCCGATCGCGGACGAGCTGCGACGGACCGGGAAAGTCACCGAGCGGGAGTTTGTCAACTACCAAGGGGAGCGGAGCGTCGTCTTCTTTGAAACCTTGGACAACGGCTGGTACGTCGGCGTCGTGACACCCAAAAGCGCTTACTACAGCACCACAGAGGCCCTCCTTCGGTTCCTCATCCTGATCGGGGCTATCCTTGCGGTCGCCTTGAGCATCGTCCTGCTGCGGATTGTCGCGTTGAAGGCGCGTGCCGACGAACGCTCCAAGATCATGTTTGAGGCGATGCCGACCGGCACCTTCCTCTGCGACGGAGACGGCAGGGTGCTCGACTGCAACCAAGAAGCACTGAACCTGTTTGGACTTACCAAGAAGGAGGATTTCTACCTCCATTTCTACCGGTTCTCCCCCGAAAAGCAGCCGAACGGCGGTCAGTCCCGCGCTCTCTCCCGCCAATACAGCAAGGTGGCGTTTGAGGAGGGGCGGACTCGCTTCGAGTGGCTGCACCAAGACAAGGACGAGGTCCCCATCCCCTGCGAGGTCACCCTCATCCGGGTGGAGATGGACAACGCCCCATACCTCTGCGCGTACCTCCATGACCTGCGGGAGCTGAAGGCTGCCGCGGAGAAGCTTAGGGAGGCGGACGAACGCACACAGATCATGCTGGACGCGACCCCGCTCTGCTGCACCCTCA
Source organism: Oscillospiraceae bacterium (assembly GCA_031271525.1). GTDB lineage: Bacteria > Bacillota > Clostridia > Oscillospirales > UBA929 > UBA929. Next base: position 15,347 of record JAISVO010000025.1, read on the forward strand.
TCAACCGAGATTTACAGATCATCGACTGTAATAATGAGGCGGTCAATCTCTTTGAACTCAGCAGCAAACAGGAGTTCATCGAGCGCTTCCCCGAACTGTCCCCCGAGTTCCAGCCCGGCGGCGCGAACTCGATGGAGGTGGTGCGGCAGAATATGGAATCCGCCTTCGAGCGGGGCCAGTTCCGCACCGAATTTGTCCACCAAACGCTCGGCGGCGAGCAGATCCCCACCGAAATCATTCTGGTCAAGGTGAAGAGCCGGGACGAATACATCCTCGCCGGTTATATCCGCGACTTGCGCCAGCTCAAGATGATGGTGCGAGAGATGCAGCGAATCGAAATCGCGGAGGAGAGCAACAAGGTCAAAAGCAAATTCGTAGCGACGATGAGCCACGAGATGCGTACCCCCCTGAACGCGATCCTCGGGATCACCGAGATGCAGCTTATGGACGATTCCCTGCCGTTCGGAGCGCGGGAAGCGTTCGGCTGGGTATACAACTCGGGGCACACCCTCCTCCATATCATCAACGATATCCTGAACCTCTCCAAAATCGAGGCCGGTAAAATGGAATTGCTGCCGTCGAAATACGACACCGCCAGTATGATCAACGACTCGGCGCAGCTCAACCTAATGCAGCGGGGGAGCAAGCCGATCGAATTCCTTCTGGACGCCGACCCGGACATCCCGGCGGTCCTCTACGGTGACGACCTGCGTATCAAACAGGTTTTGGGCAACCTCCTCAGCAACGCCTTCAAGTACACCGAAAAGGGCACTGTCACCCTGTATGTCTCGGCGGAGTCGAACCCCGGCGACATGAACATCGTCCTTCTCCTCCGGGTGACCGATACCGGAATCGGGATGACCCCCGAGCAGACCGAAACCCTTTTTGACGCCTATTCCCGATTCACAACCGAACACAACCGTCACAGCGAGGGCACAGGGCTTGGGATGAATATCACGCAAAATCTGGTTCATATGATGAAGGGGACCATCGGGGTGGAGAGCACCCCGGGGGTAGGCACCGTATTCACTGTCCGGCTCCCCCAGATACGGGTCGGAAATGAGACACTGGGCGAGGAGACTGTACGCAACCTGCGGCATTTCCGGATCAACCCCTCGGCAAAGCTCCAGCGGTTCACCCGGGAATATATGCCTTACGGTCATATCCTGATCGTGGACGACGTGGAGTCCAACGCCTATGTCGCGCGCGGCCTGATGTCTCCCTACGGGCTGTCGGTCGAGACCGCGCTGAGCGGCTCCGAAGCCATCGGGAAGGTGGTCGGAAGCGGACGGGTCTACGACATCATCTTCATGGACCACATGATGCCGAAGATGGATGGCATTGAGGCGACAAAACGGCTGCGCCTCTCGGGATACAAAAAACCCATCGTTGCGCTGACCGCCAACGCGGTCAGCGGACAGTCGGAAATGTTCCTCAAGAATGGGTTCGACGATTACATTACAAAACCAATCGATACGCGCCAGCTCGACAATATACTGAACAAACTGGTCCGGGACGCCCATCCCCCCGAAGTCGTCGAAGCCGCGAGGAAGCAGAAGAGCGCTATCGAGGAGGAGCAGAAGACCGCCGAGCTCGACCCCGAGCTCGCCCGTATCTTCGCCCGGGACGCTGGGAAAGCCGCGAAGGCTCTCCGCTCGGTCTGTCAGAAGGACGGCGCATACAGCGAGGAGGACATTCTGCTGTTTATCATCAACGTACACGCGATGAAGAGCGCCCTCGCGAGCATCGGCCAACCGTCCCTTTCGGCGTTCGCCCTCCGTCTGGAAACCGCCGTGAGGGCGCGGGATACGTCGGTCATCCAAACCGAAGCGCCGGTGTTCATCGATAAGCTCTTGGAGCTTGCCGACGATCTAGCCCCTGAGGAAACCGGCAGCGCCGCCGTGATCGACACCGACCTGCTCAGGAAGAAACTGCGGATCATCGCGGCAGCCTGCGGCAGCTATGATAAGAAGCACGCGAAGGATGCCCTCAATGAGTTGCGTAAACACACTTGGACGCCTGAAATCAACCAAATATTCAATGAAATAGCAGAACATTTGCTGCACAGCGCTTTTGAGGAAGCGGGAATTCTGGCGGAGGATACGGCGGAAAATTATTAGAGTTCCTGTAATGTGCGACGAGGAGGAGTAGGATGAAGACGATTTTCATCGTTGACGACAACGACACCAACCTGATGGCGGCGAAAACCGCGCTGGATGGCATCTACCGTACCTTTGCCCTGCCGGGAGCCGAAAAGATTTGGAAGCTCGCGGAGAGAATCATGCCCGACCTCATCCTTCTGGATGTGAATATGCCGGGGACCGACGGCTTCCAGACAATCAAGCTCTTAAAGGCGGATGAAAAGCTGCGCTCGGTGCCGGTGATCTTTCTCACCGCGATGAATGACGAGGAAACCGAGATCCGGGGCTTTGAGCTGGGCGCTCTCGACTTCGTCAACAAACCCTTTTCCGCCCCCGCCCTGTTAAAGCGGATTGAAACCCACCTCGAAACCGACCGGCTGATCAAAGAGAGCGAACGCGCCGTACGGGAACTGCACAACGCCACCATCAGCGTCATCGCGGACATGGTGGAGAGCCGGGACAAGGTCACGGGGGGGCACATCGAGCGGACACAGCGGTATCTGGACCTTCTGATCGGGGAGCTGAACCGCACCGGTATCTACACGGATGAAATCGCGGGCTGGGATCTCGAACTGCTCATCCCCTCCTCCCAGCTCCACGACGTCGGGAAGATTACCATCAGCGACACGATCTTAAATAAGCCCGGAAAACTCACCGGCGAGGAGTTCGCGATCATCAAGACGCACTGCGCCGAGGGGGAGCGGATCATCGACCATATCGCCGGGAAAACGCAGGACGACGGCTTCCTCAATCACGCCCGGCGTTTCGCGGGAACCCACCATGAGAAGTGGGACGGATCAGGCTACCCGGGGAATCTGAAGGGCTATGAAATCCCGCTGGAAGGGCGGCTGATGGCGGTTGCGGATGTCTATGACGCGCTGGTCAGCGAACGCCCCTATAAAAACGCCTTTACCCATCAGGCGTCGGTGGGGATCATCCAAAACGAGAGCGGCACCCACTTTGACCCGGCCTTGGTTGCTGCATTCCTCAATATCTCCGACGAATTTTATAAAACGTCGGCACAACAGCCCGGAACCCGATGAGAGAAGCGCGGCAAGACACCTTGCGGCGGCGGTTTGTCCTTTTCTCCGCCGTTCTTTTCTTTGCCGTCTTGACAATCGGCAGCTCGGTTCTTCTCGTGTCGATGCGAAACGGCGTCAGCAACAGCAAGGGTGTCGAACTGTTGCAAATGCTTGAGATCGAACGATTGACCTTGGAGAAAGAAGTGAACAGCGAGATCGCGGTGGCGTTGAAGCTCGCCGGTTCCCCGCTGATTAAACGGTATTTCCAAAACCCTTCCATCACTGGAATCGCGACCTTGGCGATGGAGGAAATCGACAGTTATCGGAGCGCCTTTGCCTCCCAGACGATCTTCTGGGTGAGCGACGTCAATAAGGTCTTCTATTCCAGCTACAGCACCCCCTTCGTCCTCGACCCGGCCGATCCGGATACCTATTGGTACAATATGACTCTCTATGAGACAGAGGTCTATAACTTCAACATCAACTACAACCCTGACCTGAACGTGAGCAGGCTCTGGATCAACGCTCCCGTCTTCGACGGGGCGGGTACGCCCCTCGGCATCATCGGCACCGGGATCGAGCTTACGAATTATGTGGATATGCTGTACAATTCCCTCGACCCCTCAATGGAGCTGTATCTCTTTAACGACGCGGGGGAGGTCACCGGCTCGAAGGAAGTCCGGGATGTCATCGAAAAGGCGCGGATCACGGATAAATTGCACGGCATAGAATTCAATATCCCAACCGCCGCCGCCGGCCTCGGTGTGGGCGGGAGCGCACTGTTCGACACCCCCCTGGGAAAAGCGGTCGTCGGGTCGATCCCGGTGTTGGGATGGTATGCCGTCGCCGTCTCGCCGATCGGATTCGCCGATTATGATCCAGCGCTCATAGCCCTCTTCCTTGTGATGATCGCGGTCATCGCGCTCATCTTGACCGTTTTCAACATCTTTACCGCCCGGACCTTACGGTCGCTGAAAAAGACGATTCTGTCCCTAGAGGCCGCGTCCGCCGCTAAAAGCGACTTTCTGGCGAAAATGAGCCATGAGATCCGTACGCCGATGAACGCAATTCTGGGAATGACGGAAATCGCCCTGCGCGAGGACAACGCAGACAGGGAGCGTGAACACCTCTATACAATCAAGAGCGCCGGAACCAACCTCCTCTCCATCATCAACGACATCTTGGACTTCTCCAAGGTTGAAGCCGGGAAGATGGAGATTAACAGCGAAAACTACCATGTCTCCTCCCTGATCAACGATGTTATCAGCATCATCCGGATGCGGACGGTGGATTCGCCCGTCCTCTTCGTCGTCAATATCGACCGCAGTATCCCGAGGGTCCTGCGGGGGGATGAGATCCGGATCCGGCAAATCCTGTTGAACCTGCTGAGCAACGCATTGAAATTCACCGAGAAGGGCTTTGTTTCACTCGCTATGATGGGGGAAAGCTCCGGGGAAACCTTCCGGCTTGTCATCTCGGTCGCGGACTCCGGGATCGGAATCAAGCCGGAAGACTTGCCTAAGCTGTTCAGCGACTTCACCCAATTCGACCTGTCCCGGAACAAAGGGGTGGTCGGCACCGGGCTGGGGCTTGCCATCACCGACAACCTCGCGAAAGCGATGGGCGGGGACGTTTCGGTCGTAAGCGAGTACGGGCGGGGCAGCACTTTCACCGTCAGCCTGCCGCAAATCATCAGCGACCCCACGCCCTTCGCGTCGGTGGACCGCCCCGAGGACAAGCATGTGTTGGTCTACGAACTGCGGGAGATGTATGCCGATTCGATTGTCTGCACAATTGATAACCTTGACGTGGAGTGCGCCCTCGCCCAATCCGACGAGGAACTGTTCGAGCTGATGGGCACCGGGGAATACAACTTCGCGTTCATCGCACACAACCTCTACGAGAAGGTGCGGGAGGTCTGCCGCACGTTTAGCCCGGACATCCAGATCGTGCTGCTTGCGGGGTTCGGAGAGGCGACGGTCCGGCCGGGCGTCAGCGTACTGGCGATGCCGGTGTCCTCCCTCTCGGTCAGCAATATCTTAAACGGCAAGGCAAACAGTTTCATCTATAACGAAGGGGATACCCCCCGCTTCACCGCTCCCAGCGCGAAGATTTTGGTGGTGGACGACATCGAGACCAACCTGATGGTCGCTCGGGGACTGCTGGCTCCCTACAATGTGCAGGTCACCTCCTGCGTCAGCGGGGCTGACGCCCTAAAGGCGGTTACGAACACTGTATTCGACTTAGTCCTGATGGATCACATGATGCCGGGGATGGACGGGATCGAAACCGCTCGGCGGATCCGTCTCGACCGCCGGTATCTGAACATACCGATCGTCGCGCTGACGGCAAACGCCGTCAGCGGGGCGCGGGAGATGTTTTTGGAAGCCGGGTTCAATGATTTCCTCTCAAAACCGGTCGACATCCTTAAAATGAACACTGTCTTGGAAAAGTGGATCCCTAAAAGCAAACAGCGCCGGTATGACGCGCCCCTCCCGCCCGAGTCCGAGGATCGGGGCAAACTTTTGGACGTGTTCCGACGGGATGCCGCGAAGGCCGCCGTCACCCTCCGGGAGACAGTGAAAAGCGGCGATTGGAAGCTCTTCACCACAACGGCGCACGCGATGAAGTCCGCGCTGAAAACGATTGGGATCGACGAGCCGCTGGCGTACGAGCTGGAGAAGGCCGGCCTAGCAAGCGACATTGCGTTTATTCGCGCCAACGCGGAACGGCTCATCACGAAACTTGAGGGACTCTCACAGCAAGAAGTCCCCCGGAGGGAACCCTCGGCAGTCAGCACGGAGAGTGTCAAAGAAGCCCTCCGGATCATCCGGAAGGCCTGCGAAGACTACGATGAAAAAGCAGCGTATGCCGCGCTGGACGGACATCCCGAACTGGAGGAAATCCGGCGCGTACTGTACCTGCACAGTGACTTTGAGGAAGCCGCGCGGCTGACCGATACACTTTTAACACAACTGGAGGAGAAGCGCTAGATGGAACGGTTTGAGGAGTTCACCCGGAACGGGAAGAGTTTTGTATATATAGACTTATCGGGGTTCAAGACAAACGACGAATTCACGGCGTTCATTGAGGCCGCCAAACCG
>JAISVO010000125.1 GCA_031271525.1 Oscillospiraceae bacterium
CAGAAGTGGTTTTGGTTGGTGTTTTGAAACTCGCGTCCGCAGGTCGGGCATTTCCACATGGGTTTCAACTCCTAGTTCAATAATAGACCTCAGTATACCACACGTCGACACAGTTCGTCTATTACGGAATCTAGGGTGTGTTGACGCTAATTTAGCCAGATCACTACAAAGGCAAACTGGATCAACGCAAGGAACATAACATCTGTTTTGTCATAGCGAGTACACACTTTTCTAAATTCTTTCAGTCTGTGAAAAAGGTGCCCCACGACATTCCGCCGCTTATACTTTTCTTTATCGTATTCCCAAGGGTTTTTGCGGTTTTTCTTCGGAGGAAAAATAGGCTCGTGCCCATCGGGGTAAACCTTGCACGAGGTGCTGTCCAAAGCTAAAACTTCAACATAGATTATCCCGATTTTCTAAAAATCCCGACAAAAATCCTTTTTTGTCAAGGCAGTAATTTGTATATGTTTATGATTGGCTTATATCTATTCCCATACACTTCTTGCGCCAAAGCCGCTCATAATCTTTATGCGACACTACTCGCCCAACAAGGTCAATTGGACTTCGTATCCCCTCTTCGTCGCACCATTGCACATCAAGAGCATAGGCAGACATATCTAACTCGCGCTCATCCCAATAAACCGGGATGCTATCCCATCCAGCCAGATATGCGGCAACTGCGCGGGTATGCCCGTCGGTCATCAGTATTTTGCCGTTAAGTTTCTTAACTGGGATTGGGTCAAATCTGTCTCTCATCTCAGCATTAAACCACTCCTGCACAAGACGCAGCTTGCCTTGGCTTATATACAGCTGACACGGCTGTAAATCGACGAGTGGAATCATAAATTGCCTATCAAGAGAAATCTTAACCCGGCGGCACTCAATGAACTCATTGCGGGTCAACGTATAATGAAATTGCAGCTTGCCCTTTTGCGGTTGTGGTTCCAATGCCTCCGTTAATACTCGATTAAAACCGTGTTTTTCCCACATACGTCGTGAGCGTATATTATAATCCTCACAAAAGCAATGAAGAACGTCTATGTTTTCTCCATAAAACGCAAAGTCTATCATCATACCGATAAACTGTGTGCCGAGCCCCTTATTCCAGTATTCTTTTTCACCGATGGACATATCAATTCTGCGAACATCAAGCGTATCCGGGTACATTGCTATTACATCCGGCAGATTCATTTTTTGAAGCCAGCACTCGCCGATAGGAATACCGTTTGCCTCCACAAGAAAGCAAAAAGCGTTTTGCGACACGCCCCCATATATTGCGTGGACTGTATCCGGGCCATAGGATAGGTTAGTGTCATTTGTACCACCCTCTGTCCAAAACAGCACCTCTGGGTCGGCGCACCATTTATACAAAAGCGGTAGATGCTCGTCACACAGCGGGCGCAGGATGATGTCATCCTTATTGCCGCCGTAAAGGGTGATATCGTGGGTTTTGATGATGCTCACAGATGATTTCCTCCTTAGATTGAGCCGACAATAGACTTATGATATATAAGAGAAAACGCACAGGAGGACATCTCAACTGGCAGCGAGTTATCATCGTCATGGCATAACAGGCGCAGAGTGGGCGTTCATCAAGCCGGATACCATTGGGAATAAAGGCACATGGGAGAGGATTTTGGAAGCCCTTATTGATGACCCTGATTACGAATGGCTGATGATAGACGCCAGTCATAGGATGGCGGCTTCATAACTGATTTCTCCGCAAAGGATAGAGCGGAGACGGTTTTTGTCTTCGTCGGTAAGGGGCATCCCCTCAATCGCCATCGTCCCGTTGACTCCACGGATGGTCTGTTCGACATCACGCATACCACGCACCTGCCTTCCAATTTGCATTATACTCCATCCCGCAGAAAAAACAAGTCTGACAAAACACCGCGTCAGGCCGCTACAGGGATTGGGGCGTATGGCTTACTCAGCCGGAGCTGAATCTGACGTTCTGCAAATATGAGCTGTTATAATAAGCCATAAAATTTTTCTTGACAAACGAGTTCGTTTTTCGGTATAATAACTGAGACACAATTGGAGGTGTCTTTACAGCAGGGAGGAGGGATTAAACGTGAGCGAAGTCAGATTAAAGGACAACGAGTCCTTAGACAGCGCGCTCAAGCGCTTCAAGCGCAATTGTGCGAAAGCGGGCATCCACTCCGAGCTGCGGAAGCGGGAACACTATGAAAGCCCGAGCGTAAAGCGGCGCAAGAAGAGCGAAGCGGCCCGCGCCAAGAAACGCAAATTCAAATAACCCGACAGCCCTGAAAACATCCGTGTTTTCGGGGCTTCTTGTCAACCGCCCTGTTGTATGCTATACTGAACATAACTTTACGTTAAGTGAGGACGAGATGATGATCCGCACGATGATCCGCAGGACCGCTTTTGCCGGGGTGGTCGCCGCGATGTATATCGCCTTGGTGCTTCTAAACCTCGGCTACTCCTTCGGGCTGGTGCAGTTCCGCGCCGCCGAGGCGCTGACGATGCTGCCCTTTTTATTCCTAGAGAGCATCCCGGGGTTATTTGTTGGCTGTCTGCTGAGCAACCTCTTTTCGCAGTACGGCGCGCCGGATATCATCATCGGGTCGCTCGCGACCCTGCTGGCGGCGGTGCTGACGGCGCGCTGCAAGAACCGCTGGGTCGCGGCTCTGCCGCCGATACTCATCAATGCGCTCGCAATCGGCACGATGATCACCATCCTCTATACCCCCGATGCCACATGGCTGTCCCTGCCGCTCAATATCGGTGCCATCGCCCTATCACAAACCATCGTCTGCTTCGGGCTGGGCGTACCGTTGACCTTCCTTTTGCAAAGAGCAACCCCCAAACTGATCACCAATCGGAGGTAACCGTATGTCGGACTTTCTGGAGTTGGCGGTTGCGAGGCGCAGTATCCGGGGATTTACTGGAAAGGACGTGCCACAGGAGGATTTGCTAAAACTCCTCAAGGCGGCGCGGTCCGCGCCAAGCGGTGGGAACTGTCAGCCGTGGCGCTTCTATGTGATCCGGGATAAAACCGTCCAAGCGGAGATAGCGAGAGCGTCTGGCGGAAACGCACCGTTTCTCCTTACCGCTCCGGTATTGATTGTAGTGTGCGCAGACACCGCGAGGAGCGAAAGCCGTTACGGAAAACGGGGCGAAACCCTGTACTGCATCCAAGACACTGCGGCGGCTATCCAGAATATCCTCTTATGCGCGAAAGATTTAGGACTTGGAACCTGTTGGTGCGGAGCCTTTGACGAAGACGCGGTTTCTAAAGTTCTAGACTTGCCCAAGAGCCTTCGCCCGGTGGCCGTTATCCCGGTGGGGGTTCCAGCGAACGAGCCGCCTGTGTCCGCCGACAGAAGACCGCTTGAGGAGATCGTTACCTACATCGGGGAAAGCGGCATACTCTCGCATGACGAGGAACCGCACCGAAAAATAGAGCATGTAAATATGGGCGGCGCACAATTCCGCGATGTCAACCTTTACGGCAGCACGTTCAATGATGCTGACATGCGGAATGTCGAGATTTCCGACGTAAACCTGTCTGACGGCAGGATTCACAGCTGCAACCTGACCAATGTAACGATTTGCGATTGTAAACTAGACGGTATGACGATCAACGGAAAAGATGTCACCGGCTTTATGGAAAACTAAACTGATCACAAACCGGAGGTAACCTATGGAACAGCACATCAAAACGGCGGCCGAACGCTTCGCGGAGCTGATCGAGCGCCAGACCGCCCGGGTGCGCGCGATGGCGGCGCAACCCGACTTTGTAGACTATACCAAGCTGGACAAGCTGATAATCGGCGTCTGCGGCGGCGACGGCATCGGTCCGGCGATCACCGGCTCGGCGAGGCTCCTTCTGGAGGAGCTGCTGCGCGGCGAGTCGGTAGAGTTCCGCGAGATACCCGGGCTTACGATTGAGCGCCGCGCCGAGTTCGGCAAGGCGATCCCGGACGACACGCTGGAAGAGCTGAAGGCCTGTCATATCATCCTGAAGGGACCAACCACCACCCCCCGTGCGGGCGATCCGTGGCCCAACATTGAGTCGGCGAACGTCGCCATGCGGAAGGAGCTGGACCTCTTTGCGAATGTCCGCCCGGTCAAGGTTCCCGAACAGGGGATCGACTGGGTCTTCTTCCGGGAGAACACCGAGGGCGCGTACGCCGTCGGCAGTCAAGGCATCCACGTCACGCCGGAGCTTGCGATCGACTTCACCGTCACGACGACCGGCGGCACCGAGCGGATTGTCCGTCAGGCGTTCGAGTACGCCAAGAAGACGGGACGGAAGCGGGTCACCGCCGTGACCAAGGCAAACGTCATCAAGACGACGGACGGGAAGTTTCTGCAAATCGCGAAGGATATCGCAGAAGAGTACCCGGATATCGCCTTTGACGATTGGTACATTGACATCATGACGGCAAAGCTGTTGGACGAAAAGCGCCGGCGCGACTTCTCGGTCATCGTCCTGCCGAATCTATACGGCGACATCCTCACAGACGAGGCGGCGGAGTTGCAGGGCGGCGTCGGTACGGCGGGTTCGGCGAACATCGGGAAACGATACGCCATGTTCGAGGCGATTCACGGCTCCGCTCCCCGGATGGTAACCGAGGGACGCGCGCAATATGCCGACCCGACCTCGATGCTTCGGGCGTCGGTATTGCTGCTGGAGCATATCGGGCAAACAGAAAAAGCCCGCCTGTTGGAACGAGCGCTGGACATCTGCGCTATTGAGGAACGCCGTTTCACCGTCACCGGGCGGGATACCGGCGTCACAGGCAAACAGTTTACCGAATATGTATTGGAAACCGTAAAGGCATTGCAATCCCGATGATGAGGAGAACGCTCTGTCTCTTGCTGGCGGCCGCTCTGCTGAGCGCCGCCGGCGCTTCCGCGGCACCCGGGATGGCGGATGATCCGCTGGTTACAAAGGAGTATCTGGAGCAGACCTACATACCCTCGATCCTCCAAAAGGCGGAGGCAGCCGTCGCGGCCCGCTTTGCCGGCCGGATGTCGCAAGCCGACGCATTGCGGACCCCGTCCGGCGCGCAGATCGAGATCACCGGGCTGGACGCTGTCCGGCGGAAGGTGATGAGCCGGATCAACCTATATGCAGCCGCTCCGTTCTCCCTAACCCTCCCCAAGGGGGCAACCCTGACGGTCGGTCTGGGAGCGTCGGTCATCCTCCTGTCCGGCGGCGCGGAGTTGAAAGGCGGCGTCTTTGTGGACGCGAGCGAAGGGCGGGACGCCTCGGGCGCGTTGCAACCGCAGCATCTCTACCTAAGCCTCGCCGGCGAATCATCGCTGAAAGCGTCGGGCGACGCAACGGTGGTGGTCCAAGGCGGCTACCGCGTGACGCCGGCCTACCTGCCGCAGTATACCGACCTCTGCGAAGCGCTGATCAAGATGGGGATCGTCAATACCTATGAGCTGGAGCGCGAGTCGTCCCGCTTAGAGATGATGGTGATCTTCCTTGTCCTGCTGGGCGTGCGCGCCGAGTCGGACGCCTATGCCGGGACGCACCCCTTCACCGATGTGCCGGCGTGGGCGGATCGTAACGTGGCGTATCTGTTCAGCAACGGTTATGTCACCGGCACGGGAGGGGACAAACTCGACCCGACCCGACCCGCCTCGGTGCAGCAGACCTGTTTCCTGATGCTGAAAGCGCTGGGGTACGCCGACGGTGCCGACATCACCTTCGCGACCGCCTTGGACGACGCCGTACGGTACGGGCTGTTCACCCCGAAGGAATTGGCCCTCCTGCAATCGGACGACTATACCCGCGACACCCTGATGTATAGGACCTACTACGCGCGGTTCGCGGGCTACAAGACCGGCGGCCGCGTCATCGACCGCCTGATCGCGCTGGGGCTGGTTGACAGGGCGGCGTTTGAAGCCGCGACCGTCGCGCGTCAGCGTCCGATGTGACCGGCTAGACGTCCCAAAACAAATCGGCCAGCGTCTTGCCAAGGGTGAAGCAGATCATCACGCATAGGTTTAGGGAGGGGTCGTATTCCCCCGCCTCGATCAACCCTATGGTCTGTCGGGTCACGCAGACTTTCCCGGCGAGCTGCTCCCCCTGCGACGGATCCCGCGCCACCCGCGCGGGCTTCAGCAGAACCGCGTGCCGAGTATAATAGATCAATCCACCAACTAACCTTTTCGTTTATTGGACCGATACAAGAGGTATGGGAGTAAGGATTGACAATGCCGTCCGCCATGCGGAGCTAGTAGAAAAAGACTGCAAGAAGCTGTTGGGCATAGAC
>JAISVO010000161.1 GCA_031271525.1 Oscillospiraceae bacterium
CATAGGGAACCCAAAAGAAATCCAACAGCCCGAGCATCGCGAGACAAGCCGCCGGCGAGTATTTCTGCACCGTCTTGTCGTCGTTCTTCAGCCAGCGGAGATAGCCCGGCCATTGGTAGCTCGCGAGCTGGAGCATATGCGCCGGGCGGAGTGAAGCCGCCAGAGCGCTGGCCATGAACGCCGCGTACAGGATGATTTCGTCCACTATTGTCTCCCATATTTGCTAATGTTTCACGTGAAACATTATTATGTCACCCGCAGGTCGGGCAGAAACGCCTCCAGAATACGCATCGTCCGGGGCAGCTGCTCGATAAACGACCAGTGCCCGCCGGGGATCAGCGCAAGACCGCAATCCGGGATATTCTTCTCCATCACCCGCCCGTCGGCGGGAGGAGACGCCGTATCGTTCTCACCCCAGATCAACAGGGTCGGGGCTTTGACGAGGCGGAGCCTTGGCGTGAGGTCGGTATCCAGCAGCTTTTTCATCGTCTCCCGCATCAGCGGCGAAGCCGAACGGTAGTCGGCGGAACCTTTCCCGGCGGTAAACATCCCCTGAAGCTTCGGGATGGGGGTCAGCAAAAGCTTTCCAAGCTTATACAGGGCGATGGTCAGCCGTACTCTTAGGCTTTTTCTCCGCTTCAGCCCTGCCGGACCGAACAGCGCCATCCGGGGAGGCCGAATTCCGGGATTTTCCCGGGAAAGGAGGGTCAGCAGCACCCGCCCGCCATTGGAGTGCCCGATACAGACCGGGTCGGTCAGCCCTCGCGATACGCAGTATCCGGCGGCGAAGTCCGCGTAGTCGTCCGCGCTCCAAGGCGTATCCGGTTCGGGCGTCTTGCCGAAACCGGGCAGGTCAGGCGCGTAGACGGCGTACGACGAGGCTAGCTTTGTCAGTAGCGGCAGGTAGGCGTCGTACCCGACACCCCAGCCGTGCAAAAAAAGCAAAGGCTTCCCGTTCCCCGCGATAAACTCGTTTACGCCGTCCAAGAATCGTCCCTCCAACAGTATACTATACAAGTATATGGGAATGCAAGAGGTTTTAACCTCGAATTACCCTTGATTGAGCGAAAGCCGCCGGTACAGCCCCTCCTGCGCGATCAGCTCCTCGTGAGTCCCCCGCTGCGCGATCCTCCCGTCCTCCAGCACCAGAATCAGGTCGGCGCGGCGCACGGTGGACAGCCTGTGGGCGATCGCGATGACGGTATGCCTGTTTTGCAGCCCCGCGATCGCTTCCTGTATCTCACGTTCCGTCTCGGTATCGACCGACGCCGTGGCTTCGTCGAGGATGATCACCGGGGCTTTCCGGAGGATAGCCCGGGCAATAGCGACACGCTGTTTCTGCCCGCCCGACAGGCGCAGCCCCCGCTCCCCCACTTGGGTCTCGTAGCCGTCCTGCATCGCGATAATCGTGTGGTGGATGTTTGCCGCCTTCGCGGCTTCCTCAATCTCCTCTTGGGACGTCCCCGGCTTGGAGTAGGCGATGTTCTCGGCGAGGGTCCCGTTGAAGAGGTAAGTATCCTGCAGCACCGGCGCGATGACCTCCCGCAGCGAAGCGACAGTCACGTCTTTGATGTCGCTGCCGTCAATGTACACCGCGCCGCCGTCCGGGTCGTAGTACCGCCCGACCAATTGTGTCAGCGTCGTCTTCCCCACTCCGGTGGGACCAACCAGCGCCACCATCTCCCCCGGCTTGCAGGAGAACGACACGTTTTGCAAGACGGGGGTATCCGCTTCGTACCCGAAGGAGACGTCCTTGAACTCAACGGCCCCTTGGACGGCGCCCAGCGGTTTCGCGCCGGGCGCGTCTTTGATGTCCTGACCGGCGTCGAGGACGGCGATCACCCGCTCCGCCCCGGCGTAAGCGGACTGCATCCCTTCCAGCAGCGACGCGACCCCCGAAATCGGGGCGTAGAACAGCCCGAGGTAGAGCAGAAACGCCACGATGTCGGCGACATCCAGCCGGTTGTGGTAGGCGAGCCACCCGCCGAACCCCACGACGATCACCCCACCGGCGGACGAGAAGAACTCCACGGCGGGGTGGAAGAAGTTCGCCATTTTAAGGGCCTTTAAGATCGCGTTGGTGTAGACGTTGGCGGTCTTCCGCACCGAAGCGCCCTCGTCCGCTTCCCGCCCGAACGCCTGAATTTCGGCGATGCCGGAGAAGTTGTCCTGAATCTTGGCGTTCAGCCCGGCAACGGCCTTTTGGGCGTCCCGGAAGTGGGGGCGGATCTTGGTTGCGAACAGCCAGCCGCCGAACAGGATGAAGGGGATCGGGATGCAGGTCATCAGCGCGAGGGTGGCGTTGATGCTGAACAGCAGAATGACGACGCCGGCCACCGTCAGGAGATTCGTCACCATCTCGGGGAGGATATGGGCGTACAGCTGCTCGAAGTTCGCGGTATCATTGACCACCCGGCTCATCAGGTCGCCGGTCTGTTTGTCGTGGAAATACTTCATCGAGAGGGACTGGATCTTCTCATAGACCCGCACCCGCATGTCCTCCACCAGCCGCCAAGCGGCGAGGTGGGAGAGAAATTGGGAGAGGAAGCGGAAGAGCACCCGGAGGAGGTAAAGGAGGGCGAGCAGGATTGTCAAGAGGCCGATACGGTTCAGGTCGGGCACCCCGTCCATCACCTGCGAGGTCATTTCGCGCAGGATCATCGGGGCCGTGAGGTTGACCGCCGTCAGAAGGAGGGTCGCGCAGATTGAAATGGCGTAAATCTTTTTGAACCGGACCGCTTCTTTGCTCAGCCGCCATAAAAGCTTCATTCAAGGAATCCCTCGCATTATACTTGTTTTCTATTTGTGACCGTGCTAGAATAAGGACAGTATATCATAATCTGCCTCAAAAAACAAGATGAACGGGTGAGGGGTTTGTCAAAGCCGGCTTATTTAGATATCCAAAAACAAGCGGACGAGCGCGCCCGCGATCTTTTGGCTCGCCTGACGACAGCCGAAAAAATCGGATTGCTGCCCACCCGGATGGAGGGGATCCCCCGTCTGGACGTCCTCCCCTACTCTGTCGGCGGCGAAGGGGCGCACGGTCTCTTGGTCCGCCGGATGGGCGAGCAGACCCCAAGCGGCACCGCGACCGTCTTCCCCCAGCCGATTGGCTTGGCCTGCACGTGGGACACCGACCTCCTCCGCCGCGTCGGGGATGTCATCGGGAGCGAGGCGTTCGGCTGCTATCAAAGCGACGGGCGGACCCGTTGGCAGACGCTGTGGTTCCCGACGATTGACATCGAGCGGGATCCCCGCTGGGGCCGCACCGAGGAGGCATACGGGGAGGATCCGTTCTTGGCGGGGAAACTCGCGGCGTCCTTAATCGGCGGCGCGCAGAAACCGATCGGCGAGAAGCTCCGGATCGTCTGCGCCCCCAAGCATTTTTATGGGAACAACGTTGAGGAAAACCGTGTCGCGGCTAACACCGTCCTGACCGAGCGGGTTAAGCGGGAAGTCTATCTCCGCGTCTTTCAGAGGGCCGTCCAAGAAGGCGGCGCGCTGTCGTTGATGACCGCCTACAACGAGGTCAACGGCGTCCCGTGTATCGTGAACCCCGAACTGAACGGCATCGTCCGGGACGAATGGGGTTTTCAAGGTTTCGTCGTCTGCGACGGCGGCGATTTTTCCCAAACGGTGACTCACCACAAATACT
>JAISVO010000070.1 GCA_031271525.1 Oscillospiraceae bacterium
ATCCTGTCAAGCGCTTCCGTCAGACGTACGCGCGGCGTAAGGGTATCGGCGGGAAGGTCCTTAAAGCCGTCCGCGATCCAAAGGTTGCAGACCGAGGTTTGTGACAACTCCTTTTGGAAATGCGCGGATATCCTGCGGCTGCGCTTGCAGTGCTCGATCCAGAACTCGCGCACCGAACTGTCGGGGTGCGAAAGAGTCAGTACGTCCCCGGATTTTGGATGGGAGAAGAGTGTTGGGTTAAAGTCGAGTCCCAGCTTGCGCTCCTTCGCCCAATCGACCCAAGCCTGAAAATGCGCCGGCTCTATGGCGTCGCGCTCCACGCCGCACACGTCGCCATATATTGCGTGGAGGTTGATCTTCACCACGCCGGGGATCTGCGTCAGGGCTTGATCAATATATTCCCGGAGCTCGCCAGCGGTAGCCGCCCGCCCGGGGTGGCTGCCGGTGCTTTGGATTCCCCCGGTCAGAACGCTGTCGCCGCTCTCAAAACCGCGCACGTCGTCCCCCTGCCAGCAGTGCATCGAAACAGGGATCCTATCTAGGGCTGTGAGAACGGCTTCGGTATCCACGCCCACGGCGGCGTATTGTTCTTTTGCGGACTCATATACGCTCATGGCCGCGCCTCCTAGTTCAATATGGACTTTCTGTATGCTTCGCTTTCCCAATTCTGAATGAACTCCATCGCCTTTTCATCCATTGCCCGCGCTTTTTCGCCGTTATTCATCAGGGTGAAGTGGATAAACATAACCGCCGCCATGATTTCCCGCTGGGCTTCGGTAAGCGTCAGGTAAACCTGCTGATCCGGATAGAGGGTTTTGGAGAGCTGGGCGGAGAACTGCTCAAAGTCCCCGGCGGTCACGCCGTAGGATTCTGCAACCCGCCTATTGATCTCATCGTGGAGCCGCAGGCAGTCGTCGGCGGTGTCCGCCGTCACTGCCAGCCCGTGGTTGATCATAAATACAGCCTGCGTTTCCGGTTTCAGCAGTTCTTTGATCGCCGCCGACAGCTCAGCCCCCGGGTTGATGTACGGAATGGTGATATAGCCGATCCCATCCATGATCTCTTCCAGCCTCGCAGCGCCCCTCTCCGAACAAAGCGCGAGGTTCGCGTAAACCGGGTGGGTGTGGAGCACAAAGGTCTTCAGCAACGCGTGAAACCCAGCTTCGACAGACGGCCGCAAGGCTTTGTATCCTCGCTCGGCGGTCACATCCCTCAGCGTGTCTGTTTCGACGACGGCAAACCCTTCGTTTTCCGTGACCTGACAGAGCCGGAAGCCCGACGCTTTAATGGCCATCAGTCCGCCGGGGAGTTTGACCGAGGTATTGCCGCCGCCGCCCTGAACATAATCCGCTCTCGCTCCGGCAATCTTTGACATACGCGCCAACTCTTTTAACATTCCCTCGTCACCTTTAATTATTTTAGATGGAATACATGCTCGATATCCTCCGCCTCGGCGTCGGATATATGCACCAGCGGGCCGATGGCCTTCGCGTCGATGATGGAATGAGCCGTAGCCTCGGTGACCTCCAGCCGGTCGAACGCGCTTAACAGGCTGTTTCCCGTCGCGAGGATCTGGTTGTTCTCGCAGATCAGCACCGGAGTCTGCGGGGAAAGGATCCCGGCGACCTCGTCCTGCTTGAGATAGATTAAGGAAAAGGGCACCTTCCGTATCTGCCGCAGCATAATATAACTCTCGGGGATGGTACGGGGGTCAAACGACCCGTCCGTAACCGCGAAAGCCATCGCGTGAGGCGGGTTTGCGCCTAGCACCGAGCGTATTTCCGGGTGTGCGCCGTATATTTTTTGATGAAGAGCCACTGAGCGCGAGGGGGTCTTTCCCTGCTCTTTCATACCGTTTTTGATCAGCACGAGGTCGCTTTCCTCCATATACCCCCGGTCGATCCCATACGGCGTGATGATGAAACTGCCGTCGCTCAAGCAGACCGAATATGTCCCCTGTGTGCTGACAAACAGGCCTTGGCGGTAAGAACGGCGGATCAGGGTTATCATATCGCGGCGGGCGGCGCATTCCTCGGGGCCGCGGCGGTTTGGCACAAAATCGTCCATCGTCAGATGGTCGCGGGTAGCCGTCAGGTTGATCTCGCTTTCCCGAAGGCTTTTCGGCGTCCCCAGCTTACGGGCGTTGAGTTCCAGTCTGGCGGTCGCCTCAAGGGTTTCGAGCTTCATAAAGGCATTGAACAGGCTGTCCGCGCCAATCACGACACCGTGGTTCTCCATAAACACAATGTCAAAACCCTTTTCAAACTCGGCCGCTATGCCGTCTCCCAGAAGCTGTGAACCCGGCACCGCGTAAGGCGCCATCGTAATCGTCCCGAGAGTCCTGAAGGCGTTCGCGACAAGGCGGGTATCCGGCAGGATACGGGCCACGGAGAAAGCCACGATTGCCGGCGGGTGCGCGTGCAGGACGGCGCGAAGGTCGGGGCGGCGTTTGTAGACTGTGGTATGAAAAGGAAGTTCAACAGACGGCTTATGCGGGCCGGCCACCTTTCCGTCCGGCATCACCATACATATATCGCCGCGAGTCAGCGTACCCTTGTCGACCCCCGTCGGCGTGATCCATATTTCCCCGTTTTCGCCGAGGATGCTCAGGTTGCCGCCGGAAGTAGTCGTCATTCCGTTTTGGTATATGCGGTCCATGATCTGCACAAGCTGGTCCGCCGGATGCAGCAAATCAAACTTCATCATCCACCCACTCCGTGATCAGTGTTTTGGGGGCAACAAGCGAGAGACGCCCGGGAATATTTCCCCATAAGAAATACCCCAGTTATTGCGCAGATAGAGTATACCATAAATATATCACAGAAAGCAAACCCGTCACAGGGTGTTTCTTACGAAAAAGTGTTCAAATGCTACGGAGTGACGATCGGTTGTCCGTTGACAATTGTATCGTCGCTCCCTG
>JAISVO010000085.1 GCA_031271525.1 Oscillospiraceae bacterium
GGTGGAGGATCATCCCCGTTTCATGGCGAAGGCCGAGCTGTTAAAGTTTTTTGGCTTCCGGCGGCTGATCACAAAGCTCGGGGCCTACCCGGTGGAGCGCGGCGCTTCGGATATGACAGCGATCAAAACGACTCTTTCGGTCCTCAGGGAGGGGAGGAAGGTGCTGATCTTTCCGCAGGGCCGCAGGGTTTTAGAGGATGGCGAGAATGTCCCGTTGAAGGACGGCGCCGTCATGTTGGCGGCCCACTCCGATAAACCCCTTTTACCGGTCTACCTCACCTCCGGGCGAAAACCGATTGTCAATAAAATCGAGCTCGTTTTCGGGAAACCCTTTTCCGTGCAGAAGGGGGAGCGGAGTGGGGTGAGTGACCGCCTCCGCCGTGAAATTTACTCTTTGCGTGCGCAAACGCGGGAGAAGACTCATGATTGAGGTCGTTCCCTCCGCCGGCTTCTGCTACGGCGTAGCCCGTGCCGTACGGCTGGCGCTGGACGCCTCGCCCTGCTTCACTCTCGGTCCGCTGATCCACAACAAGCGAGCGGTGAGCGGCTTGTCTTCGCAGGGCGTCGCCGTCATCGGGAGCTTGGATGAACTGCCAGACGGAGGGGTGCTGGTCATCCGGAGTCACGGCGCTCCCCCCGAACTGTACCGCACATTGAAGGAGCGGGGGATCCGGACTATCGACGCCACCTGCCCGGATGTCAAGCGGATCCATGAGCTGGTTGCGGATGCCGAGGGGCCGGTGCTGCTTTACGGGAATCGGGACCATCCCGAAGTAAAGGCAACGGCCTCGTGGTGCCGGCGTTGTTTGGTATTTTCCGGGATTGAAGAATTGGAAAATATCCTCAAAAGAAGCGATTTCGACACAAATCAACCGATAACGATGGCGGCACAAACGACATCCCGGCGAGCGGAGTGGGAACTTTGCCAAAATATTTTCAAAAAAGTGTGTACAAACGGCAAGATTCTTGATACAATATGCAGAACAACCGATATGCGTCAGCGGGACACCGCATCGCTGTCGCGCCGGGTGGATGTCATGGTTGTCGTGGGTGATTCCGAGAGCGCCAATACGCGTCATTTAGCTTCGGTTTGCGAGTGCCCCGTCGTTTTCACCGAGGGCGGGACGTTCGGCAGGGTGAACGGAGCGCGTATCGGAGTAACGGCGGGAGCGTCCACGCCGTCCGCCATCATTGAGGAGGTAGTTTTAGCAATGACTGAAGAGATGAACATGACCGGTGAAGCGGTTGAAGACGTTTCCTTTGCGGAACTCTTCGAGTCCACTTTAAAGCCGCTGCACACGGGGGATAAAGTTACCGGGATCATCACCGGCATTTCCCCGACAGACATTCAGGTTGACCTAGGCTCCAAGCATGCGGCGTACATCCCGCTGGATGAGCTGACCTACGACACCGGGGTGGATGTATCGTCCCTCTGCAAGGTCGGGGACGAGATCGAGACATATGTCATGCGTGTCAACGATGTTGAGGGCACCGTTATGCTGAGCAAGCGGCGTCTCGACACCGTCAAAAGCTGGGAGGATGTCGAAGCCGCCACCGACACCCGTGCCGTCATGGAGGGTATTGTCGTCGAGGAGAACAAAGGCGGCGTCGTCGTATCGGTCAAGGGAGTGCGTGTCTTTGTGCCCGCTTCCCAGACCGGCCTTCCGAAGGATGCCCCGATGAGCGACCTCATCAAGAAAAAGGTCCGTCTCCGGATCACGGAGTTCCAGCGCTCCCGCCGGCGTGTCGTCGGCTCGATCCGTTCCGTCTCGCAGGAGGATCGTCGTAACCGCGCCGAGGAGATTTGGAACAACGCCGAACCGGGCAAGGAGTACAACGGGGTTGTCAAGTCCCTGACGTCCTATGGCGCTTTCATTGACATCGGTGGGGTGGACGGCTTGGTCCATCTGTCCGAGCTGTCTTGGACACGCCTGAAAGCGCCGAGCGACATGCTCAAGGTCGGTGACCCGCTGACTGTTACCGTCATCAGTGTCGACAAAGAAAACCGCCGGATCTCGCTTCGGCATCGGAAGCCGGAGGACGATCCGTGGGTCAAGTTCACCGAAGCGCACAAAAAGGGCGATGTTGTCCCGGTCACCGTCAACAAATTGATGCCCTTTGGGGCGTTTGCCGAAGTGATTCCGGGTGTGGACGGGCTGATCCATGTCTCGCAGATTACCGACCGCCATGTTTCAAAGCCCGCTGATGTGATCAAAGAAGGCGACCGTCTGGATGTTTTGATCACCGACATCGACTACGGCAAGAAGAAGATTTCACTCTCCGCCCGCGCGTTGATGGAGAGGGTGCCCGAGTTTGACGATGAGGAGATCAATGACGGCCCCGATGAGATTGTCGCCATCGCGAGCGGAACCGAAACCCTGATCGCGGGCGACCTCGCCGGCGACGACGAACCACCTGCCGTATAAGCCGCGGAATCCCGGCATATCCCTGCGTAATCGTCCGATTTCAAAGTCTGCGGGGCTGTATCAACTGCCGTTGATACAGCCCCGCAGTATTCGGAGCGCTTCTACCGCTGTTCGCGCTGTTCCGATTTTAATTCCAATTGGAGGCGGTCGGCGATCATCGCGATGAATTCGGAGTTTGTCGGTTTTCCCTTCTCGTTGCTGACGGTGTAGCCGAAAATGCTTTGCAGGACCTCCAAATCTCCCCGATCCCACGCGACCTCAATCGCGTGGCGGATAGCCCGCTCCACCCGGGAGGGAGTGGTTCTGA
The DNA here is from genome assembly GCA_031271525.1 of Oscillospiraceae bacterium. Taxonomy (GTDB): domain Bacteria; phylum Bacillota; class Clostridia; order Oscillospirales; family UBA929; genus UBA929. Next base: position 2,734 of record JAISVO010000085.1, read on the forward strand.
ATACTTCGGCGACCCACGGGTAGAGAACCTTAGTTACGGCGCCGATGGCGTC
>JAISVO010000097.1 GCA_031271525.1 Oscillospiraceae bacterium
AACCTCAAGGAATTGCTGACAAACATCACGAAGCACTCGAGGGCGACCGGCGCGACGGTCAAGGTCGACGGGAACGCGGCTTACATCCGTCTGCAAGTCTCGGACAACGGGACAGGCGGCGGTAAATCGTTCAAACCCGGGCTGGGATTGAGCGGTCTGCGGGAACGGGTGCACACCGTAGGCGGCACGCTGAGCATCAACACCGGAGCGGGGTTCACTGTGGTGACGGTTCTGCCGAAGGGGTAACAAAACAGCTTTCAGGAGTGTCTTCTGATAACGGTTATAAACCCGCCGCCGTTTGAGCGGATGGAGGATTAAAAACAGGGAGGGACAGCATAGCATGGCTTACGCAGAGCCGCTTGAAAGCGGACACTACCTCTTCGACAAGGTTAACCAGCATACAGGCGAGCTGGAGGCGAAAGCCGGCGTTATCTCCGCCTTAGCCGGAGAGATTTGGCGCGAACATTACACACCGCTCATCGGGGAGGAGCAGGTTGCGTATATGCTCATAAAGTACCAATCGCCGAAGCAAATTGTCGAGGACATCCGGTCGCATAACTACACATATTTCACGGCGAAAAGGGTAAAGACCGAAGATTTGGTGGGGTACTGCGCCTGTCAGCCGAGGGAGGGTCACCTCTTTCTCAGCAAGATATATGTCCGTTCGGACCATCGCGGGAACGGTATATCCCGGAGCTTTTTGGAGGAAGCGATTGCCCTTTGCCGCCGGGTGTATACCCTTGACAGGATCCGCTTGACGGTCAACAAACATAACGGCACCGCGATTACGGTATATAAAAAATGGGGTTTTACCGTCGCCGACTCCGTCAAGACCGACATAGGCGAAGGGTTCTTCATGGATGATTACGTCATGGAACTGCGGTTGGAGCCGCTGTGGGGAGGGCGTAACGCTTAGAAGTCAACCGGCTGATAGGAACTACGCAGACGGAACTGCGAGACCGTCCGCGCCAGCATCTCCGCCTGACTGCTCATTTCTTCGCTCGCGGCGGCGCTCTGTTCGGCTGTCGCGCTGTTTTGCTGAACAACTTGGGATACCTGCCCTATCCCGCTGTTTATCCGCTTCACCGCCTCGGCCTGCGTATCGGCGTAGACCGCAATTTCCCGCACTAACCGGTCGGACTCATTGATTCCTGTCACAATCCTGTCCAAACTCTCGGCGGTTTCTTCGGCGATCCGCTCCCCGAACTCCGCCTTTTCTACCGAGCTCGCGATCAGGGTCCCCGTGTCCTTAGCGGCTTCGGAGCTTTTCGTCGCGAGGCTCCGCACCTCATCGGCAACCACCGCGAACCCTTTGCCGTGCGTACCCGCCCTTGCGGCTTCAACGGCGGCGTTCAGAGCGAGGATATTCGTCCGGAAGGCGATATCGTCGATCACCCGGATCACCTTATTGATGTTACGGCTGGTTTGGTTAATTTCCCGGACCGCCTCCAGCATACTCGACATCTTAAGCCGCCCTGTCTTCGCGTTCTCCAGCATTTTTGCAGACAGTTCGGCAGCTTTTTGGGAGCGCTCCGCGCTATCGGAAACCTGCGTCGCGACTTGAGTAACCGCGCCGCTCAGTTCGGATACGGTGGCTGCCTGTTCGTTTGCCCCCTCCGCCAGCGTTTGGGCCGCTATGGCAATCTGTGAGGCGGAGGTCCGGAACAGCTCTGCGCCGCTCAGCACGTCCGCCATCGCCTCGTTGTTGCGCTCCAGCATATTGACCAAGCTCTGCCCCACCACGTCAGCGTCGCTGTTCGGTTTGTAGGATCCGCGTAAGTCGCCGTCCGCAATCTGACGGATCAGCTTCGCCTGCCGTCCGCTTGCCGCGACGAGTTTCTGGAAACTCTCTTGCAGAACCCCGAGTTCATCGTCCCGATTCTTGTCGATCCTGACGGTGATATCCCCTTCGGCGAGCCGATCGGCGTCCCGCGCAAGCTCCCGGATCGGCAGGATAAACTTCCGGATGTTAATCGTAATTGGGATGAAGAAAACAATGAACATCGCGAAGAAGACGACCACCCATTGCCGGGCGATCCACCCCATTTCGAGCGCCGCTCCGGCGTCCGAAGACGCCAGCCTGTCCCGCACCTGATACGCGATGATCACCGAATGGGCGATGAACAACGCAGCGGCGGAGAGCAGCGGAACGACACACAATCTCATCAGTTTGAACCGCAGGGATTTTATGTAACTCACAACATTCACTCCTTCAATGTCTGGATGGATTCTAAATACTGTTCCGCAGCACAGTATGAACCAAAACGCGACCGGGCATCCCGCGAGGATACCGGCTGTGGTCAGAGCAACCCACTTTACCCCCTCTTCACACTTGAAAAGAAACCCATTAGATGGGATTCCCTAGCAATACTAGATATTATAACAAATCTTAGAGAAAAAAGAAAGCCTTCACCTATAAATTTTTCGCAAAGCAGACCGCCACCTCTCCCGACGGAAAGGGGCGGTCTGTGCACCACTTTGAGAGAACGTCCGTTTGCTAAAACGTCTCGCTTAACTCCGGCGACAGCGTCTCGGACTGCCGGGCACAGGACGCGGAAAACGCTTCCAACGGCACATCCTGCGCCTGTTTGCCGCCGCGAATCTTTATCGACACTGTCCCCGCCTCGGCTTCCCGGTCGCCGAGCACCAAGGTGTACGGCACCTTGTCCTGCCGGAACTTATTGACTTTGCCACCCATGCCCTCGTCCTCAAACAAGGCCTCGCAGCGCAGCCCCTTTTTCCGAAGTTCCGTCAAAACCGTTTGCGCGTAGTCGTTGTGGGCCACGCGCACCGGAACGATACCGACCTGCACCGGCGCAAGCCAGAAGGGAAACGCTCCAGCGAAATGCTCGATCAGGATACCGATAAACCGCTCCAGCGAACCGTAGATGACCCGGTGGATCACCACCGGCTCTTTCAGCGTGCCGTCCGAGGCCGCATAGGTCAAGCCGAAGTTGCGCGGAAGCTGGAAGTCAAGCTGGATTGTACCCGTCTGCCACGGGCGGCCCAACGCGTCGGTCATGATCAAGTCGATTTTGGGACCGTAGAACGCGCCGTCGCCCTCGTTGACGGTGTAGCCTCCCTCACCAAACCGCTTGGTCAGACTTCGGTGGAGTTCGCGTTCGGCCTCCTCCCACAGCGCGGGATCACCCATAAAGTCCTCCGGGCGGGTGGAGAGGACCGGTTTATAACTGAGATTGAAGATACCGTAGAATTTGTCGGCGATGTCGAGGATCGCATTGATCTCCGAGGGGATCTGCTCCCTTGTTATGAAGTTATGCGAGTCGTCCTGCCGAAACATCCGAACCCGGAACAGCCCGTGCAGTGTCCCGGACGCTTCGGCGCGGTGCAGCACGTCGCAGTCGGAGTACCGGAGCGGCAGCTCGCGGTAGGAGCGCACCGAGCGACCGTACACCAACATCGCGTTGGGGCAGTTCATCGGCTTGACGGCAAGCGCCGGATCCCCCTCCTCCATCGGAGGGATGACAAACATGTCGTCCTTGTAGTGCGCCCAGTGACCCGAGGTGACCCAGAGGGAGGCGTTGTTGATCAGCGGCGCGGAGATTTCCTGATAGCCGCGCTCCTCATGTTCCTTACGCCAGAAATCGAGCAGGGTGTTGAACAGCTTCAGCCCCTTCGGGAGCCAGTAGGGCATACCCGGCGCCGTCTCATGGAGGAAGAAAAGCCCCAGCTGCGGACCCAGCTTACGGTGGTCGCGCTTCTGCGCCTCCTCAATCCA
>JAISVO010000174.1 GCA_031271525.1 Oscillospiraceae bacterium
GCAGTTTTTCGTAGAAGTCAATCGCTTTGTCAAAGTCATTGACTATCAAATATATCGAACCCAGATGCATATTTTACACCCCGCAAATATAAAATATCTCCCTCGCCCATCCTAGCCGAGCGAGACGCGGAAAAGATTCCCGCCGCACCATTGTACCACAGCTTCGGCTCCGGAGCAAACCCAATTACATCCGCCGAGTACGGAAGAGTGCGAGTCAAGCTGAAACGCGCCGGAACGCCAATAGGCGACCGCGACACGCTGATTGCGGCTCACGCAAAAGCCCTCGGACTCACACTCGTGACGAACAATACCCGCGAGTTTCAATGCGTGGATGGTCTGCTCATAGCGGATTGGACGGCGTAGCGTTACCTTTTCAAGCAGCGGCTCCATTACGCGCTCTTTTTCTGCCGGAGCAGCTCGATGGCCTCCGGTAGAACGACTTTTCCGTCCGCCCGCTGGGTGCCGGTGAAGCCTGCCTGCCCGGTGACGGCGGACAGCTCATTGAGCCGTTTGTGCAATTATTTTAGGTGGTGTAAGCGTTGAACAACTATAAATTCTCATTAGCCGGCTATGACGATGTTCCGGAAATTGCAAGTCTATACGGTAGCTTAATCGGTACTCCGGGCTGCACATGGAGTTCAGAGTATCCAAATGAAGAATCCGCAAAATCAGATGTCGAAAAGGAAGCGCTGTATATCCTAAAAATGGATCATAAAATTGTTGCAGTCGCTTCAATGGGGGATTTTAACGAGCTGAGCCATCTTCAATGGTCTATGCAAAAACCTTGCGAATTGGCGCGTATAGGCGTAGTATCCGCCATGCAGAATCAAGGCGTTGGGACAGCGATTCTGCAGAATGTTATCCGTATTGCGAAAGATAAAGGGTTTGATGGAATGAGATTGTTGGTCAGCAGGACGAATCCCGCAGCTATGGCTTTATATGAGAAGAACGGCTTTGAAAAATGCGGGCAAGCGTTCATGTATGGTATTGATTTCTATTGTTATCAAGCAGTATTCGACACCGCAGTTTGATAGCGCTGACCCTCTTCCCCCGAAAAAGCATTCCCCCTGTCCGAAGGGACAGGGGGAATCGCAGTAACCTCACACTTACCGGTCGCTCAGCACTTTTTCTAGGTTAATAATCAGCTTATTCCCGTGGTCGGTGCGCGCAATCGACCGGATGTACCGGTTGGGGGTTCCCGTCTTGACGCCGGCCGGGTCGCCGATCAGGCTGTCGTCGATGTCCAGCACATCCCGGATGGTGTCGATGATCAGCCCGATGGTGCTCTCCTCTTGGCTGACGACGATGATACAGGTGCGTTCGTCGTACTCCTGCGGCGGCTTGTTGAAGCGCAGGCGGACATCCATCACCGGGGTGATTTTCCCGCGCAGGCTGATTAGCCCTTTGATATAGGAGGGGATATCCGGCACCTCGGTAATGGGCTGCACCCCGATGATCTCGATGACGTAGTCGATTTCGATGGCGTACTCCTCGTCGCCCACGCAAAAGGTCAGATACTTGCCTTGGGTTTCGCTCTGTTCGAGCAGTTCGTTAAAATCATCCATTGCCGATCCTTCCTTTCACTTTAACGGGCGTTATGGGTCAGGCTCTTGACGTCGATGATCAGGCTGATGCTGCCGTCTCCGAGGAGGGTGCAGCCGGAGATGCCGTAAATGTTCCCGATCCGCTCGGTGATGAATTTCGGGATCGGCTTGACGACCGCCTGTTCCTCGCCCACCATGACGTCGGCAAAGACGCAGGTCATATGGGCGTCGTCCTCAATCATAATCATGATGCCGTCCTTGAAGTCGGTGATATCCGTTTCGACGTTGAAGAGCCGGTGGAGGCGTACGATCGAGAAGCATTCGCCCCGGTACATGATCATTTCGTTGCCGTCCGGGTCGATGATAATATCCTTGCTGTCCGGCTTGAACGCCTCCCGGATGTTCAGGGTGGGGATCAGGTAGTTGTTCTTGCCGACGCTGATTTCAATGGAGGGCAGGATCGCGAGGGTGAGCGGAATCCGGATATTCACCGTCATTCCGGCGCCGGGGGTGGAGTCGAGGTCAACGGTGCCGCCGACCTTCTCGATATTCCGCCGCACAACGTCCATCCCGACGCCCCGCCCCGACAGCTCGGTGACGGTATCGTTGGTGGAGAAGCCGGGCAGCATGATGAACTGATAGATTTCCTTGTCGGTATACTCGTCCGCGTTGCGGGAGACAAGCCCGTTGGCGCGGGCCTTTTCGAAGATCTTGTCCCGGTTGAGCCCCCGCCCGTCGTCGGTGCAGGAGATGATAACGTCCGAGCCGGAGTTCCGCGCCTCCAAAACAATCCGCCCCATCGTCGGCTTCCCGGCGGCGATGCGGTCCTCCCGGCTGTCTTCCAAGCCGTGGTCCATCGAGTTGCGGATGATATGCATCAGCGGGTCGGAGAGGTTGTCGATGATGTTCTTGTCGACCTCGGTCTCCTCGCCGACGATCACAAGCTCGGCCTCTTTGCCGAGTTTCTTCCCGGTATCCCGGACAATCCGGCTCATCTTATGGAAGGTGGAGGAGATGGGCAGCATCCGCACGCTCATAATAATGTCCCGAAGGTCCCCGGTATTCTTTAGGAGCTGTGCGCTTGCCTTCTCGAAGTTGTCCAGCTGGAGCCCCGCTAGGTCGATGTTGTTGACGACCATCGAGACCGAGATGACGATCTCGCCCATCAGGTCCATCAGCTTGTCGAGCTTGTCGACGTTGACGCTGATGAAGTTCTGCTTGATCTCGCTGAGCTGCGGAACCGGCAGCTCGTTCACCACGGGCGCGCTTTGTTTCGCCTGCATCGGCGTCGCCTCCTTCGGTTGCGCGGCAGCGGGCGGCGCGGCGGCGGCGGGGGGTGCGGGTATTTCCGGCGCCGCGGGGGCCGCGGTCTGTGCCGCGGGGGTTATGGGCGCCGCCGGAACGGCGGGCCCCGTTCCTCCTCCGTCGCCGGCGGAGAGGTCGAATTGCTTGACGAAGAGGGTCTCCGAGATTACGTCCCGGATCGTCTCTATCGGGGCGTCGGGGAAGATGTTCATTGTGACGCCGTTGCTGATAATCTCGTCGGCGCAGTCCTCCAGAAGGTCGGGCGGCACCGTCTCCACCTTCTCCGCGTAATCCGACAGAACATTGACGATCTGGTACGCGCGGATGTTCTCCATCTTACAGCCGTCGTCGAAGGTGATATGGGCGGTATAGAAGGAAGCCGGGCCGCCCGCCGCGTCCGGTTTTGCCGGGGCGGCTCCGGTGACGCCCATCACGGCGGCGGCCTTTTCGTCTTCGGACGGAGGGGGCGCGCCGGTCTTCCCGGTGAGGATGTCCATATACCGGGAGATCCGCCCCAAATAGGCGGAGGTATCTCCGTCGGAGGGCGCGCCGGTCTGGATCTTCGCGATCTCCTGCTTGAAGAAATCCGCGGCGTTGAGGCAGATGTCGGAGATTTCCCCCGTGTCGGGGGTCACGTCGCTGTGCTCCCGTATGTAGAAGAACATGTCCTCCAAGTGGTGCGCCAGAGTGGAGATCGAGTCGTACTCCATCATGGCGGAGGAGCCTTTGATCGTGTGCATGATCCGAAAGATTTCGTTGATATGCTCCTCGGTAAATCCCCCCTTCTGCTCGCAGTCGATCAGGATTTCTTCCAGCCGTTCGGTGAGCTGTACGTTCTCGAAAATGAACATATCCAGCATCGGATCGTTGGCCATCGTGGAAACACCCGCCTTGTATTACAGAATTTTAGAACGATTGCACCTTATTATAACACAGTTCCCCAAGGAATGCCATAGTTAATTATCCGAATTTCTTTCTAAATTCAGCGCGATCAGCATATCAACCACCCGTCCGTAGCTTTTAACGCCCTCGGGCTGCCGCATCGCCTTCAGGTAGGTGTCGTTGACCGAGGCCGCGACGTCCCGGAGGGGGCCCTCGTATTGTCTCCACGCCTCGGCGTTCGCGGCGTAGTCGTCCTTCGCCGCTTGGGGAAGCCCGTTCCAAAGGGCCGCGCGCAGCTCGGGGTCGCTCAGCGCGCCGTAACAGTAGTTGAAGGCCAGCAGCTCGCCCGAGTAGCGTACAAGCGCGTCGCCGCTGCCGGCGCAGGCGAGGTAGGCAATCATGTTCGCGTCCTCCTCGGGAGCGAAGCCCAACCGGTGCGCCATTTCGTGGCACATGGTAGAGGGGAGGAAGGGCGCGGTCCCGATCGGGGTGACGTGGCATTCGCCGGTGAAGGGGGAATAGATCCCCGAGATGCCCAGATATCCCAGCACGTCGGCGAAAATCATCCGCTTCGGCGGGCTCACAACGCCGCCGCCCATCAAGTCGGGCCGGGCTTCGGTCAGCGCTTTCACGGCGACGGCGGCCCTCCCGGCGACATCCGCAAAGGCGCTCCGGTCCCCGCCGGCAAGCTCGCTGTGCAGCCTCACTTGTCCAAGGTGCCACGCGGCAGTTTCAAACAGGACCTCCTGCGGCTGGGGGGAGGTGTCGTAGGGCATCCGCGTCTCCAGCTTGGGCGTTGCGTAATTGCAGCCCCATAGGAGGAGGAAAACGAAGATAACGGCAACGGCGGTCAGCAGAAGGTCAAACACCCACCGCAGGAGGGACCAGCCGTTTTGTCTCCGCACCGCCGCGACAATGGCGCAGACGAGGTAGGCAAGAACCGCCAAGGCAAGCAAAAGGAGCAGGATTTCGGCGGCGGAATAGGGAGTGAACGAGAAGGCGGCCCCGATCCAGCCGGATACCGCCCGGGAAAACGGCGTATACACCCGTATGGCAAAGGACTCGGAATGGCTCACCGCGGCGAACAGCGCGGCAGAGAGAACCGCCATAGCGAAGATTGCGATACCGCCACGGAGGAAATGCCGCCGCACTTTCCGTTTTTCAAACATGAGTGGCTTCTATCCTATCGAGCGTTAGATTAGTTTAATGGCAGTATAGCACAGCCCGGCCTAAAAATCAACAAATAGTTTACAGCAAGGCAAACAAATCGAGCTGCTCCAAATCCAACATTTCCGAATCGTTCCAATCGGTCAGCCCAAAAACGGCCCGGAGCCGGTTCCGCTCGGCGCTCGCCATGTCCAAAAGCTCCCGCTCGTCCCGTTTTTCGTTCCGGAGTTGGATTGCCGCCCGGATCGCCTGTTGGAGGAGGTCGATTTTCCGCCACATGGCTTTCAGTTCCTCGTCGTCGTTCTCGATGTCCTTGCGTACGCGCCACGCCTGCATCAGGAGGAGAACCAGCTCGTCGCTGAACCCGAAGACGTCCTCCAGCACAGAGTCCCAATCGCGGACTTCGTCCATCGCGGCTTCCCGGTCCTCGGCGGTTCCCCCGGCCGGCACAAAGGTCTCGGCGTACTCGGTTACCCGTTTCACCAGCTCGGTATGGGTCGCCGTGTCGATCGCGCAGAGATCGAGGAGTATACCGGCGGCGGCGCGCATCTCGTTCGCGCTCGATTCCTTCAAACTGCTGAACACCGCGACGATTTGCTCTTCACGGCTCAGGCCGTCCAGCCCGAGCTGTTTCGCGAGGGTAACCGTCCCGGTGACCCCGGCCGCTTTCGCGGCTTGCGCCTTCGCCAGAATCTGGCCGAACTCGTAACTCCCCTGTGTGATCGCCGCCTGCACGCCGCTCGCGTACTGCATAAACATGATACTCGATATCTGCATCACGGACCCCCTTTTATCAGGCAAAACCGGCTCTTCCATGCGTCCGTGCATTTCTCTATATATCGTACCGCCCCCGTCCCCGCTTTAGCGGTTTGTCGCGCCCTCTTGCCCATCTCCCCGCCTTCGTGTTATACTGTCCCCAAAGGAGCTGGTTCCCATCGACCTTGTCGTCATCCCTTCGCCGGCGAGCGAGACAAGCCCGGCGCGCCTGCTGCGCGTCGCCGAAGCCGCGCCCCGCCTCAACCTGCGCGTTGCGGACAGCCGGAGCGTCACCCCGGCGGTTTTGCGGGACTGCGAGGTGCTCTACGGCTGCCCGCCGCCCGAACTCTTACTCTCGGCGCCCGGGCTGATGTGGCACCATCTGCCCAATTCGGGGATCGAGCCGTACGGCGACCTGTCGCTGTACGCGAACCGCGCCGTCACGCTGACCAACGCGCGTGGCGTCTATGGCAAGGCGATTGCCGAGCATGTCTTGGGGATGGCTCTGGCGCTGCTGCGGCAATTCCCCTACTACATCCGCCAGCAGAGCGGCGGCGGCTTTACCCGCCACCCCGAGATGCGCGAACTGTCCGGCTCGACCGTCCTTGTCTGCGGCATGGGCGACCTCGGCAAGAGCGTCGCCGCGATTTTCGGCAAAGTCGGCTGCACGGTCCTCGGGGTCCGCCGCTTGGTCCACGAGGTGCCGCCCGGCTTCGCCGATGTCTATAGCCTCCGCAGCCTCCCGGCCGCGCTGCCCCGCGCCGACGTCGTAGTCTCCTGCTTGCCCGACACCCCGGCGACCCGGGGCGTCTTCAACGCGGCGTCCTTTTCTCTGATGAAGCCGTCCGCCCTCTTTATCAATGTCGGCCGGGGTTCTGCGGTCGTCGAGGCCGACTTGGTTGACGCGCTGACCCGTGAGGTCGTCACTGCGGCGGCGCTGGACGTGTTTGCCGAGGAACCCCTCCCCTCCGGCCATCCCTTCCGCCAGCTGGACAATATCCTGCTGACCCCCCACAGCTCCAGCGCGTCGCCCGAGACGGCCGACCGCAGCTTCTCCCTCTTTTTCGACCTCCTGACCCGCTATATCTCCGGCCGCCGCCTCTATAACACGGTCGATTTCTTCGCGGGGTATTGACGATGCGTCCCACATTCCTCTGGTCCCCCGACCATCGGGCCGGCACAGACGAACTGCTGTCCCGCCTTCTGGCCGACGCCGCGAACGGGCTGGACTGCGTCTGGCTCGTCCCCGAGCCGTACTCCCACTCCGCCGAACGGCTGCTGGCGGAGCGGGGCGGAGCGCCGGTCTGTCTACGCGCCGAGGTCATCACCTTCCGGCGCTTGGTGGATCGCGTTCTGGCGGAAGCCGGAGGACTCGCGAGGCCGGTGCTGGATGTCGGCGGGCGGCTCCTGATGCTCCGGAGGGCCGTCGGCGCGGCAAGCGGCGAGCTGACCGTCCTGCGCCGGTCCGCGCAAAAACCGGCGTTCCTGCCGGATCTATTGAATACCCTCGACGAATGCAAGTGTTACCGCATCACGCCGCAGGATTTGGTTCGCGCGGCGGACAACGCGCCCCCCGGCGTGTCGGACAAGCTCCGCGACCTCGGGAAGCTTTACGCCGCGTACGAGGAGGAGCGGGGGCAGCTGGATCCGCGCGACCGGGTGACACTCGCGCTGGAGGGCGCAAAAACCCTAAAAAGCTTCCCAATTCTCTATGTCAGCGACTTCGCCTCGTTCACGCCGCAGGAAAGGCTTCTTCTCACCGGGCTTTCCGATAAATCCCCCGGCCTGACCGTCTTCTTCCGGGGCTTTTTTGAGGGTGAGTTGTCCGAACCGCTTCGCATTACTGCGAAACAGCTTGCGGCGCATTATCCTCAAGGCGTTACCCATACGCCCCTGCCGCCGTCCGATACGGAAACCGCCCTGCTGCCGGTCGTCTCCCCTAACCCTCAATTGCCCGCTGCCCATTGCCCGCTGTCGATGGAGCTTCACAGCGCGAGCTGCGAAGCGTCCGAGGTGCGGTTTGCCGCCGAACGGATCCTCCGTCTCGTCCGGGAAGAGGGGTACCGCTACCGGGACATCGTCGTCCTCACGGGCGACTTCGAGAGCTACGCCCCCCTGTTCGAGAGCATCTTCCCCCTCTATGGCATCCCGGTCTTTCAGGATCGGATGGATACCCCAAAGCCGCTTCCCCGCTGTATCCGCGCGGTCGGAGACTGCCTGCGGTACGGCTATCGGGGGGACGACGTCATGCGGCTCCTCCGTTCGGGCCTCCTCCCGGTGCCGCCCGCCGACGCCGACCTTCTGGAAAATTATCTTCGCCGCTGGAATCCGCGCGGCTCCCGGTTCTCCGGCGGCCGCGACTGGGACCGCTCCCCGGAGGGCTACGGCGAGCCGGACGAACGCGCCCGGGAGGAACTTATCCGCTTGAACGCCCTCCGGCGCTTCCTGTCCTCCGGTATGAAACGGTTCCAAGGCGACACCGCGCAAAAGTGCGCCGAGGGGCTGTACCTCGCTCTGGAAGCTCTCGGTGTTCCGGAAGGGCTGGAAATCCATCGGAACGCCCTGCTCGCGGCCGGCGAATTGAAGCTGGCAAACGAGGTTTCGCAAATGTGGGAAATCTTCGTCCACACCTTGGAGCAATGCGTATTGGTGCTGGGCGACTCCCCGTCCGACCCGTCGGAGTTCTGCAACCTCTGCCTCACCGTCCTGTCCGGCTACTCGGTGGGCAGCATCCCGGCCTCCCTCGACCGCGTCCATGTGGGCGATCAGGGCCGAATGGCGCGGATCCCGGTCCCCGCCGTCCTCTTTCTGGGCGCCGACAGGGTTCCCGCAAGTAACGCCCCCGGCGGTTTGCTGTCGGAGGAGGAGCGCAAAGCGCTGAGCGACGCGGGCTGCGAGACGCCCCCCGATCCCCCTGCCCGGATCGGCCGGGAACGTCTCAATCTCTTCACTGCCCTCACCCTCCCGACCCGCAGCCTTATCCTGACCTACCCCGCTGCCGGTGCGGCCGACCCCAGCCCCGAATGGTTCGGGCGGCTGTCGGCCCTCGCCGGTACCCCGGTCACGCCCGTCCCCCCGCCGACGCCCCCGGCGGCTCCCGCTCCGCTCACGTTCGACGCCCCCCTTTCGGGGCGGAACGCGGCGGCGCTATACGGTCAAACCCTGACCTTGACGGCGTCCCGTCTGGAGAGCTTCTCCCTCTGCCCGTTTCATCATTTTGTGCGGTATGGGTTAAGCGCGCGCCCGCGCCCCGAGCCCGGTTTCCCTCCGCCGGACGTGGGCAAGGAGCTCCATCTCATTCTTGCGAAATGCACGCGCTACGCTTCCGAGCGGGGCGGCTTCCCTAACATC
>JAISVO010000012.1 GCA_031271525.1 Oscillospiraceae bacterium
AGATAGAGGAGCGGGCCTTTGTTGTCGATCAGGTCGACATAGGGGACAAAGCCGTTGAACAGACCTTTGCCCATCGTGAAATAGACATTGGCGTCATACCAGTCGTTGACCGGGAAGAGAGGGGAACTCTTTGTGCAGAACAGCAGGAGCAGGAAGGCATAGGTGAAGAAGCAAAGTACAAAACGGGGGCTGACCCGGCCGACGGCGGAATCCGTTAACAACCCCGGGATGGTCGAGCGCTCTTGTTGCGGTGCCAAGGTAACGTCCATTCGTTCTGTCCCTTCTTGCGCGTCTCTTTTTCTGCAAAATACCCACGATTGTATCATCATACCGTATTTTCCCTTCCCTGTCAAGCGGTAGTTTACCCCTATTCTACCAAGCGATTCTTACAACGAAAGGGATGGATTGCTTAAGTGTTTCTTAAAATGAGACCCATATAGCTGCAGCCGCTAGATCATTGTCCATAACCCGCCGACCGCCGCATATACTACGGCAGGGAGGCGGTTGTTATGCTTATATCGGTGGTTATAGCGAGTCGGAACGAAGGTGAAAACCTCACGCGGACGGTGGAGAGCATCCGGCGGACACAGACAGAATGGCCCTATGAGATCGTCATCGCGGATGATTGCGACGAGGGATCCGTCCGCACAATCGATGGCGCGCGGATCGTTCGAACGCCGGCGCGTGGGTACGCCGGCGCACGGAACTTAGGCGCGAGGGCATCAAACGGGGAGGTTTTGGTTTTCGCGGACGCGCATATCGATGTCTCGCCGAATTGGCTCGACGAGTTGATATGGGTGATGGAAACATACAAAGCGGGTGCGGTTACCCCCTGCGTCCGGGACCTCGGTGATACCGATGGGATGATCGGCTGCGGGATGACTCTCGCTTCGCTGACCCGGACCGACTGGAATCCCCGCCAAGAGGAACCACAGGAAACGCCCCTCCTCTCAGGGGCTTGTTATGCTGTCCGCGCCGACGCTTTCCGGCGGGTCGGCGGCTATGAGGAGTCGTTCCGGGGTTACGGATGCAACGACGAGGAGTTGTCCATCAAGCTTTGGCTGAACGGGTTTTCCCTTTACACCTGTCCCCGAACCTGCGTAGCGCACAAGTTCCGCGACCAAGCGCCCTACCGGATCCCTTGGACCGACGCGATATACAATAAGCTGTATCTTGCCCTTTGTCACTACGGTGATGAGCGTGTCGCGCGCCTTAAGGAGGAACAAGCGCTGTTTTTGGGAGCGGACACCCTCTATCATGAAGTGTTTACCCCGGAGAACATCCAGACAGTCCGGATCCAAAGCTTCGCCCGCCGGGTCCACAGCGACGATTGGTTCTTCCGCCGGTTCGGGTTAGAACTATAAAGGGGAATATCACACGGCTTTTAATTCGTTAATCTGCCGCTGTAAATCTTGTACCAGCCGGAAGAGAACCGCCACCGAATCGGTGGCGGCGGGGCAGCACGCCGGAAGCCCCGAGTCGATTCCGTTGATGAACCAGTTGCCGTTAGGGCCGATCTGGGGCGTGGCTCCTGTGACGCCTGGGGTGCCCGCCGGTCCTGTTGCGCCGATTGACCCCGTTGGTCCGGTCGGGCCGGGAGCGCCGGCAAGCCCCGTCGGACCTGTGATCCCTGCTCCGGTCGGTCCGGTCATGCCAATATCACCCGCCGCCCCAGTCGCGCCTGCGGCACCCGTAGCCCCCGGTCGTCCGGGGGGACAACAGCAGGGGGAGAAGCGGTTTATCTTCATCGAGATTTCGTCATTGCATCGCATGGGATCGTCTCCTCCTCAAGGGCGTTGTTTCATCGGCGCGAAGGGCCAGCAGCAGGGGGGAAGCCAAGTGACGTTGACGTTCGCAATATTGGAGCGGGTGACGAACCGCTCGGGGATCCCGCCGGTGACCGGCGTATACGAATACTCCATCCCGGCGGTGTTTTCAACCGGGTTGCGCCCCGGAACTTCCAAGACCATCGCTTGAAAGGTGACGGTTCCCGTCCCGCCGCCCACGATCTGGGGCAGTGAAAACCCCTTGTTCGGGTCGGCGTCAGGCACAGGTATTCCGTTGACCGTCACGCTTCCCGGCACAAAGCCGAATTCTGCCGGTACAATGTCCATAAACTCCGCGTCGGTCAGCGGATTCCTTCCGGGGTTATGGAGAGTTACCGTATAGGTCACGGTGTCACCCGGGTGCGCGTCCGTCGGAGAAGCCGTCTTAACCGGCGCGAAGGGATTGAGCTTCACCTCGTTCAGAGAGATGTCGTCGATCGCGTAGTCGTTGCCGAAAGCTTCGGGGCCCATACTGGTGAACCGTACCGTCAAGAAAGAACTATTCCGCGAGTGGATGATGGTGCCGATCTGCTTCCACTCGGGCTGGTTCGGGTCCATCGGGATCAGCGCGCCGAGCCGCGCCCGATAGAGCGCCTGCCCGTTTTCATCCAGCACCACGACGCCGAGCTGCGGATCGCTCAGCGCGGAGTTCTTGCTCATATTCAGAATCCATGAGGAGAGCAGATAGTAGGTGTTCGGTCGGACCGCAGCCCGCTGCTCAAAGAAGACCGAGCCGGGCACATCGCCGTTGATCACCATCATCCGTCCCGTCTCGTCGCCTGTCGTGTGGTCGGCGATCCGCCACCACGTCTGCTGGATATTCGCCGTGGCGTCGTTCATCAAGTTCTGGACGGTGTATTGGTGGAACGCCGGGGTGATCCCCACCGGGTTCGGCAGTGTGTAGCTGAATTCGGTGCCGATGCCGGGGTAGGGTTCGTCCGGCGCTCCCGTATTGGCTTGGGTCCCCTTTGGAAAGGATCCGAAGGTGCCGCCGTCCGCCTCTGTGATCAGGTTTCCGGACAGGACTGTGACGTTTTCGTCCAAGATGGCTTGGATCGGGGTGACTTTTACCGGGCCGTTGAGGAAGTTCACGTCTGTGGCGTCCGTTCCCGCGAGGGTGATGAACAGGGTGGTAGGGGTGGTGGCGTCCAGCGCGTTTGCTCCGGTTGCGGTCCCGGCGGACGGCACGGGGGGGAATGCCGTCTCGGAGACTTGATAGCTTCCGTCCGGCAATCCGTCGAAGAGGTAGCGCCCCGTTCCGTCGGTTATGGTTGAGCGGCTGCTTCCCGCGCCGGAGAGGGTCACCGGCACATTCGGGATTCCCGGCAGCCCCGCCGGATTGGCGGTTCGGGGACCGTCGTAGAGAACGGAACCGGAGATGGACGCCAAACTGATCACCTCCTCAGTTGTGAACCATACCCAGTATATGCGTTTGCCCTTGAGGTTGGT
>JAISVO010000057.1 GCA_031271525.1 Oscillospiraceae bacterium
GGCGGCAAACGAGGGTGCGGGACCCGCGATGGCGTTTATGGGGATGAACATGGCGGGCAACGCAGGAGGCATGAACGCGCAGAACCTGTTCGCGATGGGTCAGCAGCAGACTCCGCCCGCCCCGGTGGGCTGGACATGCTCCTGCGGCGCTGTGAACAAAGGGAAATTCTGCGCCGAGTGCGGGAAGCCGAAGCCGGAAGAGGGGTAACGATGGCCTTACTGGAATACAAGTGCCCAAACTGCGGCGGCGCGCTGGGGTTCGACACATCTGTGCAGGAGCTCGCCTGCCCCTACTGCAAATCGGTCGTCAACACCGAGACGCTGCGCGGACTGGACGACGCGCTGGAGCAGAACCAAGAACCCGAGTCGGTGGACTGGGGGTATACGGGCGGCTGCTGGAAGGAAGGCGAACAGGACAAGATGGCGGTGTACAGCTGTAAGTCCTGCGGCGGCGAGATCGTCGGCGACGAGACGCTGGGCGCGACAAGCTGCCCGTTCTGCGGCAACGCCGTGGTGATGACCTCTAAGTTCTCCGGAACCCTGCGCCCCGACTTGGTTCTCCCTTTCAAGCTGGACAAAAAAGCCGCCGTCGCGGCGCTGCATAAGCACTATCTGGGAAAGCGGCTGCTGCCCAAGGTGTTCAAGGACCAAAACCATCTGGAGGAGATCAAGGGGGTGTATGTCCCCTTCTGGCTCTTCGACGCCGACGCTGAGGCGCGGACCGAATACAGCGCCGCCAAGGTGCGCGTCTGGAGCGATAGCCGCTATAACTACCGGAAGGTTTCCACCTATCGGGTTCGGCGGGAGGGCGGGATCGGCTTCGACGCGATCCCGGTGGACGGCTCCAAGTCGATTGACGACGCTCTGATGGAGTCGGTCGAACCGTTCCGGCTCGGTGAGGCGGTCCCCTTCCAGACCGCCTACCTCGCCGGGTTCTTCGCCAACAAGTATGACGTGGACGCCGAGCAGAGTATGGCGAGGGCGACCGAGCGCGTCGCCAACAGCGCGGTCGCGGCTTTCCGGGAGACGGTCACCGGCTACCAAACGGTCACGCCGATTGGGGCGAACGTCCGGGTGACGAAGGGCGGCGTCCGGTACGCGCTCCTTCCGGTGTGGCTCCTCTCCACCCGGTATGAGGGGGAGAACTACCTCTTCGCGATGAACGGGCAGACGGGGAAGCTGGTGGGCGATATGCCGCTGGACAAAGGGCTGTACCGGGCTTGGCTTTTGAAGATGTTCGGCATTCCGGCGGCGGTTTTGTCAATCCTCGCGCAAGTGATTGTCAGTCTGCTGACATAGGGGGGAGAGACAATGAAGAAAATCCTGTTCACGGCGCTTTTTCTGGCCCTCCTTCCCTTCGGGGCGTTCGCGGCCGAACGCCCGCCGCGCTTTATCGACGAAGTGGGGCTCCTTACAGAGGCGCAGGCTTCCGAGCTGACGCGAAAGCTGGACGAAATCAGCGAGCGGCACCGGTTCGATACGGTGGCGGCGGTGGTGCCGAGCTTAGACGACCGGGAGGCGCGGCTGTTCGCCATCGACTTCTTTGAGGAGCACGGGTTCGGATACGGAGAAAATCTGGACGGCGCAATCCTCCTTCTCGCCGTGGAGGAACGGGATTACGGCTTCGCCGGGTACGGGTTTGCCCTTGAGGCATTTACCGACGCCGGCCAGAGGTATCTGGAGAAGCTGTTTCTGCCCCATTTGCGGGAGGACGACTACTACGAAGCGTTTTTAGCGTTCGCCGACGGAGTGGACGACTTTGTGGCAAAAGCCAAGAGGGGCGAACCGTACGACGTTGGGAACATCCCGCTGACGCCGGGTGAGGTTGTTACCGCGAGGCTTATCGCGGGCGGGGCGGCCATCCTGCTCCCGCTGATTACCGCGCTGGTGATCCTTACCGTGTGGAAGCGGCAGCTGACATCGGTGCGGAAGGACGATTTCGCGCGCGCCTACCTTCGGGAAGGCAGTATGGTTTTGACGTCCCGGCGGGACGATTTTCTCTATAGCCATGTGAATCGGACCCGGCGGGCGGAAACCAGCGGGGGCGGGGGTTCGTTCAGAAGCTCCTCCGGGAGGAGCTCCACCGGGCGGAGCGGGAAGTATTAGTAAAAGGGGGACGTTATGACGCCAATCGCGATACCGGAGGATGTCGGGTCTCTGATCGGCGCTCTGGAGGGGTGTGGGTATGAAGCCTGCGCCGTCGGCGGATGCGTTCGGGACAGCTTATTGGGCAAGGTCCCGGCCGATTGGGATGTCGGCACTTCGGCGCTGCCCGAGGAGACGATGGCGTGCTTTGCCGAGCAGCATCTGATTGAGACGGGGAGGAAGCACGGCACCGTCACCCTGATGAGGGGGGGCAAAGCCTACGAGATCACAACCTACCGGATCGACGGCGCGTATGCCGACAACCGCCGGCCCGACAGCGTCTCGTTTGTCCGGGACCTAAAAGATGACCTCGCCCGGAGGGATTTTACCGTCAACGCGATGGCGTTCCACCCTGAGCGTGGGCTAACCGACCTGTTCGGCGGGATCCGCGACCTTGCCGCCGGGTTGATTCGGTGCGTGGGGGACCCCGAAACACGGTTCCGGGAGGATGCCCTGCGGATCATGCGGGCGCTCCGGTTCGCCTCGGCGCTTGGGTTTTCGATCGAGCCGGGTACGGCCGCCGCGATGACCCGGCTAAAAGCGCTGCTGCGCAACATAGCGGCGGAGCGGATTGCCGCCGAGTTTCAAAAAATCCTTGTAGGAGACAACGCCGGGGGAGTGCTAGCCGAATACCTCCCGGTGATTCAAGAAGTCCTCCCCGAGCTGGCCCCTCCGGCGGGGGACCTTGCGCGGACGCCGAAGGACTTCGCCGTCCGGCTCTCGTTGATGCTCCGCGGCGCCGAAGACGCGGGAATTACCCTCCGGCGGCTGAAGGCCGGCAATGAAACTGCCAGTTCGGTGACGCGGCTGGTCTCCTTCCGCGGCGCCGAACTGCTTAACGAGACACAAGTCAAACGGATCCTGTCAAAGTTGGGGGCCGAACTCTTTGTACGCCTCTTGGAGGTCAAGCGGGCGGAAGGGCGTATCGGGGAAGCGGAAACGATCTTCCGTACCGTCATCGACGGGGGGCAGTGCTTCTCGCTCGGCGGCCTCGCGGTCAACGGGCGGGACCTGCTGGCCCTCGGTATCCCGCCCGGGAACCGGATCGGTGAAATCCTCGGGGTCCTGCTGGAATCGGTGATCAGCGGGGATTGCCCCAATGAGAAAACAGCGCTGCTGGATCGGGCGATCAACACGTCAAACGCGTGAAAAAGAGTATATCGTCCCGTCTCGGCGGTGGGTATAAATGGGAGAGTATTATGTCAACCGAGGAGCAGCGATGGAAGTGCTGGAACGATCCGCGAGACTGGCAAGAATCAACGGTCCGCGCACACGTTTGACGCGGGGGCGTTTTATATACCTTGACAACCAGTCCCCAAAATTGTACAATAGAAACGGCAGCCGAGAAGCGCACCATTGTTGTTAACGGTTAACTGTGAACCGCCAACGGATTAGGGGGGGTTGTATGTCGCAGGAATTGACCGAAATGCGCGAGTACTTACAGGGTATCGTCAAGAACGTCAACCGTGTGATTGTCGGCAAGCGCGAAGTGGTGGAGCTTGCGCTGATGACGCTCCTCTGCGGCGGTCACATCTTGGTCGAGGATGTGCCCGGGGTCGGCAAGACCTCCCTCGCGTCGGCCCTGAGCAGGAGCATTCGCTGTTCGTTCCGGCGGATCCAGTTTACGCCGGACATCATGCCTTCCGACATCACGGGGTTCTCCCTCTACAACCAAAAGACCGGCGACTTTGAATACCGGCAGGGCCTGATCTTCTCCTCCCTCATCCTAGCGGACGAGATCAACCGCGCCTCCCCCAAGACGCAGGCAAGCCTGCTGGAGGCGATGGAGGAGAACCAAGTCACGGTGGACGGTACGACCTATAAAATGGCAAAACCTTTCATGGTGATGGCGACCCAGAACCCGGCGGACTTCGTCGGCACCTATCCCCTCCCCGAGGCGCAGATGGATCGTTTCTTAATGCGGGTTTCCATTGGTTACCCGGATTTCGCCGAGGAGCGGAACATCCTCCGCCGGTTTAAGGAGGAGGAGCCGGAGATCCACCCGGTGGCGCGCGCCGAGGAGATCGTCGCGCTGCAGCACGCCGTACGGAGGGTGCATGTCGACGACAGCCTGTACGACTATATTATCCGGATCATCGAGAGCACCCGCAGCCATCCCGAGGTGGCGCTGGGCGTCTCGCCCCGGGGCAGTCTCGCCCTCTTCCACACGGCGCAGGCGCGGGCATTGTACCTCGGGCGGGACTTCGTCACCCCGGACGACATCAAGCCGCTCGCGGAGCCGGTGCTGGCACACCGCTTGGTCCTCCGCCCCGAGGCGCGGCTCCGCCGGGTGACCTCCGGAGGCGTACTCAAGGAGATACTGGACCTCACGCCGGTCCCGGTCGGGACGCCCGACAGATGAAGCGGCGGCAGTCGAGCGCCCGCCTCTTTTACATTGTCATGTGCGCGGGCACGTTTGTGCTCGCGCTCTTTGTCGGCGGAACGATTCCCTACGGCTCGGCGGCCGTCATGATCCTCACCTATCCGGTCGCCTGCTTCCTCTCTTGGATTCCGGGCCGCCAGTTCACGGTCCGCCACGCGCTGGACCGGGATGTCTGCCCCCGGGGCACCGAGGTGCGATATCTCTTCGGGGTCGCCAACAGAGGGATCGTCCCGGCGGCGTGGACCCGTTTTGAAATCGAATCCACCTACGAAATCCCGGGGAAACCGGACGCCTTTGAAACCCCGATCGCCCCCTTCAAGTCGTTTACGTGGGAAACATCGTTCGCTCCGCCCCACCGGGGAATCCATACGCTGAAGCTGGCGGATCTCCGGGTCACCGACCCCTTCTGTCTGGTCACCAATAAGCTGACCAAGCGGAAGGACTTGCCGGACCCGCTGACCCTCACCGTGCTGCCCCGGCTGATCCCCCTCCCGGACAGTTGGAAGGAGCGCCTTGACCCGCGGGGCGCGGGAGGCCCTTTTGCCCAGAGCAGCGACGAACCGGCGGTCGATTCCCGGCAGTACCGCTACGGCGACTCCCCCCGCAGGATCCACTGGAAGCTGACCGCCCGCCAGCGGGAGCTGATGGTGCGCCAGTACGAAAGTGAGGAAAAACGCCGTCTGCTCGTTATTCTGGACCTCCGCCCCTTTAAGCACGAGAAGGCGGAGAGCGCCGAGGACGTCTTGATCGAAGCCTGCCTGTCCGTCGTCTGCTTCGCGCTGGAGCGTCAGATCGACACCACCCTCCTCTACGCGCAAGGGCCCGATATCCTCCGCTTCACCGGTCGTGACTCCCGCTTCTTCGAACACCTTCTCCGGGATATGGCCACGGTGAAGTTCAATTCTTCCGTAGATCTTCCCGACCTCTTGGCGAAATCAGACGGCGCGCAGATGCTCAGCCTGTTCGGCGCCGAGATGCCCGACACCCTCTCGGTCCTCCCGCAGGACATCCCGGCGGAGCTTGCCGTCCTGCGCGGTTTTGAGGGCGCGTACGACCCGACCCAACTGATCCGGGTCACGGTGCTGCCGGTATGAGCAAATCGATGCCGCTCCTCCTGACCGCGTGCGTCGCAACCGTCCTGACCCGGGGCGTCTACGCGGTCTTTGTCATGCCTTTCCCCTTCCCCACCGTACTTGCCACGGTGGGCCTTCTCCTCCTGATCCTTAGCGCGGCCTCCCGCAACCCCCGCCGCCTGCTCACCGCGATCCCCTTCCTCCTCCTTGCCCTCGCGGTCCTCTATCCCACCGGCTTCTTCGAGTGGTGCGAGGAGTTCTACGCGGCGTATGTCTACTGGATGTGGAACGTCGAGCCGCATACCGGGTTTGAGACGCTGACGGCGGTGATGGTCACCTTTGCCGTCACCCTCCCCGTCTTCATCCTGATCCGATGCCACTCCCCCGCGCCGATCCTCCTGTTCGCGGGCGGCTCCCTCTTCTTCACGCTGGAAAACGCCGGTTACGATTACCCCGTCATCCTGTTCTGGATCTTCCTTCTCTGCGTCCTGCTGCAAATGGTTCTCTACGCCGAACCGAGGCGGCACGCCGTGCAGAACAGCCGGCAGCCGAAAGACCCTCCGCCATTCACCGGAGCGAGGCTCGCGATGGTCCTCCCCTTCTGCCTGATCATCCTTACCGCCGCGGGGGTTTTCGCCGGAAGCGGGGCCGACCCGCTCCGCGCTGTCCGCGACTGGGGGTACAACCTCTTTACCGGCTGGACGTTCGGCGTCGGCGGGCCGGTCGCCGGCCCGGGGTACGCCACCGACATCACCGACATCGGCTCGACGCTGGGCGGCTCCTTCCGCCCCAGCGGTGCCGTCATGCTGGCGCTGGACGGTTTTACCATAGAGGAGACCTCCGAGCTCGACGGCAACGGCAGGGGGTACGTGTTCCGCGTCTCCAAGCAGAACGATCCCCAAGCCGCGATCAACGGGCTGACCGAAAACTCTCCGGATTCGATCATCAATATTGTCACCCTGTTCAATGCCCCGATCGAAGAAGCCCCCTACCTTCGCGGCGGCGTCGGCTCCTACTACGACGGGCGGCGCTGGTCGGGCGGCGGTGACGAGGGTTTGCTTTTGGATCGGTCGGGGCTGACGGAAACCACCCTCCCCGGCCACACCCAGTATGAGCTCCGGTATCTGGCGTATCGCGGACAGAAGCTCTACCTCCCCTATCATGCTTCCCCGTCGGTTCCCCTCTCTCACCGTTATTTTCCTGACGGGACTTTTATGCTGGAGGAGCCGCCCTACGAGAACTTCCGTTACTCCGGTCAGGTTCCCCCCACCCCACCCGACACGGCCTACCCGACGCCCGACGCCGCCTACCGCCAGCTCCCGGCGACGCTGCCCCAGCGAGTGCGGGGGCTTGCCCGCCGCCTCGCGGTGTATGAGGAGGACTACTACAACGCGCTGGCGATCGAGCGGCATTTGGTGGAGTACTTCACTTACAACCCGGATATGCCGCCGACACCCGAGGGGGAGGATTTTGTCGATTATTTCCTCAACGAGCAGGGGGAGGGGCACTGCGTCTACTTCGCCAGCGCGATGACCGTCCTCTGCCGGGCGGCGGGGCTTCCGGCGCGCTATGTCGAGGGCTTTGCCCCTGCGTCGGAGCGCAACGGCAACGGCGAGTTCCTCTACACCGATGAAATCGCCCACGCGTGGTGCGAGGTCTACCTCGGCGAGGGTTACGGCTGGGTACAGTTTGAGCCAACCCCGGGCTACAACCGCGCCGAACTGCCGGTCTGGTTCCCCGAGCCGATCCTTGTTGAGCCGGTCGCCCCCAATCTGCCGGAACCCTCCCCGTCCCCGTCGCCCACCCCCGGCATGGCGGGCACAGCCCCCATCGCGGCGGAGGAGCTCCCCTTCCCGTGGGTTCCCCTCTTCCTGATCACCCTCCCCCCGCTGGTCCCGATCATCGCGTGGGCCGTCCTCCGCAGACGGAGACGGAAATTTATCCGCTCGCTGATGTCCCTCCCCTACTCCGGGCGGCAAGCCCGCAGGGTCTATAAGCACATCCTGTGGCTGGAGAGCCACGCAGGGCTGGTCCCGAAGCCCACCGAAACCCTCGGGGAGTTCGGCGACCGTTCTGACGAGTCTTGGCCCACCAAAGCGCGGGTCGGGCGCCGCTTCGCCGAAACATACGGCAAGGTTCTCTACGGCTCGGCCCCGCTGACGGTAGAGGAGAGCGAAATCCTGCGCGACCACGCGTGGCTGCTGGAGTGGCGCGACCGGATCAACCTCAGCCGCTGGCGTTTATACCTGTACACGAAAATATTATCCCTGTTGTAGGGGACGACGGCAATCGTCCCCTCTTCGGGGGGATGGAGACAACATGCACGACATTTCACACCTGAACGAACGTCAGCGCGAGGCGGTGACGACCACCGAAGGCCCCCTGCTGGTCTTGGCCGGCGCGGGCAGCGGCAAGACGGCGGTCCTCACCGAGCGCTGCGCCATGATCATCCGGCAGGGCACCCCCCCGTGGGCTGTGCTCGCCATCACCTTTACCAACAAAGCGGCAAAAGAGATCAAAGAGCGGCTGGTCCGGCTCTTGGGCAAGGAGGGCGGCGATGTCTGGGCGATGACCTTCCACGCGGCCTGTGTACGGATCCTCCGGCGGGAGATCGCCGCTCTGGGCTACAACCGCAGCTTCACCGTCTATGACACGGACGACCAAAAGCGGGTGATGAAGGAAGTCCTCAAGACGCTGAATATCGACGAGAAGCGTGTCAGCCCGCAGGCGGTCCTGTCCCTGATCGGCAAGGCGAAGGACAGCGAACGGGACCCAAAGGCGCTGGCGGCGAGCGCCCCGGACGACTATTTTACCAAGCTTTCCGCGGAGTGCTACGCGTTGTACCAAAAGCGCCTGTTTGACGCCAACGCCCTCGACTTCGACGACATCTTAGCGCTGACCGTCCGTCTTTTCCGGCAGGAGCCGGAGGTGCTGCGCTATTATCAGCGCCGCTTCTCCTATATCCTCATCGACGAGTATCAGGACACCAACATGCTGCAATACAGCCTTGTCTCGATGCTCGCGGCCGGTCACCGCAACCTCTGCGTCGTCGGCGACGACGACCAGAGCATCTATGGGTTCCGGGGCGCGACGATCGAAAACATCCTGTCCTTTGAGAAGCACTATCCCGAGGCGAAAGTGGTCCGGCTGGAGCAGAACTACCGCTCGACCGGGGCGATTTTGGACACCGCGAACCGGGTCATCGCGAAGAATATGGGGCGGAAGGGGAAGACCCTCTGGACGGGCAACGGTCCGGGGGACCCGGTCCGTCTGACGGTCGCCCGGAGCGAGAACGAAGAGGCCCGGTTCATCTCCGAGACGGTGCTCTCCGGGGTTTCGGAGGGCGCGTCCTACCGCGACTATTGTATCCTATACCGTATGAACGCGCAGTCGGGGCGGCTGGAGACCCAGCTTCGGATGTCGGGGATTCCCTATAAGGTGGTGGGCGGCACCCGCTTTTATGACCGCGCCGAAGTCAAGGACATGATGGCGTACCTCCAGATCATCCACAACCCCCATGACGACCTGCGGCTCACCCGGATCATCAACACCCCGGCGCGCGGGATCGGCGGCAAGGGGGTCGCCGTCCTGCAAGCGATGGCGGCGCGGGACGGCGTCAGCTGCTTTGAGGTTGCGGAGCAGGCGGACACTTACCCGGAACTTGGCAGGCTCGCGAAAACCCTCACAACGTTCACCCGGGAGATCCGAGCGCTCGGGAAACTCAGCGGGGCCGTTTCCCTCACCGATTTTTACGACGCGGTGCTGGAGACGTCGGGCTACGCCAAAATGCTCCGGGACAAAGACGACGAAGAGAGCCGGGGCCGTTTGGAGAACGTCATGGAGTTAAAGAGCAGCTTGCAAAGCTATCAGGAGAACGCGGAGGAGGCGTCCCTCGGCGGCTTCTTGGATGAGACTGCGCTCTTTACCGACTTGGATAAATATGAGGACGCCGACAACACCGTCACCTTGATGACAATCCACGCGGCGAAAGGGCTGGAATTCCCCTCGGTTTTCTTGGTGGGGATGGAGGAGGGGATTTTCCCCGGCAGCCGAAGTTTTCTGGATCCGGCCGCGATTGAGGAGGAACGGCGGCTCTGTTATGTCGCGGTCACACGGGCTGAGAAGCGGCTGTATGTCCTCTGCGCCGAGGAGCGGCTGCTGTACGGCCAGACCAGCCACAACCCGCCCTCCCGGTTCATCGCCGAGATGGGGCTGGAGCCGGCCGGCCGCGTCCCATGCGCCCCGGCAGGCAGTCCCTTCAGCGACTTGCCGTTCTCCCGCAATGCCCGCCGGCCCGAAAGGAGCGCCCCCCGCAAAGCGCCGGGGGGGTTAATGCCGGATATAACGCCCGAACCCTCCCGCAAAACAGCGAAAGCTCTCACCCTCGCCAAAGGCGACACCGTGACCCACAAAAGGTTTGGGCGGGGCTTGGTGCTCACGGTAACCCCGATGGGCGACGACGCGATGCTGGAGATCGCTTTCGACGAAAACGGCACCCGCAAGCTGATGCGCAACTTCGCCGCCCCGTTTTTAGAGGCTTGATTCTTTTGCCAAAGGGGGGTATACTAAGGGAAACCGCAGACTGGAGAGCGAAAATCTGTATGACGACCCCATTACACCACAAGCACCGTGTTTGGGCGGAGATCGATCTGGACCGGCTGGTACATAACTACACCTTGGCGGCGCTTTCGCTCAAACGGGGTAAGCTGATGCCGGTGGTCAAGGCGGACGCCTACGGGCACGGCGCGGTGCGTACGGCGCTGGCGCTTCGCGGCGCCGGCGCGGACTTCTTTGCCGTCGCGACGCCGGAGGAGGCGATGCAGCTCCGCCGGCACGGGATCGCGAGCTCCATCCTCCTGTTGGGCGCGGCGCCGCTTTCGCATATCCCCCGGCTGGTTCGTGCCGGGGTGACCCTTTGCGTCCCGGACCTCCTGACGGCGCGTCTCTACGAGGACGCGCTGGACGGCGCGCCGGCGGAGTTTCACATTAAAATCGACACAGGGATGACCCGTCTGGGGCTCCCGTACGCTTCGGCGGTCTCCGAAGTCAGGAGAATCGCGAACAGCCTCAACGTCACCGGTCTTTTCACCCACTTCGCGTCGGCGGACGAGCCGGGCGGCTTCACCGACGAACAGCTTTCCCGCTTTACCGACGTCTGTGACCGCCTGAACATCGGGGTTCCCGTGCTGCACAGCGCCAACAGCGCGGCGCTGCTGGCGCACCCCAAGACGCATCAGGACTACGCCCGCCCGGGTATCGCGCTGTACGGCTACTCTCCCGTCCCGGGGCCGGGCTTCCTTCCGGTCCTCTCCCTCCGCTCCTCGGTGATGCAGTGCCACACCGTTCCGGCGGGCACGACGGTGAGCTACGGGAGGAGCTGGACGGCTCCCCGGGACAGCGTCATCGCCACCGTCCCGGTGGGGTATGCCGACGGATTGTCCCGTAACCTAAACGCTTTTTTGCTTGTCCGTAAGAAACCCGCTCCAATTGTGGGACGGATCTGCATGGACTTTTGTATGCTGGATGTGACCGACCTGCCGGGCACCCAGCCGGGCGACCCGGTAACCCTTCTGGGAGACGGGATTACCGCCGCCGACCACGCCCGTCTGCTGGGCACCATCCCGTGGGACATCCTCTGTTCGATCGGACGGCGGGTCCCCCGCGTCTACCGGCAGAACGGAGAAATTATCGGGGAGACGAACGACATTGACAGACTTTGAGCTGGAGTTTGGCACCGGCGGACTGCGCGGGATTCTGGGCGAGGGGCCGGGCAGGATGAACCTCGTCACGGTGGGGCGGGCCGCCCAAGGCGTCGCGGAGTGGGCCCAAAGCGGCTCCGCCGTCATTGCTTACGACACCCGGGCGATGTCCCGGGAGTTCGCGGAGCACACGGCGCGGGTGCTGTCGGGCAACGGGCTGCGGGTCTGGCTCTTCCCCCGCCCGGTTCCCACCCCCACCCTTTCCTTCGCCGTCCGGCGCCTAAAGGCGGATTGCGGGGTTTGCATCACGGCGAGCCACAACCCGAAGGAATATAATGGGTTTAAGGTGTACGGGCGGGACGGGGGGCAAATCACCCTTGCCGACGCGGACGCCATCCGTAAAAAAATATCTGGTCTGGTCGGTTCGGTCAAAATCGCCGATCCCGATGGGGCCAGTTTGGAAAAAACGGCGCAAAACGTACCGGATGAGCTCGTTGCGCGATACCTCGCCGAGGTGGAAAAATGCCGGGTAACGGACATCCCCTGCGATGTCAAAATCGCCTATACCCCGCTCAACGGCGCGGGCCGCGAGTGCGTTGAGCTAACCCTCCGCAGGATGGGCGCGTCGGTTGTGACAGTGCCCGAGCAGGCGGAACCAGACGGCAATTTCCCCACCTGTCCCCTCCCCAACCCGGAGGAGGAGAGCGCCCTAGAACTGGGCAAAGCCTTGTGCCTGAAGGAGAATTGCGATCTGCTCCTCGCGACCGACCCGGACTGTGACCGCGTGGGTGTGGCTGTCAACCATCACGGAGAGATGAGCCGCCTGACAGGCAACGAGGTCGGCGTCCTGTTACTGGAGTTCCTCGCGAAGGCGCGTAACGCCGGAAATAACGGCGGTTCCCGCCCCGTCGCGGTCAAGACGGTCGTCACCACGCCGATGGCGGACGCGATTTGCGAGGCTTACGGCATCGAGCTGCGGAACGTGCTGACCGGATTCAAGTACATCGGCGAGCAGATCGGGCTTTTGGAACAGAACGGGGAAGAATCCCGCTTTTTATTCGGGTTTGAGGAGAGCTGCGGGTATCTTTCCGGCACTCACGCCCGGGACAAGGACGGCGTCAACGCCGCCCTGCTGATAACCGAAATGGCGGCGGACTATAAAAAGCGCGGACTGACGCTCCGCGACGGTATGGAAAGTCTGTATGAACGCTACGGGCGTTGGGCCACAAAGCTTTCCTCGATGTCCGCTTCGGGTTTGGCGGCGGAAGCCCTGCGGCAAAACCCGCCGAAAGAGGTTGCCGGATACCCGGTTCTGGCGGTCACCGACTACCTTGGCGGGGTACGCGGCCTGCCGCCGGCCGACGTGCTGGAGTATACCCTTTCCGTCGGCAAAATCCTTGTGCGCCCAAGCGGCACCGAGCCGAAGGTAAAGGTATATTACCTGCTGAGGGGGGTTGACGTTGAAGAAATTGACGCCGATTTTCAAAGACTATATCTGGGGCGGGACACGCCTTAAAACCGAGTACGGCAAGGTAACCGAGCTGCCCCGGGTCGCCGAGAGCTGGGAACTGTACGAAGGCCGGGTGCTGATCAAACTGATCGACGCCAAGGAGCGGCTGTCGGTGCAGGTCCACCCGGGCGACGAATACGCGAATCTGCACGAAAACGGGCTTGGCAAGACCGAGATGTGGGTGGTGCTGGACTGTGAGCCGGGCGCGTCCCTCTGCTACGGTTTCAACCGCGCCCTGACCCGGGACGAGTTGCGCCGCGGCGCGTCGGACG
The DNA here is from genome assembly GCA_031271525.1 of Oscillospiraceae bacterium. Taxonomy (GTDB): domain Bacteria; phylum Bacillota; class Clostridia; order Oscillospirales; family UBA929; genus UBA929. The sequence continues at coordinate 13,083 of JAISVO010000057.1, forward strand.
GTTCGCTGACCGGCTTTCTGCGGATGATCCCGGTCGGGAGGGGCGATGTTTTCTTCATCCCCGCCGGCACGGTCCACGCTATCGGCGGCGGGATCCTGCTCGCAGAAATCCAACAAAATTCCAGCACGACCTACCGCCTGTATGACTACGGGCGGCTGGACGCGGATGGCAATCCCCGCCCGCTCCACCTCGACCGGGCGCTGGACGTGGCGCTGCTTGAGCCGTCCTCCCCCGCCCCGCCGGGCCGGGGCGAGGTGATCGCAACGCCGGGGTACTCCGCCGAGCGGCTTACCGCCTGCGACTACTTTACCGTCGACCGGATTACCCTGTCGGGGCGGTACGCCTTTACGGCGGAGGGCGCTTGCGCCGTTTTATGCTGCGAAGGAAACTGCGCGGCCGGGAGCGGAGGAGAGACGCTGACCCTGACCAAAGGCGGCGGCGTAACCGTGCCGGAAGGGGATGTCACGCTAACCGGGGACGGGATGGTGTTGATCGTTTACAGTTAACAATTGAAGGGCGAAGGACGTTGCCCCCTTCGGATAGAAGGGGGCTATATCGGGAGGCTGAATGTCAGCGCCCTACACCGTGTTCCTCCCCGGCCGCGCCACCACAGCGATCGACACGGCGAGCAGCGCGAGCAGACCGCCCGCGACAATGATGTTCCCCAACCCGCTCCCACTATTGCCGTCCGCACCGCCGTCGGTTGCCGCCCCAAACGCCGGAACGGTCTGCCCAAAGTCCTGAGCGCCGCCGTCCGCGGGAGCTTCGCCCTCCGGCCGTGTTTGGCTCCTCCCGGGCATTGGGACATTCTCAAATCCCTCGGGAACTTCACCGTCCGGGAAGGAAAACCCCTCGGGCATCCCGCCGGGGACAAAGTTTCCAAAACCCTCCGGCGCCTCGCCGTCCGGGAAGGAAAAGCCCTCGGGGACTTCGCCGTCCGCCGGGAAACCGCCGAAAGCGGGAACCCCTGACGTCCCTTCCCCGTCGGTACGCTGTCCGCCGCGGCCGCCCATCATCGAACCAAGCGCCGTTAGGTCGATACCCGACGCGTCGGTCAGCGCCGACGGGTTTTCGCTCTGCCCCGCCGAAGTGGAGGGGACCGACCCCGCCAGCTGCCCGGCGACACTCTCGGCACGCAGCGTCCCAAGCTCGATGAACTCAGCTACGGCGGCCCGGTACGCCTCGGGCGTCACATATCCGTCTTCCTCCACAAACCTTGCGATCTTTCCGTCCACCTCGGCGACGGTCCGCGCGAACTCCCCGCCGCCAAAGTACCCGTCGGTGATCTCTTGCAGATACTGATGGTATTTTTCGCTGTACTCCGGGACCTCCAGAAGTTTGCTCAAGAGGGGCCGATCCTCCATCGACACCCCGCTGACCGGGGTATCAATCGGGAAGTTGACGACCTCGGAGGCGTCGCCCGACTGGAAGCCGCCGAACGCCAAGCCGTAATCCCACGGTAGGACGGTCAACTTGCCATCCCGCTCATAGAGGTAGTAGTTCTGCTGCATATTGGAGGTATAGCTGTCCAAATTGACCACAAAGTTGTGCGCCGCGAAGTAGCGCAATATCTCATCGACGTCGAAATACTCCTCTAAGTCCGTGCCCTCGTTCAGATTCTTGATCGCCTCGATCACCCGCTGTTTGTCTTTATCCGAATTCTTGGAGAATACAGGATTGTCAAAAATCGCGCTGTAGCTCGCGATTTCATCGTCGGTATATTCCAGCGAACCGCCGCCCGAGCCGCCAAAACCGCCCATCCCGCCGCCCATCGCTCCCCGCTCGGACGCGGAGCGGACCGTACGCTCTTCCTGCCACATATCCTCGAAATCGCCCCGCCGGCCCATCTGGATCTTGACGCTGTAGAGCTGTCCGCCCGACGTGTTGTACGCCCTGTCAAGGTACGACTTGTCGTACCGCTCCAGCGCGACGCCGAAGCAATACTGCTCCCCGTTGACCGTGACGTTCGCGTAATTTGTCAGCGGCGCTTCCACCCCGACGGTTCGCATGATGTCGTAAGAAATATAGTCTTTCATAAACGTCGCGTCGCCCATCATGTTGTTGACGCAGAAGGAATCCAACCCATAGCAGTTCTGCCCCGCCACATACTCGTCAAACTTAAAGGAGAGACTGTAGCGGTCGCTGCCCGACGTCTGCGACAGGCTGGAGTTTCCCTTGGTGCGGACCCCGACGGCGGTGAACAACTCGCCGTTGATCGTAATATCGCACGAGATCCACTCTTTTGCCTGCGCGTTGTCCATCATCGCGGACCATTCCTCGGCGGGTATCCGGATGTCCACCGCGAGAACCTCGTCCCCGAACAGCTTTTCTTGGTACTCGGGG
>JAISVO010000154.1 GCA_031271525.1 Oscillospiraceae bacterium
CCGGGCGATAGCCGCGATTTTCGCCACCGGCTCCGCGTTGGATTTCGCGAGCACTCCCTTGGATATATAGAGGTTGTCCTCCATCCCCACCCGCACGTTTCCGCCCAGAATCATTGCCATCGTAGTGATATCGAACTGATCCCGGCCCGCCGCCGCGCAGGACCAAACAAAACCGTCCCCCAGTACCTTGCGCGCGGTGTTCAATAAAAACAACAGGTTATCCGCCGTCGCGGGGAGCCCCCCCATCACACCCAGAACAAATTGCAAATACACGGGGGGGCGAACCATCCCCTTCCTCACGAAGTGCGCTATGTTGCTCAGCATTCCGGCTTCATAGACCTCAAACTCCGGCTTTGTGCCGTACCGGGCCATAACGCCGATGTAGTCCTCTATGTCCTGAAAGGTGTTCGCGAAGGGGACGGCGTAGGTGTTTTTGACAAACGGAATCTCCCAGTCATACTGGGGGTCCTTGATTTTATCCGCGATTTGGGAAAAGCAGAAGTTGACCGAACCCGCATTGCAGGACGCCAGCTCCGCTTTGCACACCGGAACGGAAGCCAAGCGCTCCTCAATACCCATACCAATGGCGCCGCCGGTGGTGATACCAACCACCACGCCGCAGCGTTCCCGGACGCCGTCTGTGATATACCGCATCAGTTCGGGATCGCTGCTGGGCCTTCCGTCCTTTTCCTCCCGCGCGTGGAGATGTACTATGGCGGCTCCGGCCGAGTACGCCGCCGCCGCCTCGGCGATAATGGCATCCGGGGTGACGGGCAGATATTCGGACATACTGGGAATATGCACCGCGCCCGTAACCGCGGCGGTGATGATAACCTTATCCATGAAACAGTCCTCCTATTATAAGGTCTGCGAATAAGCCGGATGTCAAACGAGGCTGCGGTCCGCGCCGCCGCAAAATCTTCTCCCGCTTTCCCCTTTTTCAGGGCTTTACGTTTGTTGGCGGGACTCCCCTGAAAAGATCAAGCCGCTAATACGTTCCCGAAGCTCGCAGCTGTGTCAGCAGTCTCTTGCGGAATGCCGCGACTACGGCGGTTGCCGTGCCGCCGGGATACGGAAAGAAGCCCTCGCCACTTTTAACGCCCAGTTTTCCCCGCGCGGCGTAATCCCGGAGGAGATCGCAAGCCCGGTCAGCGTTGTTTAGCTCCGGAAACAGGTTGTCCTCCGCGGCGCACCATATGTCCAGCCCCCCCATATCGGCGGTTTCCAGCAGCCCGGTAGTGGCGGCGCGGAAGCCGGGGCCGAACTTCAAGGCACGGTCGATGTCCTCCGGAGAAGCGGCTTCGATCTCTATCAGATGGAACACCTCGCGGGCCATCGCGTGGAGGATGCGGTTCGCGACCAAACCGGGGATATCCTTCAACACCTTGACTGGCTGCTTACCCGCCCGAATGTGCAATTCACGGACACGCTCGAACACTTCGGCGTCCATGTTTCCGAAGAATGACAATTCAACAATGGGGATCAGGAACGGCGGGTTGTACCAATGGCACACCATCGCCATCGCGCGCCGTTCCTTTCGCAGTCCCTCCGTAATCCCGGAAAGGGGCAGGCTGGAGGTGTTGCTGGCAAGCACGCAGTCCGGCGGACATAATGCGTCCAGTTCGGCAAAAAGCTCCCGTTTCAGCGCCAAGTTCTCCGGCACCGACTCCAGAACAAGCTCCGCGTCCCGGACGGCCTCCGCCAGCGTGTCAAACAGGGTGATCCGGTCAGCCGCGCCGCGCGCCTCCGCTTCCCGCAGAAAGCCTTCCTCCGCCAAAAAGGACAGCGACTCCCAAATCCGCCGCGGCGCAGCGGCGCGGGCAGGCTCAAACCCGTCATACAGGCTGACCCGGCAGCCCGCCAGCGCGTAGGTCAGCGCGATACCGTGACCCATCGTCCCCGCGCCGGCGACACAAACCCTCCCAATCATAGCGAAGCCCTCTCCGGCAGCCGGAACCGCTCCAAGCACAGCTTTGTCGGCAAGGGAGTCGCGCCGCGTTCAAAATCCTTCACGATGCCGAGGATTGTGTCGCAAACCGGGGTATCCACACCGACCTTTTTCCCCCATTCGCAGCAGATACCGACGATATGGTCGATCTCGCTGCGGATGCCCTTCTCCATATCCTGAAGCATACTGGCTTTCAAAGGACGGTGGGGCTTAAAGTACGTCCGGAGCCAATCCGTCGCGCGGCGCAGCCCGGCGGCGTCCTCAAACGCCAAGTCGTAATAGCTCCAGCCCGGCACCAAATCTTCCAGCCGGATACCGCGCCTCCGCACGGTACGCACAATCTCGTCGCCGGCGGCGGCGGCGCAGGCAACCGCTTTGTCGTTATCCAGCACCTCCGCATAGGTACAGCCCAGAGCGGCCGACATGCCGCTCATCGTGGCGTTCTGAATGACCTTGGACCAGCGGATCCCCATCAGGTTATCCGTAACCTCACAGGTTCCGGCCATATTCAACAGCGCCGCGATGTCCCCGATCCGCTTCGTCCGGCTGCCGTCCGTCTCTCCGACTTCGTACCGCATCGCTTCCGGGTCGCTGGTCAGCTCCGACACACCGGGGGCGCGGTAGCTCGCGCCCCAGCCGACGGCGCCGCCCACCGTGCGCTCCGGTCCGACGACCTCCGCGACAGCTTCCTCCGGTACGCCGTTTTGCAGCGTGCATACGACACTGTCCGGTCCCATGTGCGGCAACAGCTGGCGCAGCGCCGTGCCGTTGTAAGTCTGCTTGGTCAACAGGAAAACCAAATCATATATCCCGGTCATGTCCTCCGGCAGCGCGGCCTTTACGGGAATACCCGACAGGCTGAGTTTTCCTGTTACCGTCGCGCCGTTCCGGTTCAGCGCTTCCACATGCGCCCTATTGACGTCCACCAGTGTCATTTCGCCGCCGTTTAGGGAAACCAGCGCCCCCATGATGGTTCCGAGGGAACCCGCGCCGACCAATGCCGTTCTCATACCATATAATTCCTCTCCGGTTCAAAATAACTCCGCTTATTTCGCCATGATCTCCTCAATGGTTTCAAAGGTACGGATAACCTCAAAGGACTCCGTCAAAGCTTCAGGGTCGCCGAGGTACTCAAACAGCGCCATCGTGTCGATACCCATACGCCGCCCATCGGCGTAGCTCCAAGAGGTGTCGCCCCAGTGGAACGGCTCGGACTCCATGAGCATGGTGAAGTTCTCCCATGTGAGGTCCAAGTCGGGGTTCTGGTTGAAGCGGTCGAGGGCCGCCGCGAGGGTAAGCCCGTAGCAGTATCCGGCGACGCAATAGTTCTGGGTGCGGTAGAATTGGCGCGTCGCCTCATCCACCGTGGGATTGTAGGAAAGCGCGTCCATCATGTCGTCCAGAAGGGCGACGCCCTTCTCCGAGTTCAAATCGCTCCAGATGGTCGCGTAGATGGGGCGTCCCTCCCGGTAGGTGTCAGGGATATAGCTCGCGATGGTGGAGCTGCCGAAAGACGCGATCAGCGGCACCTCCCATTGGGCGTCCTCCATAAACGAGACATACCATTCCGAGGCGAGGGGGATCAGGATGGTCGCTTGACAGCCCTCGTCCTTGAACTTTTGGATTGCCGCGTGGGCGGTATCGCCGGCGACAGTTTCCACGACGAAGCGGTCGGTAGCCCCTTCCAGCGCGGCTTGCTCCAGCAGGCCGTCCAAAATGGTCTGCTCATACTCGTTGATGTAGGTGGCGACGCCGATCTTCGCGTCGTCGGGGAGTTTCTGGTCCTTGTTGGGACCAAAGATTGCCTCATGCAGCACGCGGGTGGCCAAATACGCGCCGTCCAGCTTGTAGGACGGGATAATGGGGAAGATTCGGCTGCCGGGGTTGCTCTCGCTGTAAATCTCGTCTCCGCTCGCGAGCATATTAACCACCGGGATGCCCTTGTCAATCAGATAATCCAAGCTGGACTCCACAATGTTGCCGCCCATGCTGGCCAGCGCAAAAACCTTATCCTCCTCCACCATCTTCTCCACATACGCCTTGCCGGTGGGGATATCGCCCTGATCGTCATAGGCGATCAGGCGGATCTGCCGCCCGCGCACGCCGCCTTTGGCGTTTAAGCGGTCCAGACAGGCCTTCAGCCCGTCGTAAGCCGGCTGGCCGATGAAGGCGAAATAGCCGGACGTAATGGCAATGGTGCCGATCAGGATTTCCGTATCGGTGATGCCTTGGGAAACCGCGCCCGTCTGCGGGGGAAGCTCGCTCCCGGCCGGGCTGTCCGGTGTTTCGTCCGTGTTGTCCGCAGCGTCCGTACCGCCCGTATCGGGCGTCACGCCGCCGGATGCCGGGCCGGACGCGGCGGGAGATTCCGTTGCGCGGCAGCCGCCCAACAGCATCGTAAGGCAAGCGATAGCCAGCGTCAGCGCGAGGATTTTTTTCAGGTTCATGATGTTCTCTCCTTTTATTTATTACTCTGCTCTCTTTTTGCCTAAGTACGCGCTGACCAACTCTTGGTCGTCCAGTAGTTCCGCGCTGGTGCCCTGCGTCTTGACCTTCCCCAACTCCAGCACATAGCCGAAATCCGCGATGAGCAGCGATTGGTGAACGTTTTGCTCCACCATCAGTACGGTTACGCCCTCTTCCGCTATCCGTTTGATCGCTTCAAAGATAGCCTTCACCACCAGCGGCGCGAGCCCAAGGGAAGGCTCGTCCAGCAGCAGCAGGCGCGGCTGCATCATCAGCGCCCGCCCGATCGCGAGCATCTGCTGTTCCCCGCCCGACAGGGTGGCTGCCTGCTGGGCGCTCCGCTCCGCCAAAATGGGGAACAAGCCGTATACCCGCTCGAAGCTTGCCTTCATCTTCGCCTTTGAGCGGACTTGGTAGCCGCCGACCCGCAGGTTTTCCTCGGTGGTCAAATCGCCGAACACCAAACGCCCCTCCGGGGACTGGCTGATGCCTTGGTGGGCAATGCGGTAGGGGGGCTTATTCTTGATACTCTTCCCCTCGAAAAGGACGTCCCCCGACACAACCTTGGTGAGTCCCGACAGGGTGCGCAGCGTAGTCGTCTTCCCCGCGCCGTTCGCGCCGAGGATCACGGTAATTTTGCCCCGGGGGATCGACATACTGACGCCTTTCAAAGCGCGGATGACATTGTAGTCCACGATCAGGTCACGCAGTTCCAATATGTTGTCCGTATCCATCACTCCACCCCTAAATAAGCTTCCTGAACAACCGGGTTTCCTTGGATCTCCTCGGGAGTGCCGACCGCAAGCATTTTGCCGAAGGAAATTGCGCACACCGTGTCGCAGATGCCCATGACCAGATTCATATCGTGCTCCACCAGAAATACGGTGCAGTCAAAGTCGTCCCGGACGGAGCGGATGATCCTCCCCAGCTCTTCCGTCTCCGACTCGTTCAAACCGGCGGCCGGCTCATCCAAAATGATCATCCGGGGATTGGACATCAGCGTTCTTGCCAGCTCGATCTTCTTTAGCACGCCGTAGGGCAGCCCCAGAGGATACGCCTCCGCGTAGGCCGCGATCCCCAAACGGCTCAGCAGCTCCATCGCCCGGCTACGGAAGACCGCCTCCTCGTCTTTGTAACGCTTGGTACGCAGGATTTGGCTGAACAGCCCCGAGCTGATGCTCGCGTGAGCCCCCAGCATTAGGTTGTCGATCACCGACAGGAAGTACACCAGCTCTACGTTTTGGAAGGTACGGGAGATACCCGCCCTGATGACGTCGTGGGTGTTGTAGTGAACCAAATTGACCAAGCTCCCGAAACGGTCGCGATAGTAGATATCGCCGCTCTTTGGCTTATAGAACTGCGTGATGCAATTGAACAGCGTCGTTTTCCCCGCGCCGTTCGGCCCGATCAGCCCGAAGATTTCCCCCCGGCGAACGCGAATGCTCAAATCGTCCACCGCTTTAATGCCGGAGAAGTACATCTTCAGATTTTGGATATTCAGGATACTGTCCTCGCCGAAGGAAGCCGGGTCGGTCGGGCACATTGAGAGGATTTGCGCCTCCGCTTCCCTGAACCTCGCCTGAAGCTTGCCGTTCTGCGCCTCGAGCTTTCCTCCCAGCGTGTCCAGCGTCCGCTTCTTTTGCTTGGCGTGCTCCTCCGCAAGTGCCGACAGGCGGGTTTGCTCCGTTTTGGACCGCTCCCCGTAAACCTCCGCCGCCTGCTTGTCCGCCGTCTTGTCCGTGCCGCCGTATCTTGCCGTGAGCGCGGCTTCCTTTTCCGTTAAGCGCCGGTCGAGCGCGTTCAGCGCCGCGTCGCGTGCCGCTTCCGCCTTCTCGCCTTTCTCGGTCGCGCGGAGGTAGGTCTGCTGGACGGCCCGGCGCTGGAGGGACTGCTTTGCGCGGTGGATCGTCATCTCACACTCGATAAGCGCTTTGTTGCGGTCCGCCTGACTCAATGCGGCAAGCTCCAGCGGATAGAGCCGCTTCCGGGCCAAGAGGGTTTGCTTTTGCATGTCTTTCGCTTGCTTTTGCCCGATTTGCGCGTCGATCACCAGAAGGCGGCTCTTGTTAAACTCCATTCGGACATATGCCTTGTCCCGCTTGCCGACCACGCGCATAAACAGGCGATTACGATTCGTCTGGGCCATACTTTTTCAGCCTCCTCATGGTACGGAATGTCTGCAGCCTATATTTCAGGCTGGCCAGCATCCACATCAGTCCGCCCGGATACTTCATGACGATTAAAATGATCAGGATCCCCATAAAGAACACGGAGAAGGTGGGGTTTTCCACGAAAAAGGGGATGCTTTTCAGGATTGCCAAATCTAGGCAGAACATGATGAACGACCCGGCGATCACCCCCGCGGGTTTCGCCGTGCCGCCGATGATGACGGCGACCAAAATATTCATCGACAGTGCCGTGGTCCATGTGTAGGGGCTGGAGGAAGAGATGGAAGCGACGTACAGCGCGCCGGCGAGCATAGAGTACACCGTCGCCACCACAAAGGCCAGCACACGGTATTTAAGCAAATAGATCCCCATCGCCTGAGCCAGCGACTCGCTCTGGCTCATACCAAGCATCGCCCGGCCGATGGAACTGTTGATGATGTTCAGCGTCACCGCGATAAGCAGGAAGGTGACAACCAGCACCACAAAGTACATTGTCTCGCGGCTGGTGTCAAACAGGAAGATCAGCGTGGGAAACGGCACGCCCGACAGTCCGCTGGGCCCGCCCGTAAAGGTGTTCGGCAGGACGAACATGGTGCCCATAATGCCCGAAAGAGCCATTGTAATGATCAGCAGGTGGATGCCCTTGGCCCGGAGGGAAACCACGCCCACGACCACGCCGATGACGACCCCCGCCAGCGCTACGGCAGCCAGATAGAAGACAAACGGCAAGTCAAAGACCTTCAGGAGGTTCCCGGCGATGAACGTGCCCAGCCCCATGAACGCGCCGGTGCCGAAGCTCATAAGGCCCGCCATCATCAGCAGTATCCCCACGCCCAGCGCGGCGACAGCTAGGATCATCGTGGTGTTGATCGCCTGACTGACAGTCAGGCTGATCAAGCCGGTGAACATGTACAAAAGCTGAACGACCACCAGCATGACCATAAGCACGATATAACCGAAGAAGGGGTGGCGCGCGACCCGCCTGAGATAATGCGGCTTACAGGCCTTCGCCAGCTCGGCGTACTCATTTTGCAGCGTCATTTCCGTCACACCTTCTTTACCGTTTTGGTCCCGAACAGCCCGGTGGGCTTAATCAGGATGAGCACCATGATGATGGCATACAGAAGAGCGGTAGCCCACAATCCGCTGATCATACCCAGAAACACCAAGGCGATGGGGATGATGGCGGCGCCCACCGACGGACCGTAGAAGGAGTTATACCCCCCTACGATAAACGCGAGCAGGGAATTTGCCAAGACGGTGCCCAGCATGGTTATCGACACCAAAGAAGTCTGGGAAGCGTAGAGCACCGCGGCGAGCGCCCCGCAAGCGCTGGATATTCCCCAACTCAGCGCCGTCATCAAGTCGGTGTTTACCCCCATCATCGACGCGACGACCTTGTTGGAGGCTGTGCTGCGGACGCCCAGCCCCCATTTGGTAAAGCGCAGCGCCAAGAAGATGATCCCGAGGACAGCAGCGGACAGGCCGAATACGAACAGCGCGTTCGCGCTTACATACAGCTCCATCCCCAGAAAGGTAAAGTTGAGGTTGCCCATGTAATACCGGGGGAAGCTGAAGGGGATCAACCCGAACACCAGCGGGATGGCGGCGGTAATCAGTACGATCAGCCCGATTGTGATCATGATCCGTCCGCTGCCCCCCGCGATGTTACGGATGATGACGTTGTCGATGATATACCCCAGCACGAAGCACACCGCGACGCCGCCAAAGGTGGCTGTCCAAGCGTTAAACCCCGCGTCCCGCAGCAAGAAGGCCGCCATAAACGCGCCTACCGTCGAGGTGATGGCTTGGGCGAAGTTCGCGACGCTAACGGTCTTGAATGTGAGCGTCATGCCCATCGTCGTCAGGGCCAGCACCCCAACTTGGAACAGACTGTTCAAAACGAGCTGTAACACATTTGCCAAGATGAATTCCTCCTTCGCTTATTGATAACGAACATGGGGAGTCAGGCGACGGGGAACGGACGGCTGCTGTTTTGCACGGCCCTCTCGAGTTTATCGGCGGGGGGTTCGATCATAGCCGCCTCATCGTCGCCGAAGCGGAGGAACTGAGCGCTCTCCTGTGTCAGGCTTGTCCACTCCGCAAGCTTTCCGCCGCCGGTACCGGGGTTGCCGGTCCTGATAAACTCGGCGAAATAATCGAGCATGTTCTCAGATATGCGGTAATCGGTTTTGGTAAAGGGGCGCCAGCAGTTGTCCAACGCCCCAAAGGCATACCATAGGTCGCAGGCGTGGAACGCGCCGGCGTTGTCCCCCGGCAGCTGCCGATCCATGTAGTAGCCATATACGGGGCTGCGCCCCGCGGCATTTTGCAGTAACGCCCATTCGACCGCCTTGGTATACAGGGTGAAGGGCCACATATCCTCGCTGGACAGACCGATGACACAGGGGACGTCATTGATCGCGCCGTCGGCCAGCAGCTTCTGCACGGATGCGGGAATGACATCGCCGTCCACGAGGGGTTTCGCGCAATTGTTCAGGAAACTGACATCCTCCGCAGCAGCCGCGCCCCAAGCGGCGTACAGCTCCTGCGCCGGGATTTCCTTCAGCTGGCCGATGGTATCGGCGCCGTATTTCTGTTTGACCAGCGCCCACGTCGCTTCGGAAAAACCGCTCCACGCGGGAATCCCCAATTGCGTCAGGTTCCCGCCCCCGCTCATCAGAACCGCCCCGGTCATCAGACCCTTCGCGTGGGGGGAGTAGAGGAAGCATTGGAGACTCAGCGCGCCCGCGCTCTCGCCGATCCCCGTCACGCAGTCCGGATTTCCGCCGAAGGCCGCGATGTTTTGCCGAACCCACCGGAAGGCCGCGATTTGGTCGCGGAGCATGAGGTTTGCCGGGTACCCCGGCTCATACGCGCTGCCGAAAGCATTGAGCCGATAGTTTACGCTGACCAGAACGATTCCCCGCCGGCAGTATTCCTGACCAAGGATATAGGACGCGCTGTTCCCGCCGCTGACGAAGGACCCTCCATGGACAAACACCGCCACGGGCGCGTTCTCCGCACCCTCCGGCGCCCAGATGTTAAGGTTCAGGCAGTCCTCGCCGTACCGGATGACCGGCTTCTCCGTCGCCTGATCGTAGTAGAACTTTGAGAAAGGGGACTCAAAGCCCTCGAAGAAGGCGTTATACTGGCAGCACCACGGTCCGTTCTTCGTCGCGTCGTACTCCCCCGCCCACTGCGTGACGAGCGCCGGTTCCTCAAAGCGGCCCGCGGCGGCGTAACGGATGCCCTTGAAGATCAGCACCCCGTCCTTCCGCATCCCCTTCACCCGCCCGCAGGGCGTTTCAACCGCAACATAACCGGACGGTTTATCTTTGAATTTCATCAGCAATCCCTCCCCTTCTGAAAACCGCCGAGGCGGTCGTCATATCCCATATTTCTTTTTGCGCCGCATGACTGACGATTGGCTGGTGCGTAAGGCCTTTGCCGCGGCATAGGAGCTTTTGTGGGTCCGCAGGGCACGCTCGACATAACGGCGCTCGCACTCGGCGAGGTACGCCTCCAATGACACCTCCCGCTCAATCAGGTTTTCCAAGTCGGGAACCGGGTTCTGGGTGTAGGCCGCCTTCTCGGTGGGAGCCGCGATCGCCGCGATGTCCCGGATCTCTATGGTGTCCTCATAGCTCATCACGACAGAGCGCTCGACGAAATTCTTCAGTTCCCGCACGTTGCCCGGCCAGTCGTATTCCTCGATCTTCTGCAGGGTCAGCGGTGAGAAAGACTTGTTCTTGTTGTTCTTGGTGCAGTAATGCGACAGAAAATGGAAGGTCAGCGGCAGAATATCCTGCCTCCGGTATCGCAGCGGCGGGATGATGATGGGGATGACATTCAGGCGGTAGTATAGGTCCGCCCGGAACTTCTTTTGGTTCACCAGATCCTCCAGCCGCTCATTGGTCGCCGTCAGCAGCCGGAAGTCCACCAGACGCGGCTTGGTCGAGCCGATACGCAGAATGGACTTGGTCTCTATCGCTCGCAGCAGCTTGCCCTGAAGGCTGAGGGGCAGGGAATTGATCTCGTCTAAAAACAACGTACCCTTCTCGGCGGTTTCAAACAACCCGGGTTTCCCGGTGGCGGAAGCGCCGGTGAACGCGCCCTTTTCGTAACCGAACAGCTCCGCTTCCAGCAGTGTTTCGGGCAGCGAGGCGCAGTTGATGACCACAAGCGGATGCTCCCGCCGGGCGCTTCGCTGATGGATGTATTGCGCGATGACTTCTTTACCCGTCCCCGATTCCCCGGAAACCAGAACGGTGGATTCGGCTTGGGCGATGTTGGACGCCAGCTTTAGGATTTCGGCCATCGCCTCACTCTCGGCAATAATCGAACCGTCCTCCGGGAGCGCGGTTTTGTCGTTGCGGGCGGAGAACCCGGAGACCACGCTGCTGACGCTGGCTTCCTTGTAATCCTCGTTGATCTGCTCCAAACGCCGGGTGATGACCACGACATTCTTTACATGTCCCATGTCGTCGAACAGCGGCGTCTGCACCACCAAGGTGCGGTAGTTCCCCCGCCCCCGGTACAGCGTGTCGTACACATCCTGAAAGGACACCACCCGCCGCTTCTCGGCGTAGACGATGTCCGCCAGACACACGTCGATCTGCCCTGTTTTTAAGAAGTCGTGCACGTTATACGCCAGCAGCTCCGCGCGGGACATGCCCAGCATTTTCACATAGGCGCTGTTGACAAACAAGTAGTTCCCTTTGTCATCCAGCACATACACGGCGTCCTGAATATTGTCCAGAATACTCTCGTACAGTCGCAGAAGGTCGATCCCAACCACCCCGTTTGTTTATGGTAATATAGTTACAAAATGTTACTGTTCCACCACTATTCTACCATACATGCCTGTAAATGAACACCGTAAAGAGGGAAATCCATCTATTGACAGTTTTTTAGCGCCACGGCGGTGCCCATACCGCCGCCGATACAGAGGGAGGCAAGACCGTACCGGGCTTTCTTCGAGGCCATAATATGCGCCAGCGTCACGAGAATCCGTGCGCCGGAGGCCCCGACGGGGTGACCGAGGGCGATAGCCCCGCCATGTATATTCGTTTTTGCAAGCAGATCGGTCTGCGGGACGCCGTGCTCCTCCGACAGCAGCCGTGCCACACCGAGCGACTGCACCGCGAACGCCTCGTTCAACTCCAGCGCGTCTATCTCCCCGAGACGCAGCCCCGCAGCGTTCAGCGCGGCCCGTACCGCCGGAACGGGGCCCAGTCCCATAAACGCGGGATCCACGCCGCCCTGCCCCATGCCGGCAATCTCCGCCATCGGCGTCAGCCCGTACTTGTCCAGCGCTTCCTCCGACACAACCAGCACAAAGGCGGCGCCGTCATTGATGCCGGAGGCGTTGCCCGCCGTGACCGTACCCTCTCTTTGGAACGCCGGCCGCAGACCGGCAAGCTTATCCGGCGAGGTTTTACGGTTCGGGTACTCGTCAGTGTCAAAGGTAACGGTTTCCCTCTTCACAACCCGGGTGACCGGGACGATCTCCCGGGTAAAGCAACCCCCGTCCACCGCCTCGATCGCCTTCCGCTGGGATGCCCACGCGAACTCGTCCTGTTCCTCACGGCTGATGCCGTATTTCGCCGCGATGTTCTCCGCCGTGACGCCCATATGGATGTTTTGGAACGCGTCGGTCAGCGCGTCGAAGACCGTGTGGTCCAGAATTTCCTTCGTTCCCATGCGAAGCCCCTGCCGCGCGCCGGGGATAAGGTAGGGAGCCATGCTCATGTTCTCCATTCCGCCCGCGATGTAGACGTTGCCAAGACCCGCCCCGACGTACGCGGCGGCATTCATGACCGCCTTCATGCCGCTGCCGCAGACGTTGTTTATGCTGTGGGCCGGTACGGTGTCCGGTAAGCCCGCGCCGATCGAAACCTGCCGCGCGGGTCCCTGCCCCAGACCGCCGGACAGGACGTTGCCGACGATCACCTCGTCCACGGCGTCAGCGGGGATGTTGGTTTCGGCCAGAATGGCTTTGACGACTTCGGCAGAGAATTTGGCGGGGTGAACCTCCGACAGCGCCCCGTTGAAGCTTCCGATCGCTGTCCGCTTGGCCGATACGATAAATGCCTTTTTCACTGTGAAATCCTCCTTATTTATGGCGCTGTAAAAGAGTTAAGAGACAAACTCCCGGATTGCCTTGAAGAAGATATCCGGCCGTTCGTACATGACCAAATGGCCGCTGTTTTCCACAATCACCAGTTTCCCGTCCGGGAGTCTGCGGGCGACCTCCTCATGGCAGGCCGTGGGGTAGATATCGTTGTCCCCGGCGATGACCAGCGCGGGGCAGTTAACCATATCCAGCACAGGCCAGAAGTCATGCTCGAACATCGCGAGAAGCAAACGCATGATCTGACCGTGCTTGAAATCCAACGAGATACGGAGAGCGGTGGCGCGTACGGCAGCCTCCACCTCCGCGCTCATACCTTCCCGCAGGTCGCGCAGGACATATTCCTCCATGCTGCGGTTAGCGGTTACCAGCATGTCCAACGCTGTCTGCGCCGGAGTGTCGCCGTGCAGGCCAAGCTTGTAACGCTCGTCGGTGACAAGCTTCGGCGACATGACGGAAAAGACGACCTTTTCAAAGTCCCCCGTACCGTACAGTTCGATATACCGCCACAGGACATGGGTACCCATCGAATAGCCGATCGGGATGACCGGGGCCAAACCCAAGGTGTCCACGAGCGTTTTCATATCCCGAGCCAAGTGGGTAATGGTGTATCCGTCCTCCGGCGCGTCCGATTGCCCATGCGCCCGATGGTCGAAGACCACTACGCGGAAGTCCTTCAGCAAATCGGCCGAAACCGCCGTAAAACTCTCGCCGCTGCCGAAGTACCCGTGAACAAACAGAATCGTTTTCGCGCCCTCCCCATAACTTTCATAATGGATTCCTACGCCCTCCGGCGTGGTGAGGATAGCCATGCTGAATCCCTCATTCCTTACTTTATTGACATATGCCGACACAAAGGATATACTAACCTTGACCGTTGCTTCAGAGTTATTCAACACCCTTTGTGTTACGGAGGCGAAGTACATGCAGATATCCGGTGAAATCGACCTGCGGCTTTCCGTGAAACCGGCTGTCACCCAAGAGATGGTGCAGTCCCTGAACGTTTTACGTATGCCTGTGCTGGAGCTTGCGCGGTACATCGGCGACGCCATTCTGGAAAACCCCGTGCTGGATGTGGAGGCGTTGACCGAAACGGGCGAGCCGCCCGAATACCCGGAGCCGCCGGGGGAACGGGACGACGCATGGGACGACGCGGACTTCGGGGAGGCTTCATATCTGGACATATGGCGGGTGCGGCCCACGCGGGAAGATTCCGTCTGGGACGCCGGTACGGAGCAAGCCGATTTCTCGGAGATGCTCGCGGAACAGGTTCGCACCGGCGGCGGGAACGACAGCTTCAACGCGCTGTGCCTGTATCTCATCGGCTGTCTGAACCAAAGCGGATATCTCGACGTGCCGGTGGAGGAGCTGGCCCATGAAACCAACTGTTCGGTTTTTGACGTCACACAAGCGCTGTACTTCGTTCAAAGCCTGTACCCGCCGGGCGTCGGCGCCCGGAACCTCAGCGAGTGCCTTCTGCTCCAACTGGCCGAAAGCCATGAGTTCTGCGAGCACACCGTCCGTCTGGCGACCGCCGGGCTGTCTCTGCTGGCGGAACGCGACACAACGGGCGTCGCGAAGCTGCTGCGTTGCGACGAGACTGCCGCGGCCCGCTGTATGAAGGTCGTCGCGGGACTGAATCCCATCCCCTCCCAAGGCTACTACACGGGGGAACGCGCCGCGGCGATCATCCCTGATGTGATCGTGCGGGGGGAAGCGGGGGAGCTGTCGGTCGCGATGAACGAACGCTATGTCCCACGCATACGCTTCCAGACGCCCTGCGACCCGTCCCAAACGGATCGGGAGACGCAGCGTTACCTTTTCCGCAAAACCAAGGAGGCGCGGCTGCTGCAATCCTCCGTAGAGGAGCGCACCAAGACGCTGACGCTCATAGTGCAGGCTATCTTGCGCAAGCAGCATTCCTACTTCCAGCACGGCGGCGCGCTGGAGCCGATGACCCAGTCCGAAATCGGGGAGATGGTCGGCCTGCACGCCTCCACCGTGAGCCGGGCGGTGCGGGGAAAATACATCGAGTTCCCGTCCGGGGTTGTGGCGCTGAAAAGCTTATTCTGCGGTTCGGTACCGCATACGGTCAGCGGCGCGGTGTCGTCCGACGCGGTCACCCGGCAGCTCCGCCGCATCATTGAACGGGAGGATTCCCGCCGCCCGCTGAGCGACGAGAGCCTATGCGCCGCGCTCCGGGCCGCCGGAGTCGGGGTGGCGAGGCGGACGGTGGCAAAGTACCGCGCGGAATTGGGTATCCCGGCAGCCTCGGGACGGAAGAAGGGTTAAGCGGTTTCCGCCCGCAGCAGCGTCTCCAGCGCGGGCAGCACCGAAGCGGCGTCGCCGACGATCCCTAAGTCCGCGATCCCGAAAATGGGCGCGCTCTCATCCTTGTTGACGGCGATGATATAGCCGGATTCCTCCATACCCGCCAAGTGCTGGATCGCGCCGGAGATACCGCACGCGATGTAGACATCCGGGCGCACGGTCTGGCCCGTCTGACCGACTTGACGGTCCTTGGGCTGCCAGCCGGCATCCACCGCGGCGCGGGAGGAGGCCGTGGTGCCGCCCAAAAGATCCGCGATCCGCTCCAGCTGCGCGAAGTTCCCCGCTTCCCCCATGCCGCGCCCTCCGCTGACCAGCACCGATGCCTCCCGGATATTGCGGCGGACCGGGGGATTGATTACGGTATCCAATATCTCCACCCGCATGTCCGCCTCCGGAATTTCCGCGTCGATCACCACAACCTCAGGCTCGTCCGAAACCTCCGTCACGCATTTGCGCATGACGCCGGGGCGGACGGTCGCCATCTGGGGCCGGTGTTCCGCGCAAAGGATGGTCGCCATCAGGTTGCCGCCGAAGGCCGGGCGCGTCATCAGAAGATGGCCGGTGCCTTCCTCGATGTCCAGTCCTGTGCAGTCGGCGGTCAGTCCGGTGCGGAGCCTCGCCGACAAACGGGGCGCCAAGTCGCGCCCGACCGGGGTCGCGCCGAACAGGAAGATTTCCGGGTTGAACCGCACCACCGCCTCCCGCAGGGCGCGGACGCAGGGCAGCGTCAGGTAACGAGCCAGCGCCGGATTGCGGACCAATATGATGTGCTCCGCGCCGTGGGCGTAAAGCTGCCGCCACGGCTGAAAGGAACCGTCCCCGGCCAGTACCGCAGTCACGCCGACCCCCAGCGTACCCGCCAATTCCCGCGCCTTGCCCAGCAGTTCCAGCGTCACCTCATTCACCGCGCCGTCGGTGACCTCCGTATAGACAAAGACGCCTTTTTCAATTCCTGTCATTGGCTGAAACTCCTTCTTCACAGTATAAACCTTTCCTTCAGTTTCCCGACGATCAGCTCGGCTGCGGCGCGGCCCTCGGCATGGGTGACCACGCCGGCCGGCTTGACTGACTTGGGAAAGGATTTTTTGACCCGCGTGGGGGATCCGTCCAACCCCAGCTGCGTGGGGTCCGCCTCAATGTCCGCGTCAGTCCATCGCTCAACAACGCGTACGCGGAAGGCGTCGAAGATCCCGCCGGGGGTCATGTAGCGCGGGCGGGCCAAGTCGCTCAGCGCGGTGATCAGGCAGGGAAACCGCACGCGCTGGATTTGGTAACGGTCCTCAAAGCTGCGTTTGACGCGCAGTCCGCCCTTTTCGGGGGTGACCTGCTCGGCGTAGCTGATGTTCGGGATGTCCAAATGCTCCGCGATCTGCGGGCCGACTTGGGCTGTGTCGCCGTCAATTGCCTGACGCCCGGTGATGATCAGGTCGTACTCCAGTTTCCGGATAGCCGCCGCCAGCGCGGAAGAAGTCGCCAGCGTATCGCTACCGGCGAAGGCGCGGCTGCTCAGCAAGACGGCCCGGTCGGCGCCCATCGCTAGGGCTTCGCGCATCATCACTTCCGCTTGGGGCGGCCCCATGCTCAGCACGGTCACCTTGGCCCCGGCGCTCTCCTTTAAGCGCAGCGCCTGTTCCAGCCCCGCCTTGTCGTCCGGGTTCATCACGCTGGGCACCCCGTCGCGGATCAGCGTCCCGTTCACGGGGTCGAGCCGTATTTCGGTGGTGTCGGGCACTTGCTTGATGCAAACAACAATCTTCATTACCGTATCCTCACTTCAGAAGCGCCGCGGAAATGACCATCCGCTGCACTTCGCTGGTTCCCTCATAAATCTCGGTGATCTTGGCGTCGCGCATCATGCGCTCGACATGGTAGTCGCGCATGTAGCCATAGCCGCCGTGGAGCTGCACTGCCATCGTAGTCACGTCCATGGCGGCCTCCGACGCGCAGAGCTTCGCCATCGCGGCTTCTTTGCTATAGGGCAGGCCGCTGTCTTTGAAGCTCGCCGCCTTGTAGGTCAGCAAACGCGCGGCCTCGGTTCGCGCGTCCATATCGGCTAAGCGGAACTGGGTGTTCTGGAACGAGGAGATGGTCTTGCCGAACTGACGACGGCTTTTGACATAGGCCACCGTCCTGTCCAGCGCCCCCTGCGCGAGGCCCAGCGCTTGGGCCGCGATGCCGATCC
>JAISVO010000009.1 GCA_031271525.1 Oscillospiraceae bacterium
TGCCCGTTCCGGATGTCTTCAAGGTCACGCCGTTGGCGGCAGTCGCCGAGGCGGTCCTGAAAATTACCGGACGCTACCCGGAAGTCGATGTTCAGCGCTTTACCAACGAGGATTGGTACCAGATCAAAAGTAAAAACGCGGCGAAAGAGACCGCCGTCGCGGCGGTCTGCGAAGCGCTCGGCATCACGATGAACGACGCGGCCGCCTTCGGTGACGACCTCAACGACGCCGGGATGCTGAGAGCGTGCGGCGTCGGCGTGGCGGTAGCCAACGCGATTGGCGAGACCCGCGCCGCCGCCGGCTGGTTCTGCCGCGACTGCGACGACGACGGCGTCGCGCATTGGATTGAGGAGAACATACTATTATAATTCAGGAGGCTAACCCGATGAAATTAGGCGTATTCACTGTAGCGCTGGGCGACCGAAGCGCCGAGGAGGCGTTCAGGTTTTTGAGCGAGCGCGGCGTCCAGACCGTTGAGATCGGCTGCGGCGGCTACCCCGGGCGGGCGCACTGCGACCCCGAGGTCCTGCTCGGCGACCCCGCTCAACTAATGGCGTTCCAAGATCTGCTGGCTAGGTACGACCTGACGGTCAGCGCGCTGTCGGTCCACAGCAACCATGTACACCCGAACAAGGCGGTGCGGGAGACCGCCGCCGGGCAGTTTACCCTCGCCCTGCGGCTGGCGGAGAAGCTTGGGGTCGATACCGTCGTCACCTTCTCTGGCTGTCCGGGCGACCACGACGGAGCGAAGCTGCCCAACTGGGTCACCTGCGCATGGCCTCCCGACTACGGCGAGGTTTTACGCTACCAGTGGGACGAGGTGCTGATCCCCTTCTGGAAGGGCGCCGCCGCCGAAGCCGCGAAATACGGCGTCACTAAAATCGCACTGGAACTGCACCCCGGCTTCTGCGTCTACAACGCGGCGACCCTCCTGCGGCTCCGTGAGGCGGTGGGGGACGCGATCGGCGCGAACTTCGACCCGAGCCACCTATTCTGGCAGGGGACCGACCCGGCGCGGGCGATCCTCGCGCTGAAGGGCGCGATCTACCACTTCCATGCGAAGGACACCAACATCAATACATATAACACGGCGGTCAACGGGGTGTTGGACACCGGCGGTCTGCTCGGTTTGGAAGAGCGTTCTTGGCTCTTCCGCACCGTTGGTTACGGGCATGACGCCCTTGTTTGGAACAACATTGTGACGGCGCTCCGGCTCGCGGGCTACGACGGCGCGGTCAGCATCGAGCACGAGGACGCGTTTATGTCGATCGAGGAGGGCCTTGACAAGGGAATCCGGTTCCTCAAAGACGTTCTGCTGTACGAGTCCCCCGCCGAAGCGTGGTGGGCTTAAACAGGTAACAACGAACAGTTAACAGCTGGGGACGGGGGAGATGACTTCCGTTCCCAGCTGTTATTTGTTTATTGTCTTAACGCTGTTTCGGATGCAAAGCGATACGTCCAAACGGATGATTCTTGGGTCGACAGGCTCCTTCCGCAGGATCCGCAGAAGTTGGGCGATCGCGCAGGACGCCTTTTGCGAGACTGTCTGGTGGACCGTCGTCAGTTTGGGCCGGCACTGCACCGACAGCATCGAGTCGTCGAAGCCGCAGATCGAAATATCCTCCGGAACGCGGCAGCCCCGGTCCTGAAGAAAATTCATCGAATCCACCGCGTAGAAATCCGAGGCGAAGAACAAGGCCGTGAAACCCCGGAAGTTTTCCTCCATCAGGGCCGACAGGGCGGCGTAGCGTTCCTCGCTCTTGTGGCTCACACGGATGTAATGTTCCTCGCCGGCGGGCAACCCGTTGTCCCGCAGGGCGTCGGTAAAGCCCGCGAGCCGTTCGCCGTCGACGCCCATCGGCGGGCTGCCGTCCGCGAGGAAGGCGAGGCGCGTATGCCCTTGACGGATCAGATACTCCGTCATTTGGTACGCGCCGTTTTTGTCATGTAGGCCGATATTGACATACGGCTTGCCGTCGTCGTAAAAATAGGAGTCTATGAAGACCAGCGGGGTCTCCGTCCCCTCGGTATAGAGCGCGCAATCGCAGGCGAGCGCGCCGAGGACGATGATCCCCTCTACCTTCCAAGAGGCCGCGATCCGCAGGCCCTCGCCGACGTTGTCCGAGGTGTACAGCATCATATAGTAGCCGCTGGAGCGGATTTCCTGCTCCAGCGCGCCGATGATCTCGGCGAAGAAGGTGTCCCTCGCGGCGTTGAACTCGCTCCGCCGCTCATAGCTGAGAATCACGCCGATGATCCGCGATCCGTTGTTGCTCAGAAGCCGCCCCGCCATGTTGGAAATATAATTGTGTTCCCGAAGCGTCCGCTCAACCTTCTCACGGGTTTGAGCGGACATCTTCTGGGCGCGCCCGTTGAGTACGTGGGACACCGTGCTGGGGCTCACCCCGGCGTACTCGGCGATCTGTTTAATCGTGACCATCCTGCGCCTCCTTACCCGATCTTTTGCCTATTATACCGCAAAGTGCACAGATAGTCAAATAAAAACAAGAGAAAAATTTGCGGTAACGCGAAACACCTGCCGCGCCGGCAGGAAGGGTAAACGTGTTGTGGAAAATATCCGGGCGGTGTGGTATACTGGCAGGCGAAGGTATTAACAGGGAGGTGCCCGATTGAAACTGCTCGTCCTTTCCGACTCCCACCGGAACGTCAGGCGGATGCTTTTCGCGGCGGAACGGGAAAAGCCGGACATCATCCTGCATTTGGGCGACCACATTGGCGACGCGTACGAGCTGCGGCGGGCGCTGCCCGGCGTGACGCTCCACGCGGTGGCGGGCAATTGCGACGCCCCGGGGGAGACTGAGCGTTTGCTGACCCTCGAAGGGGTGAGGGTCTGGATGACCCACGGGCATCTGTTCGGAGTGAAGGGCGGCCTAGACGGTCTCATTTCCCGCGCGCGGGGTTTGAACGCCAACCTAGCTCTGTACGGACACACCCACATCGCCTCGAACAGGCGGGAGCGGGGGCTATGGCTGATGAACCCGGGTCAGCTGAGCCGGCATGATGGCGTTCGGGCGGCATCCTACGGCGTCGTGACGGCGGAGGACGGCTCGTTTGTGTGCGACATCCTGACCTTGCCGCCCGATGGGCGGGAGACGATTGGATAAGATAACCGATTGCCTTTTGGGCGGGATTCTGCTATACTGCACAGTGGGTAATTTTGAACCTCTAACCAGCCGGGAGTGAAAAACAACAAAATTGCGTAAGACAAAGATAATCTGTACAATCGGCCCCGCGACCGACCCTCCCGAGGTGATGCGGAGCCTGATCGAAGCGGGGATGAATGTCGCCCGCCTCAATTTTTCCCACGGGACCTACAAGGAGAAGGCGGAGCGGATCCAAAACCTCTGCGCCCTTCGGGAGGAGATGGGGGTGCCGCTGGCGCTGCTCGCGGACACCCGGGGACCCGAGATCCGTCTCGGGAAATTCCCCGACGGCCCGGTGCGCCTCCGGGAGGGACAGACCTTTACCCTCGTCGCGGCCGACATCGAAGGCGACGAGCGGCGCGCCGGGGTCAGTTACCCGGGACTTCCGGCCGATGTTTGCGTCGGCGGGCACCTTATGCTGGACGACGGCTTAATTGATCTGCGGGTGGAGGGCAAGACCGACACGGAGATCGCCTGCACCGTCTTAAACGGCGGGAAGATTTCCTCCTATAAAGGGGTCAACGCGCCGGGGGTCAAGCTCCGTCTCCCGTTCATCACCTCGCAGGATCGCGCTGACCTGCGCTTCATCGCGCAGCACCCTTTCTCCTATGTCGCGGCGTCGTTTACCCGGACCGCCGAGGATATCCGGAGTCTGCGGGATGAGATCACCCGCCACGGCGCGACGGACATCAAGGTCATCGCGAAGATTGAGAACGCCGAGGGCTTGCGGAATATCGACGCGATTATGGATGTCGCGGACGGGATCATGGTGGCCCGTGGCGACCTCGGGGTGGAGACGCCGCTGGAGGAGCTGCCCGTCCTGCAAAAACAACTGATTCAGAACGCCTATCGGCGGGGGATGCCAGTGATTACTGCCACCCAAATGCTGGAGTCGATGATCAAGAATCCCCGCCCGACCCGCGCCGAGACGAGCGATGTGGCAAACGCCGTTTATGACGGCACGTCGGCCGTTATGCTGAGCGGGGAGACCGCAGCCGGGGCGTACCCAGCCGAAGCTTGCGCCTGCATGGCGCGGATCGCGGAGCGCACCGAGCGGGACATCGACTACAAAAAGCGGTTTATCACCCGTGGGCACACCGAGGAGAACACCATCACAAACGCTGTCGCCCGGGCGGCGGTTACCATCGCCCACGAGCTGAACTGCCAAGCGATTTTAACGATGTCCGAGACGGGGCGGACCGCCCGCCATGTCTCGAAATACCGCCCGGACTCCCCCATCATCGCGTGCACCCCCAACGTCAGCGCCTATCATCAGCTGAGCCTGATTTGGGGCGTATCCCCCCTGATCATCCCCGAATGCGAGGATATGGATACCCTGACGGCCGTCTCGATGCGGACCGCCTGCAGCTCCGGTCTCCTCCGGGAGGGCGACATAGCCGTCGTCACCGCCGGGATTCCGCTGGGCTTATCCGGCGCGACCAACCTCCTAAAGGTGATTGTGACGGGGGAGGAGATCCGATATCGTCATCCGGCCAAGTCTCCGTTATGAATACTGGGCCTGCGCGTTCCGCCAGCCGCACGCCGTCCAGCTTCTTCATCTGGATGTCGAGGAGGAAGATGTCAAAGGAGCTGTCACCGCCATAGGCGAACAAAAACGCCTCGGCGCTGTCGTAAAACGGAGACTGCCGCCGGGATTTCGGACGCCGCCGACCTGTCCCGCACCAGTCCGGGACAGGTATTCTGTTTCGGCTTGGTCATCGTCACAGACAGCGATACGGAGAGACAAGGGATCCCTCCTACCTAAACATCACTTTCGCGAACTTCCCCTTGCCACGCTTGATCAGCAGCGGAGCCGAACCGGGCAGAATCTCGGCTGGATCGGTTTTGCGCCCGCCGTCTACCAGAATGCCGCCTTCCTTGCAAAGCCGGCGGGCTTCGCTGCCGCTGGCGGCTAATCCGGCGTCCAAAACCAGCTTCCAGAGCGGATACTCGCCCGCCGGGAGGGTTACCTCGGCTACGGCGTCGGGAGCTCCGCCGCCCGCCACCGCGTCATACCGCGCCCTTCCCCGTGCCGCCGCTTCGGGACCGTGGTAGAGCGTGACAATCGCGTCGGCGTAGGCAAAGTGCGCGGCCCGGGCATCGCTTTGCAGAAGCGGGAGGAAGAGTTCGGGCGGCGCGTCGGTGGTCAGCTTGAAGTACGTTTCAAGCAGCGCGTCGGGGACCCGCATACACTTCTCAAACATCACCTCAGGCTCTTCGTCCACCCCGATGTAGTTGTCCAGCGACTTGCTCATTTTCTCCACGCCGTCTAGGCCCGGGAGGAGCGGGAAGGTCAGCACCACCTGCGCCGGCTGGTCGTAATCCTTCTGGAGGTTCCGCGCCATCAGCAGGTTAAACGTCTGGTCGGTGCCGCCGACCTCGATGTCGGCATGGATCTCCACCGAGTCGTAGCCCTGCATCATCGGGTAGAGCAGCTCGTGCAGACCGATCGGTTGGTTTGCCGCATAGCGCTTCGCGAAATCGTCCCGCTCCAAGATCCGCGCCAACGTCGTCTTGCCGCACAGCGCCAGCACGTCGGCGAAGGAGAGCTTTCCCAGCCATTCCGAGTTGTAGGTGATCCGGGTCTTCGCCGGATCGAGGATTTTGGTGACCTGCTTGTAGTAGGACTGCCCGTTCTCCCGTACCTGCTCAAAGGTGAGCGGCACCCGGGTCTTGTTCCGCCCGGAGGGGTCACCGATCATCCCGGTGAAGTCGCCGATGATGAAGACGATGTCGTGCCCGGCATCCTGCAGCAGACGCAGCTTCCGCAGCGGCACGGTGTGCCCCAGATGTAAATCGGGGCGGGACGGGTCGGCGCCCATTTTGACGGTCAGCGCCTTTCCGGACTGCAGCAGTTTGAGAAAATCCTCCTCGCTGTAAATCTCCACGGCATCCCGCCGGATAATATCAAAAATCTCTTTCGGTGTCATCGTTTTACCTCCTGTTTACCAAAGGGGACCGTTCTCAGACGGCCCCCAGTTGTTCTTTGTTAATTGTTAACTGTTAACTGTTCCACGTCTGGGTATTTCGGGACCTCGCGGTAGCGGGTGTGGAGCACCTCGTGGGCTTTGTGGCTGCCCGGCTCGCCGAGGTAATCCTCATAAAGGGTTTTGATCATCGGGCTGTCATGGCTCTTGCGGATTTTGCTGCCCATATCCATCTGATAGATCGTCTTGGCGCGGGTCTCGCGCACGTCGGTGAAGTTTTTCAGCGACATCGGCTGCACCGGCTGACCGCCGCCGTTGACGCAGCCGCCCGGACAGCCCATGATCTCGATGAAGTGGTATTCCTTCTCGCCGCTCAAAACCATCTCAATCAGCTTTTTGGCGTTCGCCGTGCCGGACGCGACCGCGACGTTGACCTTCATCCCGGCGACGTCGTAGCTCGCCTCTTTCAGCCCCGCGACCCCGCGTACGCCGCCGAACTCCACGTTGGGGAGGGTCTCGCCGGTCAGGGTTTCCACCGCCGTGCGGAGGGCCGCCTCCATCACGCCGCCGGTGGCGCCGAAGATGACGCCCGCGCCGGTGGACGCGCCGAAGGCCGGATCAGCCTCTTCATCGGGCAGGCTCTTGAAGATCAGCCCGGCGCGGTCAATCATCCGGGCAAGCTCCCGGGTGGTCAGCGCTACGTCTACGTCGGGCAGTCCCTTGACGGCGCTGTCGTTGTGCAGGGCTTCGTACTTCTTCGCGGTGCAGGGCATGACGGTGACGACGAAGATATTCTTCGGGTCGATCCCCTCTTTTTCGGCGTAGTAGGTTTTCATCATCGCGCCGAACATCTGCTGGGGGGATTTGCAGCTCGAAAGGTTCGGGATCAGCTGGGGATAGTACCGTTCCAGATAGTTGACCCAGCCCGGGGAGCAGGAGGTCATCATCGGCAGCGTGCCGCCGTTCTTCACCCGCTGTACGAATTCGTTGGCCTCCTCCATGATTGTCAGGTCGGCGGTGACGTCCACGTCGAAGACGCCGTTGAACCCGAGTCGGCGGAGCGCCGCGAACATCTTCCCTTCGACATTGGTGCCGACCGGTTCGCCGAAGCATTCGCCCAAGGTCACCCGGACGGAAGGCGCGGTTCCCACGACAACAAGTTTGTCCGGATTCGCGATGGCGTCCCAGACCTCTTGGGTCTGGTCGCGTTCGGTCAGCGCGCCGGTGGGACATGCCGCGATGCACTGCCCGCAGGAGACGCAGGGGGATTCCTTCAAGTCGCGGTCGAAAGCGCAGGAAATGTGGGTGGCAAAGCCCCGGTCGTTCGGGCCGATGCAGGCGACCGCTTGGTTTTCTTTGCAGACCGCGACACACCGGCGGCAGAGGATACATTTGCTGTTGTCCCTTACCAAGTGCGGCATCGACGCCTCCGGCGCGGGCGGCAGGTCGTCCGGACGGTAGCGGATTTCCCCGACACCGAGGGACTTGCTGAGGGCCTGAAGCTCGCAATTTTGGCTGCGGAGGCAGGTCAGGCAGTCCGTCCGGTGGTTGGATAGGATCAATTCAAGCGTGGTCCTGCGGGCCTTCGCGATCGTCTCGGTGTTGGTAAAGACCTCCATCCCCTCCGCGACGGGGTAAACGCAGCTCGCGACGTTGAACCGCGCGTTTTTGACCTCGACCACGCACATCCGGCAAGCGCCGATAGCGTTGATTTTGTTCATATAGCAGAGGGTTGGAATCTCGATGCCGATTTGGCGGGCGGCCTCCAGAATAGTCGCGCCCTCTTGGGCTTCGACCGGGATTCCGTTGATTTTCAGGTTGATCATCATTCCCCGCCCCCTTATTCCTTAATGATGGCGGCGAACCGGCATTTCTCCATGCAAGCGCCGCATTTGATACATTTGCTCTGGTCGATGACGTGCTTTTCCTTCACCTTGCCGGTGATCGCCCCGGTGGG
>JAISVO010000063.1 GCA_031271525.1 Oscillospiraceae bacterium
TGCACGAACTCCATGTCCCGCAGCTCCGCGCCGGCCTTCATCGCGAGGGCGAAACCGTCGCCGGTGGCCGCCGGCGGGTTGGTGGAGGAGGAGTAGATCTGCCCCAACCCTCCAGCCGCGAGGACGACAAAGCGGGCGGTGATGACGGTCAGCCGCCCGTTGCGGAGGGCGAGGGCGCCCCGCGCCTCGCCGTTGGCGTTCAGGAGCAAGTCGGTTACGAAGCAGCCGCCCAAAAACGAGATGTTCTGACGGTTCGCCGCGAGGTTCATCAGAGCGCGGACGGTCTCCCGTCCGGTGGCGTCGCCCCCGGCGTGGACCACACGGTTCCGGGTGTGACCGCCCTCCCGGGTGATCGCGAAATCACCCTCGGCGTCGAGGTCGAAGGGCACCTTCATCTCGGCGAGGCGGCGCACATCCTCCGGCCCTTCGGCGGCTAAGGTACGAACCGCTTCCTCGTCGTTCAGCCCAGCCCCGGCGATCAGGGTGTCCTCCACATGGTACTCGGGGGTGTCGTCCTTTGCGACGGCGGCGGCAATCCCGCCCTGCGCGAGCCCCGAGGAGGAGGAATCGACGCTCTCCTTGGCGGAAAACAACACCGAGAGCCGCTTGTCGATGTTCAAGGCGGTATACAGCCCCGCCAAACCGCTGCCGACGATCAAGACATCGGTCCGCAATGAATCGCTCATACCGCCATCATCCTGACCAAACTCGCCCGGGCGGCGTCCATTACGTCTTGCGCCAAGGTGATTTCGGGCACCTCGCCCCGGAGCGCTTTCTCAACGTCTTGCAGGGAGGTCTTCTTCATATTCGGGCAAACAAACCCGGCGCGGAGAAGGAAGCATGTCTGCTCCGGCGCGGTGATTTGGAGGCGTTCCACCACCCCGACCTCGGTGCCGATGACAAACTCGCTCCCGGGAGGCGCCGTCTCCGCCTCGCGAAGGATCCAAGAGGTGCTGCCAACCCCGTCGGCGAGCTTCACCACCTCGGGGCGGCATTCGGGGTGAACCAGCAGCCTCGCGCCGGGCCGCGCCTTCCGCACGGCGAGGACATCCTCTGCGCCCGCGCGGTGGTGGACCGGGCAGTAGCCGTCGAACAGGTAGAAGGTTTTCCCGGGGACCCGCTCCGCCACATAACCGCCCAAGTTTTGGTCGGGCAGGAAGATGATCTCGTTTTCGGCTAAGCTTTCCGCGATCCGTACGGCGGAGGAGGAGGTGCAGCAGATGTCGCACTCCGCCTTAACCGCCGCCGAGGTGTTGATATACGCCATCACGGCGGCGTTCGGGTGATCTTCCCGCAGTTTCCGTACGTCCTCGGGGGTGATCATGTCCGCCATCGGGCATCCGGCGTCGGGCGCGGGCAGGATCACCGTCTTCTCCGGACAGAGGATCTTGGCGCTTTCCGCCATAAAACGCACTCCGCAGAAGATCAACGTCTTTTGCGGAGCGCTTGCGGCCATTTTCGCCAATTCAAAAGAGTCGCCCACCGCGCCGGCGAGTTGCTGGATGTCGGTGGTTTGGTAGTAGTGCGCGAGGATCAGCGCGTCCCGCCGCTCCGCCAGCGCCCGAAGCTCATTCGTGGTCATGCTTGTGACCGTGGCAGTGCCCGCACTCACAGTCGCCGATGTCAAAACTCAGCTTCTCGCCGCAGGAGGCGCATTTGGTCCCGCCCTCAAACAATGTGTCCTCATCCACAACGAAGACGTGACCGCAGCCCGGACAGGTAATTTCGTACTCCTCGTCGTCATCGTCATCCTCGTCGTCGTCCCCGTCGTCGATGTCGTCTTCCAGCATCTCGGCGATATTGTCCATCGTGTCCTCCAGCTCGTCCATCGAGTCTTCCAGCTCCGCGATGTCCTCCTCGGCGTCGGCGAGGGCGTCGCTCATGTTGTCCAGAACCTCTATGACCGCCGAAAAGAGCTTGTATTCATTGGTGGAGGGGTCGATTTGCAAACCCGTCATTAACCCCTTCAGGTATTCGAGTTTTTTTGCGTACATGGTATAAAAACCTCCGGTATTTTAGTTTTTGGCCCGTTCGAGGTATTCCCCGGTGCGGGTGTCGATCCGCAGGGTGTCGCCGGCGTTGATGAAGAGAGGGACCTTGACGACCGCGCCGGTCTCCAGCGTCGCCGGTTTCATGACGTTCGTCGCGGTGTCGCCGCGGACGCCCGGCTCGGTGTCGGTGACCTTCAGCTCGACGAAAGTCGGCAGTTCCAGCCCGAAGACGCTGCCCTTGTAGGAGAGCACCTTGCAGACCATATTCTCCTTGACTAGGTCGAAGCGGTAGCTCTCGATGATAGCTTTCCCGATAGGGATTTGTTCAAACGTCTCGTTGTCCATAAAGTAGTACAGGTCGTCGTCGGCATAGAGGTACTGCATATCCCGCCGTTCGACGTAGGCGTTCTCAAATTTGTCGGTGGGGTTGAAGGTACGCTCGATGACGCCGCCCGACAGCACATTGCGGATTTTCGCGCGGACGAACGCCGCGCCCTTCCCCGGCTTGACATGCTGGAACTCCACCACCTGCATGACCTGCCCATCCATTTCAAAGGTGACGCCGTTGCGGAAATCGCCCGCAGTGACCATATCCGTTTCCTCCCGCTCTCTGTCTCGTTATCAGTCTGTGATTTTTCCACGCCGTTATTGTATCGCAACCCGTACCGTTTGGCAAGTATAAGTTTTTGGGGGACGCATCTCCGGCGGGGTAAATTTTTTCAAAAGCCTCTTGACATTCGTTAATAATCGCGCAATACTGTGAATGTATCCCATGCGCATTCATGCAATAACACTTATGATCAGGAAGGGAGAATCTGTCATGTTCATTGAGGAACGGCATCAGGCGATTTTACGGACGATTCAGGAAACCGGGCGCATTTCGGTCGGCGACATTCAGGAGAGGTTCGACGTCTCCCCCGATTCGGCCCGCCGGGACTTGCGGCTGCTGGAGGAGCGAGGACTTCTCAAGCGCACCCACGGCGGCGCGATCCCGATCCAGCAGGTGAACAGCAACCCGCCCCGGCACAGGGACCCGGGTCAAATGGAGGTCTATGACAACTATGCGGCTATCGCGAAGAAAGGGGCGGAGTTTATCCGAGAAAACGACGTCGTCTACCTGACCAGCGGGTCGGTCGGGTTCATCATGATTAAGTACCTGCCAAAGGACATCCCCTATACGCTGGTGCTCAATTCGGTCACGCTGGCGAACGAACTAAAGTATTGGGATAACCTCAATGTCTACATCACGGGCGGCAAAATGCGGATGCACGGCACAACCTCGCTGGTCGACAGCTTCGCGGCGGATTTTGTAAGGAATATGAATTTCGACCTCTGCCTGATGACCGGCGCGGGGTACGACGCGGCGTTCGGGTTGTCCAACAACACCGGCGAAACGGCGGCGTTCCAGCGTACGGTGCTGGAGAACACCCGGCAAAAGATCCTTTTGATGCCAAACGCAAAAATCGGCTTCCGCGCCTTCCTCAAAGTCTGCGGTGCCGACAGGTTTGATACGCTGATCACCGATTGGGACGCCGAGGAGGATGAGCTCGCAAAAATCGAGGAGCGTGGCGTACGGGTGTTTGTCGTGGAGAAACCCGCTTCGTAGGCAAAGAACCCCCCGTATCCGCCGGGGCGAACACGGGGGGTTGACCCTCTATTGCTGCACGTTCGGGGTGTAGTTCGGGGATTCCTTCGTGATATAAATGTCATGCGGGTGGCTCTCGCGCAAGCCGGCGCCGCTGATCCGCATGAACCGGCCGTCCCGCTGGAGCGACTCGATATCGGGCGTGCCGCAGTAGCCCATACCGGCACGGACGCCGCCGCACATCTGGAAGACGGTGTCGCTCAGCAGCCCCTTGTACGGTACCCGGCCCTCGATCCCCTCGGGAACCAGTTTGGTCGAGCCGCTTTGGAAGTACCGGTCCCGGCTGCCGCCGCTCTTCTCGTTCATCGCGCCCATCGAACCCATCCCGCGATAGGACTTGAACTGACGGCCTTGGTAAATTTCACTCTCGCCCGGCGACTCCTCGCACCCGGCGAACAGCGAACCCATCATCACGGTGTCGGCGCCCGCCGCGAGAGCTTTGACGATGTCGCCCGAGTATTGGACGCCGCCGTCGGCGATGACGGGGATGCCGTCCTTCTGTGCCTCGCAGGCGACGTCGTACACCGCCGTGATCTGCGGGACGCCGATCCCCGCCACCACGCGGGTGGTGCAGATCGAACCCGGACCCATCCCAACCTTGACGCAGTCCGCGCCTGCGGCGATCAACGCCTTCGCCGCTTCGCCGGTGGCGATGTTGCCCGCGCAGAGCTGCACCTCCGGCCACCGGACTTTGAGGGATTCCAGCGCGCGCAGGATGTTTTGGCTGTGTCCGTGCGCCGAGTCGAGGACCAAGATATCCGCGCCCGCCTCAATCAGCGCCGCCGACCTCTCCATGACGTCCGCCGTCGCGCCGATCGCCGCGCCGACGAGGAGCCTGCCCATCGAGTCCCGGGCGGAGTTGGGGTACTGCACCGCCTTCTCGATGTCCTTGATGGTGATCAAGCCCTTGAGCTTCCCCCCAACGTCCACCAACGGCAGTTTTTCCACCTTATGCCGATGCAGGATTTCTTTGGCTTTGCCCAAATCGGTGCCGGTCGGCGCGGTGACGAGCTTCTCGATCGTCGTCATCACCTCGCTGATCGGTTTATCGAGGTTATCTTCAAACTTCATGTCCCGGTTGGTGAGGATCCCCACAAGGATCCCCTCGTCGATGCAGATCGGAACACCCGAGATGCGGTATCTCGCCATCAGCTCCTCAGCGTCCCGCAGGGTGTGCTGCGGGGATAAGAAAAACGGGTTCGTAATGACCCCGTTTTCGCTCCGCTTGACCCGGTCTACCTCCCCGGCCTGCATCTCTATGCTCATATTCTTATGGATTATGCCGACGCCGCCCTCCCGCGCAATCGCTATGGCAAGCCTCGCCTCAGTGACGGTGTCCATCGCCGCGCTGATCAGCGGAATGTTGAGCCGCAACGTCTTGGTCAGCCGGGTGACCAATGAAACGTCGGAGGGCGTCACCTTGCTGTGTGCCGGAATCAACAGCACATCGTCAAAGGTGATGCCCTCTTTGAAAAACTTGACGCTAAAATCCGATTGAACCACGCAAGCCACATCCTTTCAATTATTAACAATAAATGATACCACAGGCGCGGCCTGTTGTCAAATTGTAAATAATGGGCCTCTATTTTCCGAAAGCCGCGAACCGATGGTGCATCCGGCCAAAGTTTGTGGTATACTGGAGCCAGCGAATACGAAGGAGGAAGAGTGTATGGGACTGATCAAAGCGGTGCTGGGGGCGGCGGGTGGAGCGCTGGCCGATCAATGGCTGGACTTTATCTACTGTGACTCCCTTCCGGCAAATGTTTTGGCGGTAAAGGGACAGAAGCGCGTTTCGGGGCGTTCGTCCAATACCAAAGGCGAGGAGAACATCATCAGTAACGGCTCCGGGATCGCCGTAGCCGACGGGCAGTTTATGATGATCGTCGAGCAGGGGAAAATCATCGACTTCTGCGCGGAACCGGGGCAGTACACCTTCGACACCGGAACGGAACCGTCGCTGTTCGCGGGCGGCAGCCTTGGGGAAAACGCGATGGCTTCGCTGAGGAACGTCTTTGAGCGCTTCAAATACGGAGGGTCGCCGGGTAAGGATACACGGGTCTACTACTTCAACACAAAAGAGCTGATCGGGAATAAATACGGAACACCCAACCCCGTTCCGTTCAGGG
>JAISVO010000098.1 GCA_031271525.1 Oscillospiraceae bacterium
CGCCGCTGTAGTCGCCCCATACGGTGGCGTAACAGGGGCGCGTGGGTTTGTAGGTGTCCGGTACAAAAGACTGCAGCGTGGACGCTCCATAGGAGAACACCACCGGCACTTCATACTGCGCGTCGTCCATCGCGGAGATCCACACAGTGGCGTCGATACCCATAAAGATAACGATCTGACAATCCTCGTTCTTGAACTTCTGGATCGCCGTCGCGTAGGTGTCCTGCGTAACCGCCTCCATCACCAGACGATCCAGCGCCCCCTCGCCCTCGGCGAACTCCTTCAAATATTCGAGGCTGTTAAGGCTTGCCGAGTCGGTGCCGTGGACGACCGCGATCTTGGCGTCGTCCGGGAGCTTTTGGTCTTTATTCGGGCCGAAGATCGACTCGTGAAGAACGCGGGCGATAAGGTAACGCGCATCGGTCATATTCGCGGGCTGTACTTGGAAGATGTTCCCGTTCGGATCGTTCTCCGAATAGCACACATCCAGCCCCGAGGAAATATTGACGACGGGAATCCCCTTATCCCGCAGGTACTGCAGGCTCGGCTCTACGATATTGCCGCCGAGCGAGGCCAGCATGAAGACCTGATCCTGTTCGACATAGCGTTCGATGACCGCCTTGCCGGTCGCGGCGTCGTACTGGTCGTCCTGCACCAACAGCTCAATCTGGCGTCCCATAACGCCGCCTTGGGCGTTCAGCCGCGCTATGCACGCCCGCAGACCGTCATAGGCGGGGATGCCGATGTAAGCCCACGCGCCGCCGAGCAGCGCCGCCGTACCGATTTTAATCGTATCGTCCGTCACGCCTTGGCTCACCACATCGGGGTTACCCGCCGCAGTTTCACCTTCGGATTCCTCGCCCGCGTTAGCCGGCTTGTCGCCGGTATCGGGGGTGTCGGGGGTGTCGGGGGTGCCGCCGGATTCGGGGTCGGTTGCCGGTGTGTCGTTTGCCGGTTCGTTCGGAGTTTCGGTGCGGGCGCAGCCAGCGAACGCGGCGCAAAGCAGGACGGCTGCCAGCAGGAGCGCGAGGATGTTTCTAATTTTCATGTCTTTCTTCCCCTCTTTTGTTTATTGTTTTAGTTCGTTTTGCTGTTTCGCTTCTTTCTTTTTACCGAGGTATGCACCGATCAAAGCGTCGTCTTGGAGCAACTCCTGTCCCGTACCGTGGGTCTTGATGACCCCCAGCTCCATGACATATGCGTAGTCCGCGATCAGCAGCGACTGCCGGGCGTTCTGCTCGACCATCAGGATGGTCACCCCCTCCGCGGCAATCCTCTTGATCGTCTGAAAGATGTCTTTTACAATCAGCGGAGCCAGCCCCAACGAGGGTTCGTCCAGCAGCAAGATCTTCGGCTGCATCATCAGCGCCCTGCCGATCGCGAGCATCTGCTGTTCGCCGCCCGACAGCGTGGTCGCCTGCTGGTCCTTGCGCTCCTTCAGGATGGGGAACAAGCCGTAAACCTGCTCAAAGCCGCGCTTGATATCGTGCTTGCCCTTGACGGTGTAGCCGCCGATGCGAAGGTTTTCCTCCGTCGTCAGCCCGTCAAGGATCAACCGCCCCTCGGGGGACTGGCTCACACCCCGCTTCGCGATGACGTAGGGCTGTTTATTACGAATATCCTTGCCTTCCAGCAAAATCTGCCCCGAAGCGGACTTGACCACACCGGAAATGGTTCGCATAGTGGTGGTCTTGCCCGCGCCGTTGGCCCCCAGCACCGCGACGATCTTTCCTTTGGGGATGGACATGTTCACGCCCTTCAGCGCGCGGATGATCCCGTAGTCAACGACCAAGTCCTTGATTTCCAATATGTTTTCCATTCGATCCGCCCTCCCCTGTTTTTCTATTCCGAACCGAGATACGCCTCTTGCACGACCTTGCTGTTTTGGATTTCCTCCGGCGTGCCGATGGCGAGCATCTTGCCGAATGAGATGGTGCAAACCGTATCGCACACACCCATGACCAAATTCATGTCATGCTCCACCAAGAAGATTGTGCATTGGTAGTCGTCGCGGATCGAGCGGATGATTGCGGCGAGGTCCTCCGTCTCCGCGTCGTTCAGCCCGGCAGCCGGTTCGTCCAAAATAATCATGCGCGGGGCGCTCATCAAAGTTCTGGCCAGCTCTACCTTCTTGAGGACGCCATAGGGCAGCCCAAACGGCGGCATGTCTTTATACTGCAAAATACCCAATCGGTCGAGCAGACCGATAGCCCGCTCCTTAAAGACCTCCTCCTCCCGCTTCAGCCGCCCCGTGTGCAAAAACTGGTCAGCCAGATTCGCCCGGTAGAAGCCGTGCGCCCCGACCAGCAAATTGTCGAGGATGCTCAGCCAATACACCAGCTCTAAGTTCTGGAATGTCCGGGAGATACCAACCTTGACGATCTCGGGGGTTTTGTAATCGGTCAGCGACACGATTCCGCCGTAGCGGTCGCGGTAGAAGATTTCCCCCGCCGTGGGCTTATAGAACTGCGTGACACAGTTGAACACGGTAGTCTTCCCCGCCCCGTTAGGGCCGATCAAGCCGAAGATCTCCCCCTGCTTGATATCAAAGCTCAGGTCGTCCACCGCTTTGATACCGCTGAAATACATCTTAAGGTTCCGCAGGCTGAAGATGTTATCCTTACCGAACGCCGCGTCGTCCAGCTTAGCCGCGGCTTGGAGTTTTATGTTGGCTTCGTTGAAGGCAGCCTCCAGCTTTGGCTTTTGCGCCGCAATCCTCGCACGGATCGCGTCCATCCTGCGCGTTTTCTCGGCCTGCTGAGCATCCCGAAGCGCCGCCAACGCCGCCAGTTCCGATTTTTCCGCTTGGCTGAAGCGCTCAACCGCGCCGCTGTCCGCCGCGCCTGCGGCATCTATGGAGTATTTCGCCGCCAGTTCAGCGGCTTTAGCCTCGGCTTGGGCGTCAAGGCGTTTCAACGCCCCGCCGCGGTAACGGTCAGCCTCTGCGGGACCGGATTTCACCAATTTCCGCTGATACGTCTGCTCCACCGCGCGGCGCGGCAACTCTTGGCTTTTACGCAGGTCCGCCAAACCCCGCTCGCTCAGCACCTGATGCCTTTCCGGAACCGGGAGCGCGGCAATCTCCAGCGGCAACAGTTTTTTCCGCGCCTTCAACTCGCGCTGCTGATACAGTTTCCCTTGCTTTTGGTCAATCAGCGCCTCCGCTACACCGGGATATTTCTCGTTGAACACCAGCGAGTCGTACGCTTTGTCGCGCTTTTTGACGATCCGCCGCATCGCGGCTTTGCTCATGAGTGTTTCAGTTTTCTGGGCCATACCGATACAACCTCACCTTCGCGGCGGTCATCTTCGCGCCGTTTCGTATGGAACCGAGCAGCCGTATGAGTCCGCCGGGGTACTTAGCGATGATCAGGATGATCACGATGCCGTTAAAGAACAGGGACGCTTGGGGGTATTTGGTGAAGAACTCTATGTTCTTTAAGAAAGCGTAGTCAACCGCGAAGATGACAAAGGATCCGATCAGCACCCCTGCCGGCTTGGCCGTCCCGCCCAGAATTACCGCGATTAGGATGTTCATCGCAAGACCGCTTGTCCATGTGGAGTAGGTGGAAGACTGCATGTAGCTGATATACAGCACCCCTGACAGCATCGAGTATACCGTCGCGATGACGAAAGCGAGCACGCGATACTTTAAGAGGTTGATCCCCATCGCCTGCGCCAGAGACTCGCTGTTGCTCATCGAGAGCATCGCGCGGCCCATCGGGCTGTTGATGATGTTCATCGTGACGACGATCAGGGCGAACATGACAACCAAAATCACAAAGTAGATCGTGTCACGCGACGTTTTAATCACCATCGCAAGCTCCGGGAAGGGCACGCCGGAGACGCCCAGCGCGCCGCCGGTAAAATCGTTCGGCAAATAGTAGAGGGTATACAGCACCGTCGCGAGCGCCAGCGTGATGATGATCAGGTGCATCCCGCGCACGCGCAGGGAAATGAACCCAACGACCACGCCGATAAAAACGGCGGCGGCGGCTACGATAAAGAGGATCAGCACATACGGCGCGACCATCCCCTTGAGAACGTACGCCGCCATATAGGTGCCCAGACCGATGAAAGCCCCGGTGCCGAAACTCATCAGCCCCGCCATCATCAGCAAGATACCGACCCCGAGTCCCGCGACCACATAGATCATCGTGGTCATGACGGCTTGGATGACGTTCAAGGGGATAATACCGTCGCCGAAGATGAATAGCAGCTGCATGGCCATCAGCACCAGCGAGAGGACGATATAGCCGAACAGCGGATGCCGGACCGTCCTGCTCACATAACGGGGCTTTGCGGTCTTCTCCAGCTCGGTGTAGTCGTATTTAAGCGTTACCACAGTCTCACACCTTCTTCACCGTTTTTTTGCCGAACAGACCGGACGGCTTGACAAGAATTACGAGCATAACGGCGATATACAACAGGGCGCTGGACCAGATACTGCTGATATAGGCCAGCAGCGCCAGCAGGATTGGGATGATCGCGGCCCCGATGACCGGCCCATAGAAAGAGGTAAACCCGCCCACAACAAAAGCGAGCAGCGAGTTCGCCTGCACCGAGCCGAGCATCGCGATGTTGATCGACTGGGTCTGCGACGCCATAAACACGGCGGCAAGCCCTCCGCAGGCGCTGGAGATCGCCCAGCTCATCGCGGTCATCTGGTTGACGTTGACCCCCATCATCGACGCCACATACATATTCGCGGCCGTACCCCGGACGCCGAGGCCCCATTTGGTAAACCGCAGCGCGATAAAAATGACTGTAATCACAGCGGCGGAGGCCAGCAGGATGAACAGGGCGTTTTGGGTCACGTTGAAGTCCATGCCGAACATCCGAAATTCAATCTGCCCTTTGAAAAAGCGCGGGAAGTTATAGGGGATGGTACCGAAGATCAGCGGCAGCGCGGCGGTGATCAGCACGATCAGCCCGATCGTCACCATGATCCGCCCTCCTCCGCCGCCCACATGGCGGACAATCACGGCATCCAGCAAATACCCGACTACAAAACAAACCGTCACGCCGATGAATAACGACGGCCACGGGCCGAACCCGAAATCCCGCAGCAGGGCTCCCGCGACATACGCGCCGATGGTGGAGGTGATCGCCTGCGCGAAGTTCGCTACATTCGCCGTTTTGAACGTCAGCGTCAGGCCCAAGGTCGTCAGCGCGAGGACACCGATGAGATGGAAATTGCTGATGATGAGCTGGACAATGTCATGGAACACATTGGACAAGACTGTCACCCCTTTGCTAAGCGCTTCCCCCTAAGGAATCAGCGGAAATGTGAACCAATCCGGGTCAAAACGCTCTAAGTTATCCATCGAGCAAGCGTATTCCCCTTGTTCGATGGCGCTGACGATCTCCACGACCTTGTCGTTGAAGGGTGTGCGGATGTTCAAACGGTCCCCCGTTTCGCAGACATAGCCGTTGATCATCCTCACCTCGGTCGGTCGGCCCTTCTCCAAGTCCTGAAGCATACTGGCCTTTGCCGCTTGGAGCGGCTCGTACATATCGGTGAACATCTTCTGGGAAGCCGCAAAACCGGCTTGGTCGCTAAACTCCAGACAGTCGGAGGTATACCCCCCCAGCAGCTCCGGCAGCTTGTACCCGTCGGCCTCGCAGCAGCGTTTGACCTCCCGCCCGAGGTAACTCAGGCAAGCGCGGGCTTTCGGGTGGGCGCGCACCTCGCCGAACGTAGCGCCGCAGACGGCGGACATGCCGCTCATACAGGCGTTATTGACCAATTTGCCCCAACGGGAAGCCATCAGCTGGTCGGTAACCAGCACGGGGCCCATCCGGCGCAGCACCTCGGCCACCGCCTCAATACGCGGTGTAAAGCCGCCCCTGATCTCGCCGATGTCGAACAGCGTACCGGTCTTAGTGATGTCCTGAGTCAGCTCGGAGACGCCGGGGCTTAAGAAGGTCGCGCCCCACAGTACCGTGCCGCCCACCGTGCGGTCCTCCCCGACGAACCGCGCGACAAACGGCTCGGGGACACCGTTTTGCAGCGTACATACCGTGCTCTCGGGGCCTAAATGCTCCGCGAGCCTCGGCAGCAACTCTTCGTTCGCCATTTGTTTTGTGAACAGGAACACCAAGTCATATACGCCGTTCATCTCATCCGTCATGTACGCCGTGACCGGCACGGTGAACTCGGCGCACCCCGTCACTCTCGCCCCGTGCGCGCGCATCGCGTCCACATGCTTCTGATAGTTGTCGATCAGTTCGACCGCCAACCCGCTGCGGGCGAAATACGCCCCCATGACCGTCCCCATCGCGCCGCTTCCCAAGATTGCTACCCTCATACCAACACTCCTTTGACTAATTCAAGAACCTTGTGCGTCAATTCATCTCCGAATGCTTCTGAACAAACGCGATCATCTTGGCGACTGCGCGCATCTTCACCGGGCGGGTGAACCCATGCCCCTCGCCTTCATATAGGATCAATTCCGCGTTCTCATAAACGTCGGCGGCGTTCTCCACATAGATAGCCGGGACAATTACGTCGGAGGTGCCTTGAAACATCAGGACAGGCCCGGTATACGGCGCGATATCGGGGTAAATATCGATGGTCCACGCATCGGCATAGAACCGTGACCCCACCTTGACCCCCACCGAGGTATCCACACGCTCCGGGATGACATCCGGGGACGCGAAAATATAGCGTGTCTGTTCGGAAATGCTGTAGGCCGGATAGAAGTGCATCATCCCCTTGATGTCTTCGGGCCGCTGCGCCGCGACCAAGGAGCCGACCGCGCCGCCCATGCTCTCGCCGAAGATATAGACGTTCTCCGGATCGGTGAAGGGCTGCTCCAAAATCATGTCAACCACGGCATGGAGATCCTCGACCTCGGTGAGCATCGACATGTCATAAAAATCCCCGTCGCTGCTGCTGTTGGGCGCTCCGCCGCAATAGTCGAAGCAATAGCTCGCAATACCATACTCGGCCAGCGTGTACGCCACATCCCGCTGGATTAGGTTGTTGCCTATAAATCCATGCGAGAAGATCACGACGGGAAAGCGGGTGTCCTCCGCGTAGCCCGTGGGCAGGACGCGCACACCGTAAATATTAAGCCCGTCCCGTTCGGTTTCCAGAGGACTGATCGTAAACACATCCATCTGCGAGCCGTTGCCGGTGATCTCAAAGGTGCCGTTCGCCGTATCCAAACTAACACGCATTTCATAATTACCCGCGTTGTCGCCTATGTACGGGCCGTTGAAGCTCCGGGAATAAGCCGTCGAGTCCGCGCCGGTAAACACCCCGCTCCCCTCGGGATACGACAGCTCATACGCCGCCCAGTCAATATACGCCGTCACGGCGCGGGCCGGAGAAAGCGTCAGCGCGGTATCGGAGTCCTTCTCGTAGGTGCCGGTAAAATCAAGGACGAGCGAGAAACTTCCCTCGGCGCCGCCGGACAGCCCTTTGATCAACCGATAGGCCCCATCGTCGGTAAGGCACAGGCGGTTCTCCGCGATCAGCGTGTCCGGGTTTTTGGCGCTCGGCAGCAAAAGCTGCTGTTGCGCGTTGATCTCGTTGCCCCTGATAGCCTCCGCCGCGTCCAAGTCCTGCGCGTAAACCGCGCTTCCGGGGACGAGGGCCGGCATTTCCGGCGGATACGCGACACGCGTGTCGATCCCGTGTCCCCCCGGTTTACTCTCCGACGGTTCGCTTGTCGCCGGCGTATCCTCCGCCGGGACGCTTGGGGCGTTCTCCGACGGTTCGCCTTCGGAAGGGACGGAAGACGCCGGGATACCGCAGGACGCGAGACCCAACAGCAGCACCAGCGTCAGCGCGGCAGTCACAATTCTCATCATGGCTTCCTCAGATCCAGCAGTTCTCTGGCCCGGGCGGCTGTCGCCACCGTGCGCCCGGCAAGACGGGCCAATTCGGCGGCGCGGAGAACCAAACTCTCGTTGGTGGCGGGAACGCCCTTCGCCATCAGCACATTGTCTTCCAAGCCCACGCGGATGCCATCCGCGCCCAAGGCGAGCGCCGCCAACAGCACCGGCATATGGAACCGTCCGATGCCGGTCGCGCTCCACGTGCAGTTGTCCGGCAGCAGGGAACGCAGGAACATCAGGTTTTCAATCCCGCCGGCAAGTCCTCCCGGCGCGCCCAGCACGAGCTGGAAGTTGCAGGGAGGCCGGAGGACGCCCGTCTTTATGTAATATTTCGCATTTTCAACCATACCTCCGTCGAAGATCTCCAGCTCCGGTTTCACACCCAGTTCCTGTGTCCTGCGTCCGAGCTTTTCCAAGAAAGCCGGGGAGTTCTCAAAGACGCTTTTGTGCATCCAGTTCATGCTGCCGCAGTCATACGAACACATTTCGGGGCGAAGACGTTCCAAGTGCGCAATACGGATTTCATCGGTCATCCCAAGCGCCCCGGAGGTGGTGAGGTTTAGGTTGATGTCAACTCCGTGCTTCTCCATCTCGGTGCGGACATGCTCGACGATGCCGCAGAAAACTTCGGTGTCCATCGTACCGATACCCTGCGCGTCCCGCGCGTGGATGTGCACCACGGAAGCCCCCGCTTTGGCACAGGCGATGACGTCGGCCGCGATCTCTTCCTTGGTGAAAGGCACCGCGGGGTTGTCCGCTTTGGTGGGCCACGCCCCGGTCAGCGCCACCGAAATAACCAGATCGTTATTCATAACGTGCTTCTCTCCTCTGTCTGTGTGATTTAAGAAACTGCTTCAAATATCCCGGCAGCCCCCATGCCGCCGCCGACGCACATCGTCACGAGGGCATAACGCCCCCCCGTGCGGCGGAGATGGCCCAGCGCCTTGCAGGTCAGCACCGCGCCGGTAGCTCCCAGCGGGTGGCCCAAGGCGATCGCGCCGCCGTTGGGATTGACTTTTGCCATATCCAATCCCAGTTCCCGCACGCAGGGGATCGCCTGCGCCGCGAATGCCTCGTTCAGCTCGACCACGTCGATGTCACGGACGGTAAGACCGGTCAGTTTGAGCGCTTTGGGCACGGCGTAGACCGGGCCGAGGCCCATCAACTCGGGTTCGCATCCGGCCGCCGCAAAGCCGAGGAACCGCGCCAGCGGCTTGCGCCCCATCGTCTCGGCAAGCTCCCCGCTCACCAGCACGGCGAACGCAGCGCCGTCGCTAATCTGGGAAGATGTTCCGGCTGTGACCGCGCCGTCGGCAGTGAACGCCGGTTTTAACGCCGCGAGCTTATCCAGACTCGTGTCCCGCCGGACGCCCTGATCGCGGTCGAAACGGAACTCCGCGCCGGTCGGGTCTATGCCGGTAAGCGGGACAATCTCCTGATCAAACAGACCGGCGTCCACGGCGCGCGCCGCTCGGGCATGACTCTCCAGCGCAAAGGCATCCATCTCAGCTCGGGTGACGTTTTTGGCCCGCGCCACCTTCTCGGCGGTCTGACCCATCCCCATGTAGTAACCCGGCGCGTTTCCGGAGATCCAAGGGCTGAAGGCAGACTCATCCCAGCCGATCGGCACCGATGTCATCGACTCGACGCCGCCGGTGACGACGCATTCGCACTGCCCAGACTCAATCATTGCCGCGCCGATGTCGATTGCGCTCAACCCTGACGAGCAGAAGCGGTTGACCGTCATGGCAGGTACGGTTACGGGCAGGCCCGCCCGCGCGCCGATCAACCGAGCGATGTTGATCCCCTGTTTCTTCTCCGGGGCGGAGCAGCCGACGATTAAATCGTCGATCCTGCTCAGATCCAAATCCGGCAGACGCTCCAGCACCCCCTTGAGTACCAGC
Organism: Oscillospiraceae bacterium; assembly: GCA_031271525.1. Lineage (GTDB taxonomy): Bacteria > Bacillota > Clostridia > Oscillospirales > UBA929 > UBA929. Next base: position 9,753 of record JAISVO010000098.1, read on the forward strand.
CCGCCAAGCTCAACCGGGTGGCAGTCCCGCAGAGCGCCCTTATCCCCCGCACGGGCGATAGCGGAACGTCCGACAGCGGCTATATACACATTCTTCATGTGAACAATCCCCCGTTGACATCCAAGACAACGCCGTTGACATACGCCGAGTCGCCGCAGGACAGAAAAAGCACCGCTCCGGCCACTTCCTCCGGGGTCCCCAACCGCTTGGCGGGGCTTGCCGCGATGAAGGCGTTCAATACCGGCTCGGGGATTGTCTTGACCATATCGGTGTCGATCATGCCGGGGGCGACCGCGTTGACCGTGACGTTCTTGCCGCCTAACTCCTTAGCCAAAGTTTTTGTGAAGCCGATCAAGCCCGCCTTGGTCGCGGCGTAGTTAGCCTGCCCCACATTACCGTAGGCCGAGGAGGAGGAGATGTTGACGATCTTCCCGTACCCCCGCTCGCGCATCCCGGCGACAACCTGCCTGCAGCAGTTGTGGACACCCCCGAGGTTCACGTTTATCACAGCGTCCCATTGTTCGTCCGTCATCTTGTGGTATATCGCGTCCCGGGTGATACCGGCGTTGTTGACCAGAATGTCAACCCGCCCGAATGCCTCGCGGATACGCTCAAACGCCGCGCGCACGCTCTCCCGGTCGGAGACATCGCACGCGACCGCGACGGTGTGATTACCCCCGGCGGCGCTGGCGAAAGCGTTCGCCGCGTCCCCGTCATAATCCAGAATGGCGACGCCGGCGGCGTTCTCGGTAATGAAACGCTTCGCGATTGCCGCGCCAATCCCCCGGCCCGCGCCGGTGACGACCGCGTATTTTCCTGTCAGTGCTCCCATGTCCAAATCCCCCTACAATAATATCCGTTCGATCCCAGCGTACCGCTCCCGAATCGCCGCCTCCGCGTCGCTGACCAGCTCGTCGGTTTTGTTGATAACCAGCGTTTGACGTGTTTCCAAATTATAAGGCTCCCACCGGATAAGCCCCGCGCCGTTGGGATCGCCGCTCCGAGCGAAGTTGCCCCAGTAGGCGCGCATACGCAAGCCGATTTCGTGCACCTCATCCTCGCTGCCAGCATAGAACTGGCGGAAGGGCGGGGTCTGCAACTCGAAAAGCGGCAGCATTTCCGCGACATGGCAGGCGTACAGCCCAAAGCCCTCCATCACCGGCGTATAGTAATCGAAACGGTAGAGATATACGGGACCGTCCCCTGCGCACAGCTGTTCCGCGTGGCGCAGCTTAGGAAAAGCGTACATCACGTCGGTCAGCAGCTCGCCGAAAGCCGCGAGGCTCGGCAATTCGGGATACTGCGCGAGCACATGCGCCGCCGTATCCGGCGCGAGCCGGCGCAGAAGCGGCTGCGTCAGCGCGTCCACATCCTTCCAGCCTGCGGCGGCTTGGAAATTCCCCTCGCTCTTGTTGGAGCCGAGCAGAACGGGCTTTGTTTGCCCGACATAGCTTGAAAGCGTCGGGAAGCCGCGCAGGTATACCCCGTCCGCGACCGGGCAGAAGGAGCAGCGCCCGAAGAACCGGACGAGCACATATTCGTCCAGCTTTTTATTCGCCTCCAACAACCGCGCGTAAGGCAGCTCCAGCAACCCCTCGGCGTGCCCGGCGTCCAGTCCGGCAAACTCCAAGTATTTTTCACAGATTTCCCGCTCCTCCTCCACAGTGTAGAAAGAGCCGTAACAGTTGCTCTGGATGATCGCCTTGTGGAACAGCGGCCCCGCCTCGTCAATCAGCATCAGCGCGGAGATCGCCTCGCCCCCAGCGGATTCGCCGAAAACGGTGACATTAGCCGGGTCGCCGCCAAAGCCGCGTATAGCCTCAGACACCCAGCGCAGCGCAAAAACAATGTCCTTCATTCCCAAATGGTCGTCAAAACGGGGGCTGAACCCGGAGAGGTTCAGGAAACCGAACACATTGAGCCGATAGCTGACCGAGACGACGATGTTGCCGGTCTCCTTTGCCATCGCGTGGCAGTCGTAGGAAGCCGGTCCTTCCGGTTTGAACGCGCCCGCCCCCCCGGAGGCGAAAGCCCCGCCGGGTATCCACACCATCACCGGCGCGTCCGGCCCAGCGCCCTCCGGCGCCCAAACGTTCAGGTACAGGCAGTCCTCGCTGAAATGCTCCGGCCCCAGCGCAAGATTGCTCTGTATCGGATCCTTGGCGTAACCGAACGCCTGCCGGACGCCCTCCCACGGCTCTAAGGGCTGCGGTTCGCGGAAGCGCAGCGCGCCGACCGGGGCCTTCGCGAAGGGTACGCCCAAAAAGCGCCGTACCCCGTCCGCAACTGTGCCCTCCAGCGCTCCGAAACTCGTGTTGACGACCGTTGTCATACGGTGCCTCCTCCCAGACGTTACTATCTGTTTACAAGCAATAACCGTGCC
>JAISVO010000127.1 GCA_031271525.1 Oscillospiraceae bacterium
CCTTCGTGACCGCCGGAAGTTATTATAACGGGTACACCGCCTCTTGTCAAGGATTAAATCCGTAATCGACATTGACACCTTTGACTGTGAACGTGTCGCTCTTGTCGCGGCAATTGCGCACATACCGCATGCATCTTATCCGCTCACATCCGTAGCGGCTCCATCTGGATCCCCGCTTCCTTCCGGGCGAAGGTGCAATGCTCGTATTTGGACTCGATCGGGAAGGTGTCCGAACCGATAATGATTCGCACACCGGGATAAACCGCGCCGGTGATGTTCACCGCGCCGTGCCCCGCCGCCGCCAGCGCGTCCTGAATATGCTGCAGCTCGTCCTCCAGCTCCAGCGCGGTCTGCGACAGCGCCTGATAGGAGGCGATCGCGCGCTGCAGTGTCTCCAGCTTGTCTCGGGTCAGACGCCCCGCTTTCTTTAACTCGCCCAGCAGATTGATGATCCGGAGCAGACCCATCGTATCCCGCTTGTTCGCCTCCAGAAGCTTTGGGATCTCACGGTTGCGGCTCAACGCACCCGGATCGGTCCCAACCTCCAGACGGGTTTGGACATAGGTGTTGCGACTTCCGGACATCGCCGCGGTGATATACTTCAAAGCAGTGACATGCCCCCCGATGATGGTACCCTTGCCCAGCAGGGTGACGCCGCCGCCGCACTGTACGGTGGAGTGGAGGATATAGGAGGTCTCAATGTCACCGACCGCGTGCACCGTGCCGGACTGTATGTATTTCGTCTTGATGTAGCCACCGGCGCGGACCATCCCCTTGCCCGACCCGTTGATCCCGCCTTTTACCGTGATGTTGCCGTCCGACAGAATCTGCGCGCTCTCCACCGACCCGTTGATCGTGACGTTCCCGGTCGCTTGAACCGAGAAGCCGGTCAGGACGCTCCCCTCGACGATGACATTGCCGACAAAGTCGATGTTCCCGGTGGCGGTGGAGACATCCCCCCGGACGGTAAAGGTGTTGAGCACCTGAATCTTCCGGTTGACCATATCCGCCTGCCCGTCGAAGGAGGCGAGCAGCTGCAGCTTGTCGGGGGAAATAACGGTTCCTTTGCCGGCTGGCAGGGGAGCGTCTTTGCCCGGGCGGGCCGGGACCGTATGCCCCAAGACATTCGTCCCGGGTGTCCCCGGGGTCGCGGGAATCTTCTCGCACAATACCTCGCCGGCTTTCACCGAGTGCACGATTCCAAGGTCCTTAAAGTCCACCGAGCCGTCGGCCAGTTCTTTGGGGCGGAGGTCGTTGTCGGTTTGGATCAGTTGCCGTATGATCGCCGCCTCGCCGTTGACGGGGGGGATCCCGCGCGCCACCTCAAACCCTCGGTTGTATTCCTCCGCCAGTGCGATTTGTTGCACCTTTTCGTCGTCAACACCGAAGACGACCCCTTTGTGCGCCAGCGCCGCCCGAATCATCTCGACGGTGAGCGGCTGCCCCTCGCCGACCGGTGGGGTCGCGGTCATCACGGCGGTCATCCCGTCGGGGGTAACCGCTACGGCGACAACAGCATCAACAGGCGCCACTTCCGGTTGATGTTGGTTCACGTCTTCGTCCAAGTCGGCGCCTCCTTAAATCAAAGTTTTATTCGTCAGCCCGAACCGGTAAAGAGGAGGAGAAGGGAGATGGCGGCGGACAGAACAAAACAGGCCAGAAGGCTGATTGTCCCGGCCGAGGTCAAGCGCCATTTCAAATGAAAGCGGATGGCCAGCCCCCCGGCGCAAACTGCGCAGTCCCCAAACAGATAGCACATTCCGGCAAAAAGCTGTTGGCTGTCCCAATGTCTTGGGGATGCTTTGCCAAGGAGATTTTCAAAGAAGGAACCGCCGGAGGGTCCCGCTTGGATGACGGTAAACACAGCGATGATGAACACAACCCACGCCAGAAGGGGGAAGATGTTCGCGATCGTCACGGGCGGTCTGGTTCTCAAGACTTTCAGCGGCACATCGGTGTCGTCGATCAATTCCGCCGGGATGTGCAGGGTATTCAGAAATTCGTCGATGTTCTCCATTTCGGCCGGATCAAAGTCTTCGAACTCATCGAAGCCGTCACCGTCGCCGGTCTTGGTTTCCTGTTCATCAGACATCCAATATCACCCTCTACATGCACTACTATACAGTATAGCAAATACGGCGGCGTTTGTAAAGCTTTGTTCGGCTGAATCAGGTAGCAAATTGGCGCGAAAATTTGACCGCGCCGGGTCGGGTGACAGCGAGGTATATTCCCCCATAAAATCCTCCATACTAAGCGTAGAAATATTCATGCTAACGGAGGGTTCTTTTCGCTATGGAAATATCGGCATTGTTTGAGAATGTGGATTCGGCGGAAGCCGCGCTGGTCAATTTGCAGGCGTTGGGCATTTTTCCGGAACGCTACAAAATTCGTTCTCTTCGCGACCTAGGCGGTCCCGGCGAGCCCGGCGGCTTCGTGACGACCAACGGCATCTTTGCCACTCCGGTCGTCAGTCGTATGGAGGTTGGCGACGATTCGGGGCGGGAGGAACAGAGCGAGGAGGTGCAGCTCCTGCTCACCATCGGGCGGGAGGATTCTGCCGCACGGGTACAGAGCGCGCTCATCTCCAACCACGGACGAAGGGTTAGAACAGTGAACAGATAACAAGGATCCCTGTAACCATTGCGACGCAATGGCTACAGGGATATATTATATCCCGCGCTATTCGTCATCCCCATACGGCGCCGGCTTCTCAAGCAGTGCCGCGTTGTTTCTCCACTCATTCTTCAAACACATAGCTGCCGCTAGTGACCTTTTCGCGCCGCCCCTGAGGCAGCACAATCTCAGCGATGCAGTTGGCCGGGATTGAGACAGAATATACAACCCGTCGGCCTTCTTTTCTCCATCCGCTTTTTACCTCACCGTAGACGCTCTGATAGCGTGCTTCGGCGTGGTTAATGTTCCCTCCGGGCCTTGGGGCAATCGTAAAGGTATTTTCACCGCATATGCGAATGCCGCACATGGTTTTGAACAGCCACTCGCAGACGGCGCCCTTGGAGTAGTGGTTGAGAGAACCGGAGCCGCTGCCTTGCGTGTTGAAAGGACCATCCCAGTTTTCCCAAATTGTGCTGGCTCCGTTTTTAGGCATGGAAAGCCAGCCGGGGATCTCTTCGTTTTCCAGAAGACGGTAAGCCGCTTCTATATCAATATCCGCCAAAACATCCAGAATAAGCGGCGTGGACAGGAAACCGGTACCCAGTCGCCAGCCATAGTGCTCCAACGCTTCGATAAGCCGGCTCTTCGCATAGCTGCGCTGCTCGCCGCTAAGCAAATCAAAGGCCAATGGCCGCACGAGCTGCGCCTGCCTGTCCGTGTCCAGCGTGTATTTCCCGCCGGAAACCAGCTCCTGATATGCGCGCTTGCAGCCGTCAGACGCGGCGCGGAACTCCCTTGCATCCTCCGCGCGCCCCAGCGTCTCCGCAATCTCGCTCATAAGGCCGAGCACATAGGCGGTATAGGCTGTGGAAACCTCCGGGTGAGGGGATACAAAATCCTGCCAGCGGAACGCGCAGACATCCACTGGCTCCGACCACTCGCCGTAGCTCTGCCCAATGTTGACCAGATAGCGTGCGGCATCTTTGGAAAGCTTAATGCGTTCGGCAAAAAGCGGCATACGCTTTCCGCAGCGGCTTTCCATGAAGCGGGCGTACTTTGCCATTTTGTCATAATACTCCCGCAGTATAGTTTCGTCGCCGAACAGTTTCCAGAAACGGAAAGGCATCAGTATCCCAATATCAGACCATCCGACCGAACCGTTCATAGGGCGCATATACGAATCAGCGCCGCCCTCCGGCACGATATGGGGCAGCTTCCCGCTTTTTTGCTGCCAGTCATATACGTCATGTAAATACTTGCGGGCGAACGAGGCGAAATCAAACAGAAAGCCTGCTGTCTCAAAGAATATCTGTGCGTCGCCTGTCCAGCCGTTACGCTCACGGGTCGGGCAGTCGGTAGGGATATCCAGATGATTGCTCTTCGCAGACCATATCGTAGCGTCTACAAAACGGTTAAGAAGTTCATGTGAGCTGTTAAAAAACCCGGTCTGTTCCATGTCGGAGTATACGGCAATAGCCTCGACATCCGAAGATTCTATCTCCACATCGCTTTCCAACTCCGCATACCGGAAGCCGAAGACTGCGAAACGGGTTTTGTATTCATTCAGACCCTCCGCACAAGTATAGTCGATTCGCTGCAAGGGCGTGGTAATGCCTTTGCGAACAAGCTGGATGTTTTTCTGGGTCAGGTTACCGTCCGCATCCAGCATCTCGCCAAAGCGCCAGACCATGCGCTGCCCTTGGCGTGCCATAACTCGGAAAGCGATTATCCCGGCGATGTTCTGGCCGAAATCCATAAGTTTCTTCCCGTTAGCCGCTTTTGTGATAACGGGCGCAAAACGCTCATGCTCCGTAACGGGAACGTTATTGGAAGCCGAGGGAATGACCGGGTGCGCCGTTTCTTTGGCCTTTCCGCCATATGAAGGCTTGCGGAAGGCTTCAACAATCTCCCCGTCCTTGTTATCGGCCTTGCGGACAGGCCCGTCGTTGGACCAGTTCCAGCTTGCGTCGGTGACAAGGCGCTCAATATTCCCGTCCGCGTATTCAATCTCAAGCTGCGCAAGCAGCTTTGTCTCGCTGCCATACTGGTTTTTGATGCCCCATGCGCCGCAGGAGCCCCGGTACCAACCGTCGGCAAGTTCGACGCTGAAAGTTTGCACGCCTTCACCCAGCATGTCCGCAACATCGTAGGTCTGATACTGCACGCGTTTTCGATAATCCGTATAGCCGGGCGCCATGAAAAAACTACCCGCCTTTACCCCGTTAATCTTGACCTCATACAGTCCGCAGGCTGTGATATACAGTCGCGCCTTGCTGACTTTCCTGTTAATATGGAACTCCTTACGGAAACAGTCCACCGGGTAGCGTTGTTTTTTGTTGACGGTATAGTTCCCGGTAATCCATTTAGCCTGCCAGTCGATCTTATGTAAGAGGCCCGTCTCAAAGAAAGCAACCGCCCACTCGCCGGGTTCGTCTTTTTCATCCCAAACACGAAGCTTCCAACTGACGCGCTCACGGCTGCTCAGCAAAGTTGGGCAGACCGCCTGCATGGAGGAGGATGCAACCTTGCCGCTGTCCCATTGCCCCGCCACAATCTGGTACGCGGTCTGCTTCACGCCACCCTCGACGTTCCACATGAGACGGGGATTCTGTATGTCGATCCCGATGGGATCTGTAAGATATTCTGTTCTAAGGCGGGTTGCTTTCATCTGTCGTTTCTCCTCTCCAAGCATGTTATTGATAAAATCCATACATGCTTAGCCCTTTTTCATTAACACGCGTAAGCCCTTGAAGAACCTCCCGTTTGCCATTGCAAGCAGTCCCTGAAACAGCGAGGTTTTCATGCCGCTGGATATCGCCATGCTCCGCAGGGGACTGCTGGCGGACGCTTCCATCATCATTCGATACTCGGGTGTTCCCGGTTTCACGCCCTTTGCTATGGTACGCTTTATCCCCCAATACACTAGCTTCATCACCAGAGAGTGTTCTTTCATGTCCGTTACGCTGTCGTCCATTGTATACTTGCCTTTTTGCGGAACATACGGATGGTGGTCAATTTGCTCCCACAAGGAAGATAATGGAACATCCTCACCGTCCGGTTGAACGGTTCCGGCAACGTGCAGATCCTCCGGATCGCCGCCTGCGAGTACGGTATAGGTTCCCTTTGGAACCTTCCAACCGTCTGACCAAACGGCAAAGCAGCGTTCGTCCAGCGTGAAGGTGACGGTTTGACTCTCTCCGGGTTGTAAGAATACCTTTGCAAAACGCTTTAACTCCCGGGCCGGACGGTGCGGGCTGTTTTCGGGCGGCGCTATGTAAAGCTGCACGACCTCCGCGCCCGCATATTCCCCGTTGTTGCTCACCGTGAGCCTTACCATTTCGCCGCTGACCGAAATATCCGAGTACGCAAATCGCGTATAGCTCAACCCATAGCCGAAGCGCCAACGCGGGCTGATACCCGCTTTGTCGTAATGTCTGTAGCCCACATAGACGCCCTCGCGGTACACCGCGTCCCGCTCGCCGTAATACTTTGCGGAGGGGCAGTCCTCGTACCGCATAGGCCAGCTCTCGGCCAGCTTGCCGGAGGGCGTTACCGTGCCATACAGTAGATTCTTAACCGCTTCACCCCCCGCTTGGCCGGGCAGACCCATGTACAGGATAGCTTTTACCTTATCCGCCCACGGGCACTCCACCGGCGCGCCGCAGAAAAGGACGACCACAGTATTGGGATTCCGCCTTGCCGTGTCCTCGATCAAACGCACATGGCTGTCAGGCAGTTTCATATGATCGCGGTCAAAACCCTCGCTCTCGTACTCGGGCGGCAGCCCGGCGAATACGATCACGGCGTCCGCGCCGTCCACATCCGCCGTGCCTTTGAGCACATTCGCCGGTTGCACGAGCCGGGTCGGGTTGATGTGGCTAGACCCCGCTCCCTGATAGCGCATATCCCGCGCCATGTCCCCAACGACCGCAATGGTTTGAGCCTCGTTCAGCGGTAAGAGGTCTCCGTCATTTTTAAGCAGCACCGCTCCCTGTTCGGCGGCTTCGCGGGCCAGCGTGTGGTGCGCGTCATAGTCACAAGGGGTTTTACTTTTTAATGCTTCCCATGCGTCCAGAACCATTTTCTTTACCCGCGCCGCGCTTTTGTCAATGAACAACTCCTCCAGTTTGCCGCTTTCCACCGCTTCCAGCGTTTCTTCCAGCATATAATCGCATCTGCCGGGCATGTTGAGGTCGCAGCCTGCCTTAAAGCCCTCAATTCTGTCGTGCATTGCGCCCCAGTCGGTCATGACCAACCCGTCAAAGCCCCATTCTTCCCGCAGTATTTTGGTGAGCAGCTCCGCATTGTCAGAGCAATATAC
>JAISVO010000141.1 GCA_031271525.1 Oscillospiraceae bacterium
GGCGGAGGCGGTCACTCACCCCACTCCGCTCCCCCTTCTGTACGGAAAAGGGTTTCCCGAAAACGAGCTCGATTTTATTGACAATCGGTTTCCGCCCGGGGGTGAGGTAGACCGGTAAAAGGGGTTTATCGGAGTGGGCGGCCAACATGGCGGCGCCGTCCTTCAACGGAACATTCTCGCCGTCCCTTAAAACCCTGCGGCCCTGCGGAAAGATCAGCACTTTCCTCCCCTCCCGGAGGACCGAAAGAGTTGTTTTGATCGCTGTCATATCCGATGCACCGCGCTCCACCGGATAGGCCCCGAGCTTTGTGATCAGCCACTGGAAGCCAAAAATCTTGAACAGCTCGGCCTTCGCCATGAAACGGGGATGGTCCTCCACCTTCAGCGCGAGAGCGACCAGCACCGGATCGGCTAAGGAAGAGTGGTTGACGCAGATCAACGCCCCGCCCTCGGGCACATTCTCCCTCCCGTGGACCTTGAAGCGGTAGAGTAGCCCGAAGACAAGATGGACCAAGGCGTGGGCGAATCGGTAAAAGATCATGACAATGAAAACCTCTCCCGGATACAGCGTTCGATCAACGCGGCGCTCTGCTCAAACGTGTTCCCGGTGGTATCCAGCAGGATCGCGTCAGGCGCGGCCCGGAGGGGCGCTAAGGCGCGGGCGCTGTCGTTTTTATCCCTCTCGATGATGTCCCGCAGAACCGTTTCGAACGCCGGAGCATGTTCGCCCAACTGCTCGTAGCGGCGTTGGGCGCGGTCCTCCGGAGTCGCCGTAAGGAAAATCTTCAGGTCGGCGTCCGGGAGAACAACAGTGCCGATGTCCCGCCCATCCATAATAACATCATGCCGCCGCGCGAGCTCTCGCTGCCGCTCCAGCAGGAAGCGCCGCACCTCAGGGAGTGCCGAACAGTCGCTTGCGGCTTTGCTTACATCGTGGCGGCGGATCTCCTCGGTGACATCTTCGCCGCAGTCATACACCCGCTGTTCCCTATCCCGGAAATCCATCGTGAGGTCAAGCGTATCCAAGCCCAGCTCCCCCGTCCGGAGAAAACGCAGACCGACGACCCGGTACAGCGCTCCGGTATCCACATAGAGAAACCCGACCCGTCCGGCGACCGCGCGGGAGATGGTACTCTTCCCCGCCCCAGAGGGGCCGTCAATCGCGACGCTCCTCAAGCGGTACACCCCCTGCCCGCAGCGGCCCCGGTGGACCAAGCGATTTGCAAGTTATAGCCGCCGGTATAACCGTCGAGGTCGAGCACCTCGCCGGCAAAGAACAATCCCTCCCGCAGTTTTGACTCCATTGTCTTGGGATTCACCTCTTTCAAACTGACCCCGCCCCGGGTGACCACCGCTTCCTCAATTGGGCGGGTGCCGGACAGACGCACGGAAAACGCCTTGAGCGTTTGGAGGAGGGCGGCGCGTTGTTCCCTCGTGACCGACGCGACCTTGGTTGCTCCGGGGATTCCGGCTTGCAACAGTATAACAGGGATCATCGATTTGTGCAACAAATCCACCAACGCGTTGAGGATGTTTTTACCCGAATACTTCTGGAAATCCCGCAGTATCCGGGCGTCCAGCATCGGCTCGGTCAACCCCGGCTTCAAGTCTATAAGGGCGGAATAGCCCTCCAGCCAGTGTGCCGACGCGCTCAGCACCATCGGCCCGGAGATTCCGAAGTGGGTGAAGAGCATCTCCCCCGGTCCTTCGAAAAAAACCGTCTTCCCGTCCGGGGAACGCAGCGAGAGGGTGACGTTCCGGAGGGACAACCCCGACAGCTCCGCGCAGAAAGCGTCGGGACTCTCTAAGGGGATCAACGACGGGGTTGGCTTCAATATCGTATGCCCCGCCTGTTTCGCAAACGTGTAACCGTCACAGGTCGACCCCGTCTTCGGGTAACTCAGACCCCCGGTGCATATAATCACCTTACCCTCCGGCAGATTGGCGACCCGCTCCCGTCTGCGCTCTACCTTCAGGCGGTCGAGTTCCCGGACGAGGGCGTTTACAATGTCGCTTGCTTTTCCGCTCTCGGGGAAGACACGCCGCCCCCGTTCGGTGACGAGCTTGACACCCAGCCCTTCGAAAAAGCCCATCGTGTCCTGAGGGGTAAACGAGGCAAGGGCGCTTTTGAAAAAGCGCGGGTCGCCGCCTCCATCCTTCCGGACAGGAGGGAGGATAAACTCATCGAGTGTGCAGTTGTTTAAGAGGTTGCACCGGCCTTTCCCGGTGATCGAGAGCTTAACGCCGGGGCGGTCGTTCCGCTCGGCTAAGAGGACCTTCGCCCCCCGCCGCGCGGCGACAATCGAAGCCATCATTCCGGCGGGTCCCGCGCCGATCACAGTTACGTCAGGTCTTGACATGAACAATCTCTTCATCGGTGAGGTGACGCCATTCCCCCGGTTTCAATCCCCCGAGTGTCAGTGTCCCCTCCCGGACCCGAATCAGACGGGTGACGGTCAGTCCTCGTTCCTTGCACATGTTGCGGACCTGATGCTTTTTCCCCTCGGTGAGAATGACGGTGAGGTGCCGGTTGGGCTTGACCGTCACCAGATACTCCTTCTCCACCCCAGAGGACGGATGGGTCAGCTTCCGCACCGCCGCACCGTCGTTTGTCATCAGCATCAATCCTTCAGAATCCTTGTCCAGCCGCCCCACCGGAACCAGATAGCCAAGCTCGGGCGGCAGAAGCTCCCGCACCGTACGTTCCGCATGGACATCGCTCAGAGTGGACGTCACCCCACGGGGCTTATACAACAGTATGTAGACCGCCTCGGGGACCGGCGGAAGCGCCCGGCCCGAGACGGTGACTGTCTGTGTGTCGGTGTCCGCGCTGTCGCCGAGGGACGCCGTAACGCCGTCCACAGCAACCCCGCCGTTTTGTATCAGCGTCTCCGCCGCGCGGCGGGACATGATCCCCCGACCCGACAATATTTTTTGCAGTCTTTCTTTCAATGAGCCACCATCCCGCCCGCTACCAGCGGGCATCCGGATATAATTTTGCCGCCTTGCCGCACCGTGATCCACCCCACCCGCTCCCCTTCCGCGACGGGCTCATAGAGGTAGCGTGGGAGAAACCACTCCGCTTCGGGCTTTTCACCGGCTCTATCCTTCGGTTGCAGAAGATACACATTCCGCGCCGCTTTGACCGGAACGACCCCTTGCCCGAAGACAGAGACTTCGCCGACCTCCTCGCCTTGCAGGCAGACCTTTTCCAGCGCGAAATTGCTATACCCATAATCCAGCATCGCGGTATGGTCGGCCCAATCGTCGTGGTCGTCCAGCGTCACAGCGATCAGGAGGAAGCCGTCTCGGTCGGCGCTAGAGACGAGACAACGCCCGGCGGATGTCGTGTAGCCGGTCTTGACGCCGTTCGCGCCGGGGTAGAACCACAGCATCCGGTTATGGTTCTTCATGGTTCCGCCGTTCCCCGCGTACACCTTGCTCCCGACGATCTCCCGAAATACCTCGTTCTTCATTGCTTCCCGGGTGAGGCGCGCCATGTCCAGCGCCGTTGAGTAGTGTCCCTCGGCGCTCAAGCCGTGCGGATTCCGGAAGCGGGTGCCGTACAGCTTCAGCTGGGCGGCTTTCCGGTTCATCATCGCGGCGAAAGCGTCAACACTGCCGGCACAACGAATTGCGAGAGCAACCGCCGCGTCGTTGCCGCTCTTTAGCATTAAGCCGTAGAGCAGGTCGCGCACCGTCACTTTTTGACCGGGAGTGAGGTATACCGACGATCCGTCGATCCCGGCGGCTTCCGGCGGAACCTCGAACGTGTCGTCCAAATCGACGGTTTCCAACACAATCAACGCCGTCATGATCTTGGTGGTGGAGGCGATCCCGGCGCGACGGCGGGCGTTTTTTTGGTAGATCACCGTGCCGGTTGCGGCATCCATCAGAACGGCGCTCTCCGCCGAACCGGCGAGATCGGGCGTCTGAAGCGGCCCGGCCGCGCCCGCGGCCGGCAGGAACAGCACGAGAATAAGGAAAATAATGACGAATGTCCTCACACGGTCACCTCTTTTAGAAAGAGTTTGTCCCGTGGCGTCCCGATTATTCGGTTTCTTCCCGCGCTTTGCGTTTATCGATCAAGTGCTCGATCTGCTTTGTGACCTTTGGAAGAAGATCCGCTATCTTATCGAACGCCGTCTCGGGCGACCCCGCGACCGGTAGGAGCCGGACACTGTGCTCGTTGACGACGAGGAAGGCGACCGGGGCGACTTTGATCCCCGCGCCGCTCCCACCGCCGAAATTCTTCTCCGCGCCGAACTCCGAGCCGCCCGACCCAAACCCCATCGACAGCTTAGAGACCGGGATCACGGTGGTTCCGTCCGCCGTGGTAATGGCGTCACCCACAATGGTGTTGACATCGACCATATCCCGGATCTTTGACATGGTGGAGGTCATCAAATCAGCAATCGCGCTCTTAGTTTCCATAATGTCTACCCCTTCTTTCTTCCGGATACTTTTATCATGATTCCCAACAGGGAGAGGGTTAGCAGAAAAATCCGACCGACCGAAATTGTGACGCAGATGTCGCAGCACCATTGGAATTTCTCCATGTCATAGTCCAACGCGACGGCGATGTCCTGCCTTTTCACCCGGAGGACGGATAAAACCGCCGGGCGAAGGAGGGCGAGCACCATATGCGATCGTCCATAATTGAGCGCCGCGTCACAGGGATCCCCCGCGCCGAAGGTAACCGAAACAATCAGCCTGTCAAACCTTACGCTCTTCCGCAGCGTCCGGAGAAGCTTTCTCCCCTCCCCGAAGAGAACCGGAAGGCTAACGGTGCGTTTGGCCGGTTTTTCAGCCTTCTGCTTCTTCTTGGGCTTTTCAGGCTTCTTGGGTTTTTTCGATGCTTTTCCGACCATCTTCAGAAGGTTCAATCTCAAAAGACCGACCCGGAGGGTGACTTGCAACGCTCCGTCAACCGGGCGGCGCACCCGCGCCCCCACCCGGGTAAACCCAATCAGCAGGAAAACCGAAAAGAGTATCCCCAACGCAAGCATAAACCCTCACTCCATCGTAAGCTGTCCGTCTATCTCGGCTTCAGGCAGCTCCTCTAAGCTGGTCAGGCCAAAGGCGCGCAGAAACGCCGGGGTGGTGCCGTATTGGATGGGGCGGCCCGGAACATCCAACCGCCCGACTTCACATAGAAGGCCCTTCTCCACAAGCCCCGCGACCGTCGCGCCGCTCTCGATCCCCCGCGCCCGCTCAATCTGTGCCCGGGTGACCGGCTGGAGGTACGCCGCGAGACTCAAAACCTCTAGGGCGGCGTTGCTCATCGGGGGAGGTTTCCGCTCCTCCAACGTTTTTCGGATGATGTCGGCCAGCTCGGGAGCGGAGGTCATCTGCAACGACTTATCCAACCGCACCAGCCGCACCCCCCGACGCTCATAACGATACCTTCCGGCGAGGGACTCGGCAGCCTCGCTGACCGCGTGAATGTCGCTCTCCAACGCCGCCGCGAGACGGGCGATCGGCATCGGCTCTCCTGACGCGAATAGGATGCCCTCTAGCGCGGCTTCCAGATTCTCCATGTCTCCTCCTCCACCAGATCAATCTCCCGGTTGCGGCACATCTCCAGAACCGCCAAAAACGCCGCGACGACAGCGGAACGGCTCCGGGCAAACAGAAACAGCTCGTCCAGCGGAATCTTCCCCCTCATCGCAACCTGCTTCGCGATAAACTCCATCATGTCCTTCACCGGGTATGGCTCCCGTCCCACAATCGGGGTGAAAATTGTCACCGGGGGCGGGCGGCGGCGCTCGGATCGTTCGCTCAACCGGGCAATCGCCGCCAGCAGGATGTCCACCGTGTGGATGTAACCGTACTCTTTGGACCGCTCGGTCGGCTCGGGAGGTTTTGTCATCAGGAGACGGTAGTTTTCGGCACGCTGACCCAGATAGTCCCGAATCAGCTCCATCTTTTGGCGGTCCTCCTGCGCTTGACGGTCCTCCAGCGCCTTCTTGAAGAGGTCGATCTCCTCCTCTCCGCTCGTCAGCAGGTTGCGGCTCTTGAGGTAGACCAAATGCGATGCCATCTCGATAAATTCGCTCGCGACCTCGATGTCCAGTTCCCGCCGGGCTTCGATCCACGCGAGAAACTGTTCACAGAGGAGGGAGATGCGGAGGTCCGCGATCGCGATCTTGTTTTTCCCCAGCAGATAGAGGATCAGGTCAAGGGGACCCTCAAAGTCCTCCATCACCTCTTGGGGCGCTTGCACCACCCGCTCCAAGCGGAAGGTCAGCGTCTCATCCATCGTCAGCCGAACAGCAGGTGGAGCAGATACTCCTGCTCCCCGCCGAAGACCCGGGC
>JAISVO010000181.1 GCA_031271525.1 Oscillospiraceae bacterium
GAAACCTGCCGCCAGTGCAACGGCACCGGGCAGGTGCGCACCAGTACCCGCACGCCGATGGGGATCGTCTCCTCCACCGGCGTATGCCCGGCTTGCGGCGGTACCGGGAGCGTCATCAAGACTCCCTGCACTGTCTGCAAAGGAAGCGGCGTCACCCGGAAGAAGGTTTCCATATCGGTCAAAATCCCCGCCGGGATCGACGACGGGCAAACCGTCTCTCTGCGGGGTCAGGGTAACGCCGGGGCAAACCACGGTCCGTCCGGCGATGTGCTGGTCACCGTCTCGGTCCGTCCCCACCCGCTGTTTATCCGGGAGGGCACCACCGTCCACTGCGAAATGCCGGTCAGCTTTGCCCAAGCCGCGCTGGGGACCGAGCTGGAGGTCCCGACGCTGGACGGCAAGGTGAAGTACACCGTCCCTGAAGGAACCCAGCCGAACACCATTTTCCGCCTGCGCGGCAAGGGAATCCCGGGCCTTAACGGACGCGCCCGGGGCGACCAGCTTGTCCATGTCGTGCTGGAGGTTCCCAAACACCTGAGCAAAAAGCAGAAAGAAGCGCTGCTGGCCTACGCCGCCACTTTTGAAGAGAAGAAGAAGGGGTTCTTCGAGAAGAAGTAGGGGGCATAATCCCGCCCGTTTCCGCGCACCATACATGCGCGGCAAATTGACGGGAGGGGTGCGATATGCGGCAGACGATGCTGGTGGTCATGCCGGACTGCGGCGAACCGCCCGGCGGGGTATACCGCACGGCGGTCACGCCGCCGGGGGCGGCGGTGACCGCAAAACAGACAATCACTTACGGGCTTGGCGCGAAGAACACCGTCACCCTGTCCAGCCGGGATCGCGACGGCTGTATGCTCGCACTGCAGCGCGATATCGTCACCCTGTCCGGCGAACTGCTGGAGCGTCAGGAAATCCCCCTGCCGCCGCTGAAGTCGCCCGAATGGGCGCTGGCCGCCGCCGGGGCGCTGCTCGCGGCCGGCTGTCCGCCCGAGGACCTGTATCGCGAGATACAGGAAACGCAATGAGGTGTCCATGAAATGACCGACAAGAACAAGCGGGACTGGAACGGCGGCGCGGCGCGGTATTCGGAGCTTTTCCACACCGAAAAGGCAATCCGCAAGGTCTTGGACGACCCGAAAACCGCCTTCCACCCCGAGACATGGGCGGCGCTTACCACATACCTCCCCGGCCTGCGGGAAAAACGGATCTGCGTGCCGTCCAGCGGCGACAACATGGCGGTCTTCGCCTTCGCCGCGCTGGGCGCGTCGGTCACATCCTGCGACTTCTCCGAAAACCAGCTCGCGAACGCCGAGAGGGTTGCCAAACAATACGGAATTGCGGACAGGATTACTTTCCGGTGCGAGGACACCCGGCAGTTACGCGGAATTTCCGGCGGGGCGTACGACTTGGTATTCACCTCCAACGGCGTCCATGTCTGGATCGACGACCTCGCGGGTATGTATCAAAACATCCGCCGGATCCTGAAACCCGGCGGGCTTTATTTGATGTTTGAGATCCATCCCTTCCAGCGCCCGTTTGACGACGCCGCGAGGGTGGTCAAGCCGTATGCCGACACCGGCCCTTTTGAGAGCGAGTACACCGTCAACTTCCACTGGCGGCTGAGCGACCTTGTCAACGCCCAGTTGGACGCCGGGCTGACCGTCCTCCGGCTGACCGAGATGGCCGCCGAGGTGGATTACGACAATCCGTTTTGGATCGGTCTGGAGGATAGGATGAAGGGCGTCACCGCCGCCCGGGAGGACGTTGACCGGATGCACGATTGGCATGTCAACCCGATGGCTGCGCTGCCGAACTGGCTGGGTATCGCTTCGGTGAACAGGAATTAACTCTTCTTCACACTGACGCTGATTTCACTCAGCGCGTTTGCCGCCTCCATCTCTAGGGCGCGGCTTTTCGCCATATCGCCGAGGGAGAGCATCCCCACGACAGAACCGCCCGCGCTGACCACCGGCAGACGCCGCACCTGTTCGTTCGCCATTTTGTGCGCCGCTTCCCGGACATCGTCCTCGGGCGACACCGACACGATTCCCCGTGTCATGATTTCGCGGACCCGCATCGTCTGCGGGTCGCTTTCGGTCGCGACACAGCGCAGCACGATGTCGCGGTCGGTAACCATCCCGCGCAGTTTTCCGTCCAGCGAGCACACCGGCAGGGAGCCGATGTTGTGGCGGGAGAGGAGCCGCGCCGCAAGCAGCGCCGGTTCGTCGGGCGTGATCGAAACCACGTTAGCATTCATCAATTCGGACACTCGCATACCGATACCACCTTATCAAAGACCTTCTTTCCTATGCGGGTTTAGTATACCCGATTGACACGCGGTTTAATCGCGGCCTCTTTACTTCTGTTTCCACCTGTGGTAGACTGTGTTGACGCTGAACATTACGGGGGAGGGAAGCCGTTATGTTGTTATACGGCGCGGACTGATGGGGCCAGCGCTCTCCGAGCCGAGCCGGATGTATATTGCCGGTTATAACGGCGAAACTTATATCGGCGGCTCGCAGGAATGGTATCCCGACCGGTGGCGGCGGGCGTCCGGTTGCGGTCCGGTCGCGGCGAGCAATCTAATCTGGTACAAAACGGGGCAAAGGGGCGGGATCGACGCCTACAAAGCCCTGATGAACGAGATGTTTACCTTCGTCACGCCCGGGATGCAGGGAGTCAATACGGCAAAAATCTTTACCGACGGACTTTCCCGTTATGGCGGTCAAAACGGACTGGACTTCCGCCCGAAAGTATTGGAGGTTCCCGCCAGACCCTGTCGGCGCCTCGGGGAAGACGAGGTTTATACCTTCATTTCGGAGGGGCTTCAAAGCGACGCTCCCGTGGCGTTCCTGAACCTATCCAACGGGACGCTCGGCAATTTGGAAAACTGGCACTGGGTGACGATCCTCTCGCTGGACACCGGGGAAGCCGAGATCAGCGACGGCGGCGGGACTTGCCGCATCAGTCTCTCCGAGTGGTTCCGCACCAGTCTGCTCGGAGGCGTGTTCATACACCTATAGAAAACAGAGAAGGTGACAGTTTGTACGACAGAAGGGCAACCCTGCGCCTTTTCTGGCCGGTTCTTGTGGAGCAGACCTTCGCGGTAACCATCAATTTTCTCGCTACCCTGATGGTGCGCGGGGTTTCCGAAGACGCGATGGCGGGCGTCGGACTGGTCGGCATCCTGAACATCTTGGTGATGAACGCATTTTCGGCGGTTTCCGCCGGCGTTTCGGTGGTGGTCAGCCAGTGTATCGGGCGTCAGGACCCGCAAACCGCCGGGCGGGTAGGGTCACAGTCCGTTACTCTCGTCCTCTATCTGTCGGCGGGCATCGGCGGCGCGATGGCGCTTGCGGCTGGCCCTATCCTGCGCCTCCTCTTCGGAAGCTCCGAACCGGGGGTGCTGGACGCGGCGCGCATCTTCTTTGTCCATTCCTGCCTCTCCATGCCACTCCTCGCGCTCTTCACCGTCCTCAGCGGCATCGCGCGGAGCACGGGGAACGCGCGGTTACCCATGTTCTGCTCGGTATTGAGCAACATCGCCTACCTCTCGGCGGGCGCGCTCCTGATCAGCCGTTGGGGGGTCCACGGTGCCGGCTTCGCGATGGATTTTTCCCGCTTGGTCCCGGCGGTCTTCATGGGGCTTTTCATGCTGCGGGGCAAAAGCGGCATCTACTTAGAGCGGCTCACCCCCCGCCTTGACAGGAAAATCTTATCGCCGGTTTTAAAAATCGCCGTTCCGTCGGGAGTTGACTCGATTGTCTTTAACGGCGGCAAGCTGATCGTCAGCGTGTTCATGTCCGGCATGGGCACCCCGGTGATCGCCGCGAACTCAATCGCGAACAACCTATCGTCCATATCCAACCTGCCCGGCACGGCGCTCCAGATCATGACGGTGACCACGACGGGGTACGCGTTCGGAAAGGGCGACGCCCGCGAGGCGCGCCGTCAGATCAAGCGCGCCACCCTTTGGGGGATCGGCTCCCTCTGCGTCACTTCGGCAATTCTCTTCGCCTTCCTCACGCCCGTGCTGAACCTGTTCGACCCCTCGCAGGAGACCTTTCGTGCTTCACGGGAGGTTATGCTCCTCCTCGCGGTCACAACCCCCCTCTTCTGGCCGACCTCCTTCATCACGCCGCAGGGGCTTCGCGCGTGCAACGACGCGGTGTTCACGATGTGGGTATCCGTCGTCTCGATGATCGTCCTCCGGGTTCTCGGTTCGTGGTTTTTGGGCGTCCGGCTGGATATGGGGCTGTTCGGGATATGGCTCGCGATGGTCGTCGATTGGGTCGCGCGGAGCGCGCTGTTTGTCCCGAGAGCCGCCGGTCAGCGGAGATACAACCGCCCCTCATAGGGGCGCAGACGCCTCGGCGCGCCATGCCGTACAGTTCCTGCCGGAGCACGGGGTTCTCCCGGTTCAGATCCATCTGCTTCCCGGAGAAGAGGTGGAGGGCGTAACCTTGACTTGTCTGACTGCGGAGCTGATGAGACAAAATAGACCCCCCGCAAGACTGTGTTTGCCTTGCGGGGGGGCTGCTCCCAAATCGGGTGACTGCCAGAGCAACAATGATTTTGGCTGTACATCGTTACGACAGTCAATCCAAGGATTTTTGCGATTTTTCTTCGGAGAAACCTGTGTTGGTGTAGGGAAAGGATATATAAGGGCGTGGCCCTTGCGGTCGAACCCGGCGTCAATACTTAAACTCACCAAAATCCACCTGTGCGTATCCCGTCCCGGTGGATGTATGAGCGGCTTGTCGCTTACTTACCGCGTTACGGCGTAACGGGGGATTCGGCGGGCGGGGCGGGCTT
>JAISVO010000011.1 GCA_031271525.1 Oscillospiraceae bacterium
CGAACGTCAGCAATTTAACATGGATGATTTGTGGAAAAATTCAGAGGCGTTTATCAGGGAATACCCCGTGATTTTGAGTACGGCTTATTCTCTCCGCAGCAGTCTTTCCCATAAAGTTATGTACGACTATGTCATAATCGACGAAGCGTCCCAAGTCGATCTCGCAACGGGAGCGCTCGCGTTGTCATGCGCGAAAAAGGCGGTCATCGTTGGAGATTTGAAACAGCTTCCGAACGTGGTGGATTCTGAGACGGCAAGAAAAACTGACTTACTTTTTAATGAATTTAACTTGCCGGAAGTGTATAGATACAAAAGCCATAGTTTACTGTCCGCTGTTTCGGAACTTTTCCCGAATGCCCCCAAAGTGTTATTGCGTGAACACTATCGCTGTCACCCAAAGATTATTGAGTTTTGCAACCAAAAGTTTTATAACAATCAACTTATTATCCTTACCGAGCCTAAATCTGAGCGCAAACCACTTTTTGTGTATAAGACTGTGCCGGGGAATCATGCGCGTGAGCGTATGAACCAGAGACAAATCGACGTAATAAAAAGCGAAATCCTCCCGCAGCAATCTCTTTTAGGCAGCGGCGTTTCCGTCGGCATTGTTACGCCATATCGTAATCAAACGAACGCTCTCCAAGAGGCTTTTGCCGGAACCGGTATACAGGCCGATACGGTAGATAAATTCCAAGGCCGTGAAAACGATGTAATAATCCTTTCGACAGTGGATAACGAAATATCCGATTTTACAGACAACGCAAATCGCCTTAATGTCGCAATTTCACGCGCTATCGAGCAGCTTATCGTTGTGGTAAACGGCGGAGATGATATGCCTGACAAGAATATTGGCGACCTTGTCCGTTACGTTGAATACAATAATATGGATGTCATAGACAGCGCTGTTTACTCGGTTTTCGATTATCTGTATGAAAGCTATCGGGGAAAGAGAAACGCCTTATTGCGTGAGCAAGGGAGAATATCAGAGTATGACAGCGAAAACCTAATGTATTCACTCATTTGTGAGGTTCTCGGTAATGAAAGGTTCGCGAAATTCGGTATCGCCTCTCATGTTCCGTTAAAAATGATCCTCAGGGACACAAAGCGGTTAGATACGAATGAAGAGCGGTACGCACAGAATATTCTGACCCATGTCGATTTTCTTGTTTTCGATAAAATCGGGAAAGTCCCACGGCTCGTTGTAGAGGTTGATGGCGCGGAGTATCACGCCAAAGGGACACGGCAAGCGGAACGGGACAAATTGAAAAACAGTATCTTGGAAAAGTATGAGTTGCCATATATACGCTTCAAGACGGATGGCAGTGGTGAACGCGACCGGCTTATCGCTGCTCTCAATAATATTATGGGTAAATAGTGATTAAACAATCAGAAATGAATCGAGATCATAAATCAAAGAGTGGGATGCCGGTAAAAATCGGCATCCCCTCTTGAAATTCCTATGAGAACAGGGTCTTATCTGTTGTACCGCGACATTCCCCCCTTTTACGACAGCTTCGCGATCACCGCTTTGACCTCGGCGGACGCTTTGATCACCCCGTGAACCCGTGCCGAGGAGATGGCATTCCCGAAGAGTTCGCCCGAAACCTCCTCCGGCACGATCAGGACGCCGATCACCCGCAGAACTGCTCGCTGCCCCTGTGATTCCAAGGCTTCCAGCTCGTCTTTATCCAGCGCGATAATCCCCAGCCCCCCGAGGAAGCGCTTCCCGTCGAACGCCGCGGGGCGGAGGAACCCTTCCATCTCGCCCTCACGCCCCCTCAGGAGGTCGGTTACCCCCTCCCGCACCAAGCCGGAACGGCTGGCGTACAGCCCCCGCTGGGTCAGGTAGTCCATCTGAGCCACCTCCGTCGGAGTGAAATTGACCGTCAGTTTCTCGCTCTTCATGTTTGGCACCTCCATAGCCCATCTATATAGATGGTATTTTCCTGTAGTATAGCATGAAGAGGAATGGGTGTCAAGGGGGAAGATTGCCTTTTTCGGCAAACGAAGAGACCCGCCCCCCAATTGTACGTTAATCCCCTTGCCACCTCTGGGCTTTTGGTGTATACTAGCCCTACACCAACACAAAGGGGGGCGGTTGCCATGAAGTTCACCCTCGCGCACAGCAACCTCAACGTCGCGGATATGGAGCGTTCGCTGGCGTTCTACAAGCAGGCGCTCGGGATGGAACCGGTCAGCCGGAAGAAGACCGATTCCTTCGAGCTTGCCTTCCTCTCGGACGGCTTGTCAAGCCACCAGATCGAGCTGACGTGGCTTCGCGATAAAGACGGCGCTTACGACTTGGGCGACAACGAATCGCACATCTGCTTCGGAACGGACGACTACGAAGGGGCGCACGCCCTCCACACCGAGATGGGCTGTATCTGTTTCGAGAACCCCGCGATGGGAGTGTACTTCATTGAGGATCCCGACGGCTATTGGCTGGAAATTCTACCAAAACGATAAACTCAAAAGACGCTGAAAAGGCAGGAAACAACGATGACGATCGGGGACATTCAAACACTGCTAGGGGCGGAAGTCCTCAGCGGGGAAGATCTGCTCGGGCAGCCGGTGCTGTCCGCCTGCGGGTCGGACATGATGAGCGACGTGCTGGCGTTCGTGAAGGAGCAGTCGGTCCTCCTCACCGGGCTTGTCAACCCGCAGGTGATCCGGACCGCAGAGATGATGGATATGCGATGCGTCGTCTTTGTGCGGGGGAAGAAACCGGACGGGGCGATGCTCACCCTCGCGAAGGCCCACGACATCGCGGTGCTGCAGACCCCGCTCCGCCTCTACACCGCCTGCGGACGCCTCTACGCCGCGGGGCTGAAGGGGGAAGACGGGTGAGCGCCCCCGAACACATTATCCGGGAACAGTACACCGTTGACGGCGACGACTTCCAAGCCGCCGGCGGCGCTTCCAGCGCGATGAAGAAACTGCTGCGCTCCCTCGGCGTCCCGCCCGACGCGATCCGGCGGGCAGCCATCTGCATGTATGAGGGCGAGATCAACATGGTGATCCACGCGAACGGCGGTGAAGCCGAGGTGACCTTCGACGGCGGCGTGATCACGATGACCCTTCGGGACACCGGGCCGGGGATCCCCGACCCCGAGCTGGCGCTGCGGGAGGGCTGGTCCACCGCGACCGACGCCATCCGCGACCTTGGCTTCGGCGCCGGGATGGGGATGCCCAATATGAAGCGGAACGCCGACGAAATGACGATCAACAGCGTGATCAACCAAGGAACGGTTATAGTGATGACGATAAGGGTGTGAGGCGACGATGACCCACTGCGTCACCCTCGATAAAGAAAAATGCAAAGGCTGCACTACCTGTATCCGCCAGTGCCCCACCGAGGCAATCCGCGTGCGCCGGGGGAAAGCCACCATCATCAGCGAACGTTGCATCGACTGCGGGCGCTGTGTCCTCGCCTGTCCGCACCACGCGAAGCGGGCGGTGTGCGACCCGCTGACCCTGATGGAGCAGTTCCGCTACACCGTCGCCCTGCCGGCCCCAAGCCTGTACGGGCAGTTCCGCAACCTCGACGACATCGGGGTCGTTCTGGGCGGCTTGCTGGAGATGGGCTTTGACGGCGTCTATGAGGTGGCGAGGGCCGCCGAGGAGATGAGCGCCCACGCGTTGGTGAAGTTCGGGATCGCCCGGAAGGGCGTCGGCTACGACGGCGCGGAGCCGGTCCCCGCCGTCCGCCCGCTGATCTCTACCGCCTGTCCCGCCTGTGTCCGCCTGATCTGTATGCGGTTTCCCCGTCTGATCCCCCACCTCGCGCCTGAGATCGCCCCGGTCGAGCTGGCGGCCCTCGCGGCACGCGCCGAAGCCGCCAAGAAGACGGGTCTGCCCCCGGACAAGATCGGCGTCTTCTTCATCACCCCCTGCCCCGCCAAGATGACGGCGGCGCACTTCCCGCTGGGTCTCAGCGAACCGGTGCTGGACGGTGCCTTCTCGATGGCGGAACTGTATGTAAAACTGCTGCCCGCGATGAAGAAGGCCGCGATGAAGGACAATGTCTTCCCGTCGGTGGGGCTGGCCGGGGTCGGCTGGGCGGTGTCCAGCGGCGAGAGCGCGGTACTGCGGAACATGAAGACGATCGCAATCGACGAGATCCCGAACGTCATCGCGGTGCTGGAGGACATCGAGGACGGAAAGCTGCCCGAGGTGGGGTTTGTCGAGCTGAACGCCTGCACGCAGGGCTGTGTCGGCGGCTGCCTGACGGTGGAGAATCCCTATGTCTCCAAGATGCGGATCCAGGAGCTGATGAAGAATTTACCCGACACCCTCCTCTCCCGCCTTCGTTACGACGACCCCGGAACACCGCCGACCCGGGACCTTCCCCTCGCCTACGAACCGGCCGACGTACTGGACGGCGACATGTCGGCGGCGATGGAGAAACGGTTCCGGATGGACGCCCTGCTCGGCCGCCTTCCCGGTTTGGACTGCGCCTCCTGCGGTGCGCCGAGCTGCCGCGCCCTCGCCGAGGACGTAGTGCGGGGCTACGCGCAGGAAGCCGACTGCGTCTTCTTAACCCGGGACAGTATGGGAGAGGGCGGGTACCTGCCGCCCCCGTTCCGACATTCGCAAAAGTGAGGGATTCCATGACTGTACAGACACTGGCGGAGAAACTGAACCTCACCGTCCTGTCCGGCGGCGCGGACGCGCTTAACCGGGAGGTTACGGGCGGTTACTGCGGCGACCTGCTGAGTTGGGTGATGGGGCGCGCCCCCCAAAACGGGGCGTGGATCACCATCATGAGCAACGTCAACGTCGCGGCGGTGGCGGAGCTTGCCGACATTTCCTGCGTGCTCCTCGCGGAAGGCGTTGCTCCCGACGCGGCGCTGCTATCGCGGGCCGCCGCCGAACAAATACCCCTCCTCCAAAGCCCCGAGGCGGCGTTTACTCTGGCGGGGAAGCTTTACGGCCTACTGCGGTGAATGTCTTCTACGACCTCCACCTGCACTCCTGCCTGTCGCCCTGCGCCGATGACGACATGACGCCGGGAAACCTCTGCGGGATGGCGAAGCTCGCCGGCTTGCAGGCGATCGCGCTGACCGACCACAACACCTGCGGCAACGTCCGGGTGTTCTGTTCCTATGCGAAGCGTCTGGGGCTGGTCGGCGTACCCGGGATGGAGCTGACCACCCGGGAGGAGATCCATGTGGTCTGCCTCTTCCCATCCTGTGAGGACGCCGAGCGGTTCGGGGACTATGCCTACGGCAAGTTGCCGGATATCCCGAATAACACGGAGGTGTTCGGGAACCAGATCCTGACCGGCATTGAGGACGAGCCAAGGGGGGTTGAACCCCGTCTCCTGTTCGGGGCCGCCGACATCGGAATCTATGAGGTTGCGCCGCTGGTTCAGGCATACAACGGGGTTGCGTTCCCGGCGCATATCGACCGGGGCGCGTTCTCGCTGCTCGCGATCCTCGGGCTGTATGACCCGTCGCTGGGCTTCTCCTTCACCGAGCGCCCGGGGGTCGGCCTGCCTCACATCGAAAATTCCGACGCGCATTGGCTCGGCGGGATCCCCGACGCGGCGAATTGCCTAAATATACCCGCGCTTACGGCGCAAGGGGTTATTGACGGGCTGAAAGCGTTATGATATACTTTTCTTTGAGACTCTGAACGATATAGGTTTTACTTCACGGAGGAAAGGAAGGAAGACACATGCCCAACGCCAAAACCGTGGTGCCCTTCGCGGCGACCCCCGAACAGCTCCGGCAGCTGGACGGCGTGATCGAAAGCCACAAGGGTCAGCCCGGCGCAGCCATGCCCATCCTGCAGGAGGCGCAGGAGATCTTTGGGTATCTGCCCGAGGAGGTACAGCTCAAAATCGCGGATGCCTTGGGGGTCAGCCTGAGCGAAATCTACGGCGTGGTCAGCTTCTACACCCAGTTTTCCGTCAACCCCAAAGGAAAGAAGCAGGTCTCGGTCTGTATGGGCACCGCCTGCTATGTCAAGGGCGCGGCGGACGTCCTAGAACGGGTGGAGAACAAGATCGGCTGTAAGGCCGGCTCGATCACAAAGGACGGCGCGTTCTCGGTGGACGCCACCCGCTGTATCGGCGCCTGCGGACTCGCGCCGGTGATGACGGTGGACGGCGACGTCTACGGACGGTTGCTGCCGGATGAGGTGGACGGCATTCTGGAAAAATATATGGCATGAAAGAACTGTCCCTGCACATTCTGGACATCGCGATGAACAGCGTCAAGGCGGGCGCAAGCTTGATCGAAATCACCCTCACCGAGGCTGGTGGGGTCCTGACCGTCACAGTCCGTGACGACGGGGCGGGGATGACGCCCGAGTTCTTAGCGACGGTGACCGACCCCTTCACAACCACCCGGACGACCCGGAAGGTCGGGTTGGGGATCCCCCTGCTAAAGCTTGCCGCCGAACAGACCGGGGGAACCTTTGCCATCGAGAGCGCCCCCGGCGCGGGAACAACTGTAACGACGGCGTTCCATACGGGGCATATGGACAACCCTCCCCTCGGCGACATCGCGGGAAGCGTCATGTCGCTGATTCAAGGTTCGCCGGACATTGACGTTGTCTATACCCATTCGGCCCCGGCGGGCGAGGCGTCGCTCGATACCCGGGTCCTGCGGGAGGCGCTGGGCGGCATCCCGCTGGAGTCCCCGGATGTGCTGCTCTGGATACAACAGACCATCGAGGAAGAGGAAAGGAGTTTTCAACCTTGAAAAGTATAGAAGACTTGAAAAAAATCCGAGAGGAAACCCTCAAGAACATCAACCTCCGCAAAGAGGACAACGACCACGCGGTGCGGGTCGTCGTCGGCATGGCGACCTGCGGGATCGCCGCCGGCGCCCGTCCGGTGCTCGCCGCCTGTCTGGAGGAAGTGCGGGTGCGCAACCTCGCGGACGTCGCTGTCACCCAGACCGGCTGTATCGGCGTCTGCCGCTTAGAGCCGATCGTCGAGGTCTTCACCCCCGGGCAGGAGAAGGTCACCTATGTTAAGATGACGCCGGAGAAAGCCCGGCGGGTGATCGCGGAGCATGTCGTCAACCGGCAGGTCGTCTCCGAATACACCATCGGCGCGGCAGAGTAGGAGGGGTTAAGAAATGGAATTGGTCAGGAGTCATATCCTCGTCTGCGCCGGCACGGGATGCAGCGCAGGCGGAAGCGAGAAGGTCATCGAAGGGTTTGAGGCATGGCTCAAAGCCGAGGGAATGGACAAAGAGGCGAAGGTCGTGAAAACCGGCTGCTTCGGCCTTTGCGCCCTCGGTCCGATCGTCGTTGTCTACCCCGAGGGGTCCTTCTACACCCGGGTCACCCCCGAGGACACCGAAGAGATCGTCAAGGAGCATATTGTCAAAGGGCGGGTCGTCAACCGGCTTCTCTATCAGCCGGACACCGCCGAGGCGGTCTCCTCCCTCAGCGAGACCCCTTTCTACAAAAAGCAGCTCCGGATCGCCCTCCGCAACTGCGGCGTGATCAACCCCGAGGTTATCGACGAGTATATTGCCTTCGACGGCTACTCCGCGCTGGGCACGGTCCTCACCGAGATGAAGCCGGGCGACGTGATCGACATCCTGAAGAAAGCGGGGCTTCGCGGGCGGGGCGGCGCGGGCTTCCCTACCGGGATGAAATGGGAGTTCGCCGCCCGGGAAAAAAGTGATAAGAAATACGTCTGCTGCAACGCCGACGAAGGCGACCCGGGCGCGTTCATGGACCGCTCGGTGCTGGAGGGCGACCCGCACAGCTTAATCGAGGCGATGACGATCGCCGGGTATACAATCGGCGCGGACGAGGGCTATATCTATGTGCGCGCCGAGTACCCGATCGCGGTCAAGCGC
>JAISVO010000026.1 GCA_031271525.1 Oscillospiraceae bacterium
GACGCCTTGCTCGCCTCAAACAAGTCCTCGGTCAGCACCGCGAGACGCCGCGCCTTCCGCCGGATGATCTCCAGATATTTTTTCGCGTCCGGCGAGTCAAGCCCCTCGTTTTCCAGCAAATCGGCGTAGGTGATTATCGAGGTCAGCGGCGTCCGCAGGTCGTGGGACACATTGGTGATCAGCTCGTTCTTTAAGCGCTGTCCGGTCAGTTCCTTCTCCACCGCGATCTTCAGGCCGCCGGTCGCGGCGTTGAGGTCCCGCGCCATCGCCCTCATCGGGCCCTTTTCCTCCGCCGGCGTGCTGTAGTCGCCTTCGGACAGCCGTTTCAACCCGGCCGCGAGCTTCGCGAGGCAGAGCGCTTTGTAGAGGAAGTGTCCGGCGAAGACCAATAGGACGATGTAGACGGAAAGCTTAACCCCCGCGTCCCAATAATAGACGCCAACAATGAAGAACAACGCGGTCAACAGGACGATCCCTGTGCAGACAGCGCTTTTTCCGATCGTCGGAAGCGCCGCCAACGCCTCCCGAGCGGCGTTCAGGAGAGGTTTCAACCCGCGCCGCCATATCGTCTTGAAGATACCCGACAGAACCACATAGGTCAGCGTATGCCTCAAAATAGAGCGGTCCTTGACCCGCTTCATCGCGCTGAGCAGCCACCAAAGCCCGGCGGCGGCCCATATCGCGACTAAAACGCCGGAAATCACGCCGGAAATCACCTGCGCCCGGTCGATGCTCATCCCGCTCACGCGCCAGTAGAGGGTATGGATAAACTGAGCGGTGTAATAAAACGGGAGGATAGCGACGGCGAGAGCGGCGTCCAGCCAAGGGCGGTCCCAGAAGGAGGACAGGACAACCCCCTCCGAGTACGGGCGGGTCACCTTCTCGCCGCCCTTGCGCCCGCAAGTCAGAAGCAGGTGAAGGATACAGACCAATAAAATCAGCCCGGCCGGGATGACCGAAGCGAGAACCTGCGCGGACATCCGTCCGTACCAAGCGTACACTTCCCGCAGGTATTCGGTGTAGCTCTCGGTCAGGCTGAACCAAATTTCCCCTTTGTTCTCCTCGTAATAGGTGCTGTCATACTCCCACGACCAGTCCTCCCGGGCGTAATTGAGTATATCCTCATGATACGTATAGGTTAGGCTTTCCGCAAGATCGTCCACGCTTAGATCGGTGTTTTCCGCCGTCAGGTATCCCGACTTGATCCGATAGAGGATGTGCTGGCTTTCGTTTCCCCTCACATAACGTAATCCTGCCGCGATTGCCTCCTCCTTTGTATCGGCATACCATCCCAGCCCGTTGACGAGCTGACTGTACTCGTTGTCGGCGACACGCGATAAGAACCCGCTGTTTTCAAACTCAACGCCCGCCAGATTCTCGCTCCAGTCGAGATTCCAACTGTACTCAACGAGTTGTATCATCCGCCTGTCATAAAGGGTGAACGTCAGGGCCAGCGTCACGACGCACGCGACCGCGAGGAGGAACGACACCGCCTTTGTCAGCCCGTGGCGGCTAAATCTTCTCAATTTTGTAACCAATTCCCCACACCACCTTTAAGTATTTTGGGTTTTTGGGATCGATCTCGATTTTTTCCCGGATCCGCCGGATATGGACCGCCACCGTGTTCTCCGGGCTGTACGCCGGCTCGTCCCAGACGTTTTCGTAGATCTGCCCGATGGAGTAGACCCGCCCGGCGTTTGCCAGCAGGAAGGTCAGAATCTTCAGCTCCACCGGGGTCAGACGAACAGGCTCGCCGTCAACCGTCACCGTACGGCTTCCGATGTCGAGCGCCAAGCCCCCGCTCCGATAGACCTCGGGGGCGACATCCTGCGCCCCCAGCTGGGTATACCGGCGCAGCAGGCTTTTGACACGGGCGATCAACTCGAGCGGGTTGAACGGTTTTGTTAAGTAGTCGTCCGCCCCCATCCGCAGCCCGATGATCTTGTCGGTGTCCTCGCTCTTCGCCGACAGCATCAGGATGGGCACGTTGCTCCCCTCCCGAATCCGCAGGGTGGCGCGGATCCCGTCAAAACCGGGCATCATCACATCCATGATGATCAGCGATATGTTGTGGTCCCTCGCCGCCGCCACCGCTTCGGGTCCGGTATGCGCGGCCAGCACATCGTAACCCTCGTGGCGCAGGTAGATACCGATCGCCTCGGCAATCTCGCGGTCGTCGTCGCAGACAAGCACCGTCATCTGATCCCCTCCCGATTTTTATCATACAGGAAACCCTTTACAAACAGGCGGGTGAATTTCTTACGATATTCTTAAAAACCCGCCCCAACGGAGCGGGTTCACGGAAGATACCCCAAATATCAGCTGCCCATTGTCAATTGCCCGTTGTCGGCCGTATCGTCGTCGTCGATCCAGTCTTGGACGCTGACCACCGTGAAAGCGTCCCGGGTGTTACGGATGATGACCCGGGAGATGCCGGCGTTGATGATCAGGCGGCGGCACATCGGGCAGGGGGTGCCGTTCGGCTCGATCCGCCCGTCTTCGTCGTGACAGGCGAGGTAGAGGGTCGAGCCAAGCATTTGATCCCGGCCCGCCGCGATGATGGCGTTCGCCTCGGCGTGGACGCTGCGGCACAGCTCGTACCGTTCGCCGTGCGCCACGTTGCGGCGCTTCCGGGTACAGAAGCCGACGTCGGTGCAGTTTTGCCGCCCGCGCGGGGCGCCCGCGTAGCCGGTGGAGACGATCTCGTCGTTCTTGACGATGATCGCGCCGTAGTTGCGGCGGAGGCATGTCCCCCGTTCCAGAACCGTTTCGGCGATGTCGAGGTAATAGTTGATTTTGTCCCTGCGCTTCATTCGCTTGTCCCCCATCTATCTCTTTTTAACCTGCGCGGGCGTTTCGGGTTCCGGCGGCTTCCTGACCTTGATGAATACCTGCGGCAGGCCGATCTGCGCGAAGAGGGCCGCCGCCGCGATGTGCCCCCAGACGGCGTCGCCCCGGGCGATGATATCCTGAAAGAGGTGGCCCGGCGAGAAGGCGTAGGCAAGGGCGTTGCCCACTACCGCCGGCAGGGCCTCTATGTACTCGGGAAGCTCAAAATACTGCATGTCCTCGGCGTACAGCGCGTCGGGGCCGTAGACGCCCGACACGGTGCCCATCAGGAAGCAGAGGTAGACGTATACCCCAACCGCGGACACCAGAAAGGTGAGGATTCTGCCGACCGCCGCGCCGACCAGAAGGTTCCGGGAGAAGAGGGCGAACAGCAGGACATTGACAAAGGGGGCGACGACGGCGGCGCTGGCGAATACCAGATAGGGCGGCATGAAAAGGAAGCCCGCGAAGGCGAGGACCGCCGACAGGACCGTGATGGTGAGAAGCGACCCAAAAGCGTAGGTCGCCGCTCCGCTCCGTCTTCTTTCTTCAGGCATCGAAATCCCTCCCGCTGTTCTTTGTCACGCCCACCGACGCGTCCCCGGTGATTAAGCTTCCGTTTACCGAAACGGTGTAGGCGCCGATCGTCCGTTGGTAGCGGATGGCGTCGGACGAAGTCTGTCCGGGTATCTCCCACGCGAGGATCGCGCAGAGCGCGTTGATCTCCGGCGGGGTGAGATAGGGGGCGAGGACGCCGTGCGCCTCCCGCAGCGCGCCGCTCACCGTCTTCACCGGCACCGCGTAGAGGTTGAACACCGCGTCCATCGAGCTAAGCTCGTCCCCCGCGAAGGCGGCCGCGACGGCGACCGTACCGTCCAGCAGGCTGTATGCGAACCGGCCGTCCCCCGTCTCGCCGAAGCCGCGTTCCCGCAGGGTTTCTTGGATCTCCGACGCGCTCTTGACCGTGATTTTATCGGGGTTCGCCATATAATACAGCGTCTCGCGCTGCCAGAGCAGTAAAGCCCCGCATATAAGCCCGAGCAGAAAGCCTGCGAGGTACAAGGCGAGGCGGAGCTTACGCCCGCGGCGGCGGGGGACAATGTTCGGTAAGATAAGGCGTCACATCCCCTCAATGCCGCACGCGCTTGGGCAGGATTTTTAGGAAATTGCCGCCCGCGATCAAAGCGCGGACCGTTTCGTCGTAGGGCAGCGAGTCGATCAGCTTGGGTACGTCTTCAGCTCCCGCGAGGCCGTCCGGCAGACAGTCGCAGCCGTCAAAATCGCTTCCGATCCCGACATGCCGAGGCCCCATTACCGACACGGCGTGTTCGACATGCCGCGTGACATCGCTCGCCGAGGCGTCGTCCCTCCCGGTCAGGAAGGGCGGGTAGAAGGTGACACCCAGAACCCCTCCGGCGTCCGCCAGCGCCTTGAGCTGCCCGTCACTGAGGTTGCGGGGATGGGGGCAGAGGGCGGCGCAGCACGCGTGGGTGACGACCGGGGTGGTCCGCATCGTGTCCAAAGCGTCCCAAAAGGTGCGCGGCGAAGCGTGGGAGAGGTCGATCAGGATCCCGGCGTCCTCCAAGGCGCGGATCGCCTCCCGCCCGAACGGGGTCAAGCCGGTTCCGCCGCCCTTGCAGCCTCCCGCGAGGTTGTTGTCGCCGTTCCACGTCAGGCTGAAGAAGACCGGCTTGCGGTCAAGGAAGGGTTTTAGGTCCGCCAACGTTTCGGCGGTATCGCAGCCCTCCACCGCCGGGAGGAGCGCGCAGTTCGCGGAGCCGCTGACCGCCTCAAGGCGGTCGAGCTGCAGGAGCTGGCCTTCCCCGTAGGCGGCCATCACTTGGATGCCCGGGCCCCGCGCGCGGAGCCGCGCGATGTCCACATGCCCGCCGTTTTCCCACAGCGAGCGGCCCGTCGACAGGGTATCGCAGTGCGCGTCAAAGATAAACATAGTCCACCTCAATATTGTAACACATTTCAAGGTAAAGTCAACATCCCGGCGTCACCGCCCGCCGCTCCCATTATATGTATCGGGCTTGACTTTCGCGCTTTGCGGCTGTACAATGGGAAAAACCTTTGGAGGGGGAAGAACGTTGGCTAACGAGAAAAAACTGGTGGAACAGATCACGCCGAGGGACGTTGATTTTGCCGCGTGGTATACCGACATCGTCAAGAAAGCGGAGCTTGTGGATTACTCCAGCATGAAGGGGTTTGTTATCCTGCGCCCGTACGCGTACGCCATCTGGGAGAATATCCAGCGGCTCGCCGACGGATTGTTCAAGGAGACGGGGCACGAGAACGTCTATATGCCGCTGCTGATCCCCGAATCGCTATTGCAAAAGGAGAAGGACCATGTCGAGGGGTTCGCCCCCGAGGTGGCGTGGGTGACGCACGGCGGCTCCGAGCCGCTGACCGAGCGGCTCTGCGTCCGCCCGACCTCCGAGACGCTGTTCTGCGAGCACTACGCGCACATCATCAATTCGTGGCGGGATCTGCCGAAGCTCTACAACCAGTGGTGCTCGGTGGTGCGCTGGGAGAAAACCTCCCGTCCCTTCCTCCGGGGCCGCGAGTTTTTGTGGCAGGAGGGGCATACCGCCCACGCCACCGCCGAGGAGGCGCGGGAGGAGACCCTCCGGATGCTGGACATCTATGCCCAAGTCGCCGAGGAGTATTTGGCGATGCCTGTTATTAAGGGGCAAAAGACAGACAGCGAAAAGTTTGCCGGGGCGCAAGCCACCTACACCTTCGAGTGTATGATGCAGGACGGCAAAGCGCTGCAGAGCGGCACGACGCACTATTTCGGCGACGGGTTCGCGAAGGCTTTCGGCATCACCTATACCGACAAGGAAAACACCCTCCGGCATGTCTTCCAGACGTCATGGGGGTTTTCTACCCGGTTGATCGGCGGCGTGATCATGACCCACGGCGACGATTCGGGGCTGGTGCTGCCGCCCGTCATCGCGCCGATCCAAGTGGCGGTTGTGCCGGTGGCGCAGCACAAGCCGGGCGTGCCGGAGAAAGCCGCGGAGGTCGCGGCGCTGCTCAAAGCCGCCGGAGTGCGTGTGAAGTTGGACGACAGCGACCAATCCCCCGGGTGGAAGTTCGCCGAGTATGAGATGAAGGGCGTCCCGCTGCGCTTGGAGCTTGGCCCCCGGGACATCGAGGCGGGGCAGTGCGTTTTGGCGCGGCGGACCGGCGGGAAGGACACCGTACCGCTGGAGGGGCTTGCCGGAACCGTCAAGGCGGCGCTCGACGCCGTGCAGAAAACGCTGTTCGACAACGCGTATCAGAACCTGCACAGCCGGATTACCGTCGCGAAAACGCTGGACGAGATGGTCGCGGGGACCAAGACCGGCTTCGTTAAGACGATGTGGTGCGGGGACGAGGGGTGCGAGGACACCGTGCGGGAAGCCACCGGCGGGGTCAAGACGCGCTGCCTGCCCTTCGACCAGACGCCGCTCGGCGACGTCTGCGCCGTCTGCGGAAGGCCCGCGGATAAGGTGCTGTACTGGGGCTACCAGTATTAGCGAACCGTTTACAGCGAACAACCGGCGGCGGGCCGAAGAAAGCGTAATCTTAGCGTACGATAAGGGAGGCGCATGACATGGAACCGATTCTGAGCAAGAACACCGGGCTGCTGGAGTTTGGCTATAACTTTATGGACGTGCCGAACCCCAACCTGTTCCGCAATATGTACCCATATAATGAGATTCCCCGGATGATCTTCAACCAGCGGGTTGTTCCGATGAACTTCCCCGAAAAGATCTATATCACCGACACCACCTTCCGGGACGGTCAGCAGTCGCGGTCACCCTACACGGCGGAGCAGATCGTCCGGCTGTTCACCCTCCTGAACCGGCTGGACAACGGACAGGGCGTGATCCGGCAGTCGGAATTCTTCCTGTATACCAAGAAGGACCGGGAAGCTGTTGAAGCCTGTCAGGCGCTGGGCTTGGCGTTCCCCGAGATCACCTCTTGGATCCGGGCGAACATTTCGGACTTCCGGCTGGTCAAGTCGATGGGGCTGAGGGAAACGGGGATTTTGGTCTCCTGCTCGGATTACCACATCTTCAAAAAGATGAAGTGGACCCGGGCCGAGGCGATGAGGAACTACCTCGCCGTCGTGGACGCCGCGCTGGAAGCCGGAATCCGTCCGCGATGCCATTTTGAGGACATCACCCGCGCCGACTTCTTCGGGTTTGTCCTTCCCTTCGCGGCGGAGCTGATGAAGCGGATGCGGGAGTCCGGCGTCCCGGTGAAGATACGCGCCTGCGATACCCTCGGGCTGGGCACCTCGATCCCCGGCGTGGTTCTGCCCCGGAGCGTACAGCAGATCATCTACGGTCTTGTCAACTACTCCGGCGTCCCAAGCGACCTGCTGGAGTGGCACGGGCACAACGATTTCTACAACGCCGTGCCGAACTCCGTCACCGCGTGGCTCTACGGCTGCTCGTCGGTCAACACCTCGCTGCTCGGGATCGGGGAACGGACCGGCAACACGCCGCTGGAGGCGATGTGCGTTGAATACTGCCAGCTCAAAGGCGGGCACGGCGGTTTGGACCTGCGGGTGATTACCGAGATCGCCGAATACTTTGAAAACGAGCTGAACTATGAGATACCGCCCCGCACCCCGTTTGTGGGGCGCGCCTTCAACGCCACAAGAGCGGGTATCCACGCCGACGGACTGATGAAGGACGAGGAGATTTACAACATCTTCAACACAACGGATATTCTGGGACGCCCGCCGATCGTCGTTGTGGACTCCCACTCGGGCGCGGCGGGGATCGCCGCGTGGATCAATACATACTATTCGCTGACAGAGAAGGTCGCGGTGGACAAGCGTGACGGGCGGGTCGCCAAAATCAAGGACTGGGTGGACGCCGAGTACGCGGAAGGCCGCAACACCGTGATCGGCGATTTGGAGCTGGAGGCGCAGGTCCACCTCTACCTGCCCGAGCTGCTGACCCTGCGGGAAAGCAGGAGCGAGTAAAGCGGAAAAATTTTCTTGACACGCCTTGACACGTCCCCCTTTCCGTGCTAATATGAAACCGTGTTTCATATTCATGCGGAAGGGGGCGTTTTGGATGCGGCAATACAACACAAAGCAGCGCGGCGCGGTGCTCGATTACATCCGCTCCCTCGGCGACGCCCATGTGACGGCCGCCGAGATTGTGTCGCATTTTTCCCGGGGGGAACAGCCGGTGGGCCGGACGACCGTCTATCGGTGCCTAGACCGCCTTACCGGGGATGGGATGCTCCGCCGGTATACCACCGACGGGGTTTCCGGCGCGTGCTATCAGTTTACCGGCGGAAAGGATTGCTGCCGGGAGCACTTCCATCTCAAGTGCGAGCGCTGCGGGCGTCTGGAGCATCTGGAATGCGGCGCGCTCTCCGAGCTGGAGCGGCATGTCCTCACCCGCCATGAGTTTTTGGTGAACACACAGAAGACCGTTTTTTACGGTACATGTAAGAAATGTGTGAACAATGGGGGAATGGTCTAGATGAAAACAAAAATAGGGTGTATACTAATTGCGGCACTGCTCGTCACGGGGCTTTCGGGTTGCGCCGAACCGATCGGCGGCGATTCGGGGAAGGTACGCGTCGTGTGCACCATCTTCCCGCAGTATGACTGGGTCCGCGCGCTGCTGGGCAACCGGACGGACGATTTTGACCTGACCCTGCTGCTCGCGAGCGGGATTGACCTGCACAGCTACCAGCCGTCGATAGAGGATATCGCGAAGATCACCGAGAGCGACCTGTTCATCTATGTGGGCGGCGAATCGGATATGTGGGTGGACGGGGTGCTGGAGAACGCCGAGAACCCGAACATGAGAGTCCTCAACCTGCTGGAGGCGGCCGGCGACACCGCGAAGGCCGAGGAAATCGTCGAGGGGATGCAGGACGACGAGCACGACCACGGCGAAGAGGGTCATGAGGAGGAAGAGCATGACGGGGAAGAAGAACACGGTGAGGAAGAGCACAGCGGGGAGGAAGAGCACGGCGAGGAGGAGCACGGTGAGGAAGAGGCGGCGCTGGACGAGCATGTGTGGCTCTCCCTCAGGAACGCGCAAACCCTCTGCGGCGTGATCGCGGACACCCTCGCCGAGATGGACCCGGCCCACGCGGAGGACTACGCGGCGAACTTAACGGCGTATACCGAAAAACTACGGGCGATGGACGGCGCGTACCAAGCGGCGGTTGACGCGGCAAACGTGAATACCCTTCTGTTCTGCGACCGGTTCCCCTT
This sequence comes from Oscillospiraceae bacterium, assembly GCA_031271525.1. GTDB lineage: Bacteria > Bacillota > Clostridia > Oscillospirales > UBA929 > UBA929. Next base: position 9,077 of record JAISVO010000026.1, read on the forward strand.
CCGCTACCTTGTGGACGACTACGGATTGCTCTATCACGCGGCGTTCCCCGGCTGTTCGGCGGAGACCGAGGCGAGCTTTGAGACACTCGCTTTCCTGACCGAGAAGACGGACGAGCTGAACCTCAAAAACGTGATGGTGACCGAAAGCTCGGATCGGGCGATCGCGAACACCGTCATCCGCAACACGGCCGCAAAAGACCAGCAAATCCTCGTGCTGAACGCGATGCAGTCGGTCACCTCGGACGACATCGCGGACGGCGTTACCTACCTCTCCCTGATGGAGGACAACCTCGCTGTATTAAAAGACGCTTTAGGGGATTGACAACATGGCGCTGCTGACCTGTTCGCACCTGACCCTCGGCTACGAGGGGAATCCGGTGCTGAGCGACCTGTCCTTCTCGGTTGACGCGGGGGACTACCTCTGTATTGTGGGTGAAAACGGCTCGGGCAAAACGACCCTGATGAAGACGCTGCTCAAGCTGAAGACCCCGGTTTCGGGGCGGATTGCGATGGGGGACGGGCTGAAGCAGGCCGATATAGGGTATCTCCCCCAGCAGACCGCCGTTCAGCGGGACTTCCCGGCCTCGGTGCGGGAGATTGTGCTGTCCGGCTGCCTGAACCGGCGGGGGTTCCGCCCGTTCTACAGCGCGGACGAGAAGAAGCGCGCCGAGGAGCGGATGACCCGGCTGGGCGTCGGTCACCTCGCGAAGCGCTGTTACCGGGAGCTGTCGGGGGGACAGCAGCAGCGGGTGCTGCTGGCGCGGGCGCTCTGCGCCGCCGGGAGGGTCCTCCTCCTCGACGAACCGGCAGCCGGGCTTGACCCGCAGGCGTCCGAGGAGATGTACGCCCTGATCAAGGCGCTGAACGGCGAGGGGGTCACCATCCTGATGATCTCCCACGACACGGCGGCGTCCCTCCCTTACGCGACCCATGTCCTGCACATCGGGACCCCCCTCTTCTTCGGAACCGCCGGGGAATACGCGGCTTACCGGAAGGGGGCCACGTCATGAGCATCGCGGAATTGTTCCAGACGCTCGGATACTACTTCCAAAAAGAGTACGTGGTCTACGCGATGGTCGTCGCGGTGCTGATTGCCCTCTGTTCCGCCCTGCTGGGCGTGACGCTGGTGTTAAAGCGCTTCTCCTTCATCGGGGACGGCTTGAGCCACGTCGCTTTCGGCGCGATCGCGATCGCGTCCGCCATGAACCTGAGCAACGACTTCCTTCTGGTGCTGCCGGTGACGGTCGTCTGCGCCGTCCTGCTGCTACGGGTGGGGCAGAACGCGAAGATCAAAGGGGACGCCGCCATCGCGATGATCTCGGTGGGCACCCTCGCGGTGGGTTACCTGATTATGAACCTCTACGCGAAGTCGGCGAACCTGTCCGGCGACGTATGCGCCACCCTGTTCGGCGCGGCGTCGATCCTCACCCTCACCGATACCGAGGTCTGGTTCTGCGCAATCCTCTCCGTCTTGGTGGTGACCGCCTTTTTGCTGTTCTACCACAAGATTTTCGCCGTAACCTTTGACGAGGACTTTTCAGCCGCAACGGGGATCCGCGCGAGGGTTTACAACTTGATCCTCGCGGTGATCATCGCGGTCGTCATCGTGGTCGCGATGAACTTAGTCGGCTCCCTGCTGATTTCGGCGCTCGTCATTTTCCCCGCCATGTCCGCCATGCGGGTTTTCAAGAGTTTCCGGGAGGTCACGGTCTGCTCGGTCATCACGTCGGTGAGCTGCGCCGCCGTCGGCATCTTGATCTCGATCGTCGCCGGAACCCCGGTGGGCGCCACGATCGTCACCGTCGATATAGCGGGGTTCGCCCTGTTCTGCGCCGCCGGATTTCTGTTTAGGAGGAGGGTATCCGCGTGAGAAAGGTATTGCCCGTTATTTTGACGTTATGCTGTCTGGCCGGCTGCGCCGCCGTGACGGCGGGCGGCAGCGCGCCCGGCGCGCCCGACGTTGACCTCACCGTGATGAGCGCCACGATGGTCTACGGCGAGGTGAACAACATGATGGCGAACCCCGACAGCTATATGGGGAAGACGGTGAAAGCCGCCGGACCGTACTATGTCTCCTATATGCCGGAAACCGGGCTGTACTACCACCTGATTCTGATTGAGGACGTCACCCTCTGCTGTCAGCAGTGGCTGGAGTTCATCTGGGACGGGCACAGCTACCCCGACGGCTTCCCGTCCGACGGAACGCCGATTGAGGTCACCGGCACCTTCGGTAGCTATGTTGAACTGGGCGAGACATACTACTATTTGGATGCGGACGACGTGGTTGTCGCGTAGGCTCCCCTACAGGCAGAACATCTGCATACCGGCGCCCAGCCCGGTCACCGGCAGCTCGGCGAACCCCAAGCGTGTGTAAAAACCCTCCCGTCCGGCGGCGGAGAAGAGGGACACCACAACGGCCCGGCCCGGCGGCACGCACGATTTCGCGCGGTTGACCACCGTCTCGGTTAACAGACTGCCGATTCCCTGATGCCGCCAGAGGGGCACCACCAGCAGGTCGCAGAGGAGGAAGACGAACGCCCCGTCGCCGACCAGCCGCGCCATCCCGACCGTGCGCGCGCCGCAGACCGCCGCGAAGGTCGCGAGGGAATTCTCCAAGGCGCGTTCAATCAGGACAGGCTCCAGCTCGGGCATCCCGCAGGCGGCTCGCAGCCCCGCGAACGTATCGGGTGTGAGGACCCCCTCGCGGATCGCTATCTCCATACGGCTAGACCCCTTATAGATTTATGTCAGGATTCGTACGGACAGCGGGTCCAGCGGCACGGTCAGGACACCGTTTTTGCTGCGGAAGACGTCGCCGGTCAGTTTGTCCAGCAGGATCAGCCCGTTGCCGCCCATCGTGACCGCGTCGGCGTTTTCCCCCCGGTTGGCGCAGACGAGTACCTTCTCGCCGCCGGAGACCCGTTCGTAAGCCAGCACGCCGCCTTCGGCGCGGAGGTAGCGGATGCCGCCCGCCCGGAGCGCTTCGCTCTTTGCGCGCAGTTCCCCGAGGGTTTTGTACCACGACACCAATTCGGCGTCTTCGCGGCCCCACGGGTAGCAGCGGCGGTTGAGCGGGTCCTCGAACCCCTCCAGCCCCGCCTCGTCGCCGTAGAGCACACAGGGCGAGCCGGGGAATGTGAAGAGGATACACGCCGCCACCTTCAGCCTTCGGACCGCCAGCGCCCGTTTCTCGGGGGTCAGGGACAGCTGCGCCCGGGCTTCTTTCGTCTGCGCCCAATCCTCGGGGGCCGCCCCCAGAACGGTGAGGATCCGGGGGGTGTCGTGGGTGCCCAGCGCGTTCATCAGGCTGTAGTACGCGTCGTGAGGATAATTCTCCCGCAGGGTTTCCATCGCGCGTTTGAAGTTTGCCGCGTCTTCGCCCATCAGGAACCCGATCAGGCTGCTGCGGAGCGGATAGTTCATCACGCCGTCCAGCTCCCGGCCCAAAAGGTAGCGCCGCCGGACGCCGTAGGCGATCTTGTTGGAGGCGTCCTCCCAGACCTCGCCGATGATCACGGCGTCGTCCTTCTCCTCCCGCGCCGCGGCGCGGAGGGCCTCGATAAACCAATCGGGCAGTTCGTCCGCCACATCCAGCCGCCAGCCCGAAGCGCCCGCCCGGAGCCAGCGGCGCACCACCGAGTCTTTTCCGGTGACGATGGCTTGAAAATAATCCGGGTTTTCCTCGTTGACCTGAGGCAGCGTATACACCCCCCACCACGCGTCGTAGCGGTCGGGCCATTCGGTGAAGCAGTACCAGCCGTAGTAGGGGGACTCCTTGGATTGCGCCGCGCCGAGAGTCGGATAGAACCCCGCGCCGTTGAAATATTCGCTGTTGTAGCCCGTATGGTTGAAGACGCCGTCCAGTAGTATTCGTATGCCGAGGGAGGACGCTTCATCACAAAGGCGCGAAAACTCCTCCTCCGTGCCGAAGAGGGGATCGATCCGGGTATAGCACGCCGTGTCGTAACGGTGGTTGGAAGCCGCCTCAAAAACCGGGCTGAAATAGATCGTATCCACTCCGAGACTGCGGATATAGGGGAGTTTTTCGATAACCCCCGCGATGTTGCCGCCGAAGAAATCGCGGTTACGCACCTCGCCGTTCTTGTCGGGGAGGAATTGCGGGGTTTCGTCCCACGTTTCGTGCAGGACCCGGTCTCCCGGCATGGATTCCAGCTCCGGCGTCTTGGCGTCGCCCTTGCAAAAACGGTCGGGGACGATGTGGTAGGTGACCCCCCGCCCGAACCAATCGGGGGAGGGCTTCGCGTCCGGCAGGATCACCGTCTGCTGCCATCCGCGCGGGTTCGCGGGCGACACCTCGCCCTCCCCGTCGGGAAGGGCGCCCGGATTGTCATAGAACCCGCCCGAACCGTCGGCGCGCTCGTAGCGGAACCAGTACCATACGGGACCCAGCATCCCGGACGTGTCCAGCGAGGTTTCATACAGGTCGCAAGCGCCTTGAAGACCCCGCCAGCGGAGCTGAGTCTCGGTATACCGTCCCCCCAATTCGTCGTTGACGCAGAGGAACACCTTCCCCCAACCGAGCGTACGGGAGGGCGTCAGGGTGAATGTCACCCTTTCCCCCGCCTTCACCGCCCCGAAAGGGGTTTTGTGGAAGGTGTTCCGTGAAGCGAATATCATAGCTCAATCCTCGGGAAGAGGTTTTCGCCCCGTTTCACCGAAAAGCCCTTCGGCGGGGTTTCCTCCCATACCGGCACTTCGGGCAGCCCCAGCTGCGCCCGGAGCTTCCCCATCGCCAGCGGCATCACCGGATAGAGGGTTACCGACGCGTTCCGAAGCGTCTCCAAGAGGGTGTACAGCACTCCCTTCAGGTCCTCCGCCTTGCCGGGGTCTTTGGCCAGAATCCACGGGCTTGTTTCGTCGATAAACCGGTTCGCCCGGACGACCGGACTCATCGCCTCGGTCAGGGCTAGCTGGGTGGATAACCCGTCCATCGCGCCCTTCACACGGTCTTTGGAAGCCGCGCACAGCGCCAAAACCTCGTTCTCCGGCGTCTCTTCGGGGTATACGTCCCCTTGGAAATACTTTTCCGCCATTGTGATGCTGCGGGAGGCGAGGTTTCCCAAGTCGTTCGCCAAATCGGTGTTGCAGCGGGACGCCAGCAGCTCATGGGAGATGTTCCCGTCCCGGCTCACCGGCATCTCGCGGAGGCAGTAGTACCGCACGCAATCGACGCCGTACCGTTCGGCCAGCTCGGACGCGTAGATCGCTGTGCCCCGGGATTTGCTCATCTTGTCGCTGTTCATCAGGTACCACGGGTGCCCGTAGATCGAACGGGGCAGCGGCAGCCCCAGCGCCATTAGCATCCCCGGCCAATAGAGGGTGTGGAACCGCAGGACGTCCTTGCCCAAAATGTGGACGTCGCAGGGCCAGTATTTTTCAAACAGCTCCCCGCTTTTGCCGTCCGGATCGTAACCCAGCGCCGTGATATAGTTGCTCAGCGCGTCCACCCAGACATACATCACGTGCCCCGGGTCGAACTCGACCGGGACGCCCCAAGTAAAGGACGTGCGCGATACCGAAAAATCCTGCAGGCCCGGCTTGACGTAGCCGTTGACCATCTCGTTCTTCCGGCTCTCCGGCTGGATAAACTCCGGATGCGCCTCGATATGCGCCGCGAGCCTGTCGGCGTACGCCGACAGACGGAAGAAGTAGGTCTCCTCCTTCAGCTTCTCCACCGGACGCCCGCAGTCGGGGCAGACATGCCCGCTCTCGGCCTTGACAACCTGAGAATCGGTGTAGAACGCCTCGTCGGGGACACAGTACCAGCCCTCATACGCGCCCTTATAGATGTCGCCCTGATCATAGAGCTTTTTGAACATCCTCTTGACGATGTCCATATGGCGCTGCTCGGTGGTGCGGATAAAGTCGTCCGGCTCCACCATGCAGGCATCCCACTCATGCCGCAGCTCGGCGGTGACGGTATCCACAAATTGCTGGGGCGTCACCCCGGCGGCTTCGGCAAGCCGCTCGATCTTCTCCCCATGCTCGTCGGTGCCGGTCAGGAAGTAGACGTCGTCGCCGAGCAGCTTGTGGTACCGCGCCACGGCGTCGGTTAAAATCGCCTCGTAGGTATTGCCGATGTGCGGTTTCTGCGAAGCGTAAGGGATGGAGGTGGTAGTGTAGAATGTATTCATATATTTCCCCACATGAAAAGTTTTTGAGCGTTCCCAAAGATTTTTTTGAAAAAATCCCTTGAGCCGCCGGAGGCATGCCCTATAGAGTCCCTCTTGGCCTGTATACGGGGACGTGCCAGATGTCACGGGCATAGTCGGTGACCGAGCGGTCGGCGGCGAAGAAACCGGCCTTCGCGATGTTGATCAGCGAGCGGCGGTTCCATCCCTGCCGGTCGCGGTAAGCCTCGCAGGCTTCCCGGTGGATTGCCGCGTAGCTGTCGAAGTCCGCCATCAGCAGGTATCGGTCGGCCGGCTCGGCCGCTCCGCCGACTTGGAGGCTGTTCGCGATATCGGCGTAGCTCTTCCCGTCGTGCAAGCCGTCGGTGATCTGGTCGAGCACCCGGCGGAGCGCGGGGTTATGCGCGATATAGGAGAGGGGAGAGTAGTCTGTGAGCCGCGCGACCTCGTCGCTCTTCAGCCCGAAGAGGAAGATGTTGTCCCGCCCCACGAGGTCCGCGATTTCGACGTTCGCGCCGTCCAGCGTACCCAGCGTCAGCGCGCCGTTCAGCATGAACTTCATGTTCCCCGTCCCGGACGCTTCTTTGCCCGCCGTGGAGATCTGTTCGCTCAGTTCGCTCGCCGGCATGACCTGTTCCGCCACCGAGACGCGATAGTTCTGGAGGAAGACGACCGACAGTAGCCCTTTCATCGCGGGGTCGGCGTTGATGTGGCCGATCAGGCTGTGGATCAGCTCGATGATCCGCTTCGCCGCTGTATAGCTCGGCGCCGCTTTCGCGCCGAAGAAGAAGGTGTGGGGGACGAAGCTTGGGTCCGGGGTATCCTTGAGAGTGTTGTAGAGGTGGAGGATGTGCAGGGCGTTCATCAGCTGGCGCTTGTACTCGTGGAGCCGCTTGACCTGCACGTCGAAAACGCTGTCCGGATCGACCGAAACGCCGCAGCTCTTCTCAAGGTACCGGGCGAAGTCGAGCTTGTTCTTCCGCTTCACCTCGGCGAGCTTCTCGAGGGCCGACGCGTCGTTTTGATACTTCGTAAGGTCCTCCAGAGCCTCCGGCTGATAGAGGTAGCGGTCAGAGCCGGTCAGGTCGCGCACCAAATTGTGCAGGCGGGGATTGATCTGGGCGAGCCAGCGGCGGTGATCGATCCCGTTCGTGACGTTGCGGAACTTCGCTTCCCACAGCCTGTGCTCGGAGGCGAAGAGGTCTTTTGTCAGGATGTCCGAATGGAGGGCGCTTACGCCGTTGACCGCGAAGCAGGCGTGTACGCAGAGGTTCGCCATCCGGACCTGCCCGTTCCAAATGATCGCGGCGTCCCCCACTTCCTTTTCGCTGTTCAGCGCCTGCCAGAGGAAGTTGAGATACCGCTTGTTGATCTCCTCAAGGATTGTCCAGATACGGGGGAGGAGTTTTTCGATCAGGCTCTGCTGCCAGCACTCCAGCGCTTCCGCCATGACGGTGTGGTTGGTGTAGGCGACCGACATACAGACGATCCGCCAAGCTTCCTCCCAGTCCATCCCCTCTTCGTCGAGGAAGATCCGCATCAGCTCGGGGATGATCAGGGTGGGGTGGGTATCGTTGATCTGGATGACGTTCCAAACGTGGAACTCGCTCAGCGGGCCGTGCTTCCGCTTGTGCCGCCGCACGATGTCCTGCGCCGTCGCGCTCACCAGAAAGTATTGCTGGCGGAGGCGGAGGAGTTTGCCCGATTGGTGCTTGTCGTTGGGGTAGAGGACCATGTTGATGTCCTCCGCGACCGACTCGCTCTCGCTCGCCTCGGGCGGGGTGTCGGCGTCCTCGGTATATTTGCGGATGCTGAACTCCTTCGGCGGGTTCTCCGCCTTCCAGACCCGCAGGCGGTTGGTCTCCCGCTGCCCGTAGCCGCTGATCGTCATGTCGATCGGTACGGCGAGGACTTTGGTGTCGTCCACCGTGACGAACGCGAGGCGTCCGTCACGCTCGGTCTCGGCGATCCGCCCCTCGAACGAGACGACGCACCGGTCGTCCGCCCGCTTCGACCACCAGACCTCCCCGGTCTGGAACCAAGGGTCGGGCAATTCCACCTGCATCCCATCCAGAATGCCCTGCTTGAACATCCCGTATTCGTAAAAGACCGAATAGCCGGTGGCGCAAATGCCCTGCGTCGTCATCGCCTCAAGGTAGCACGCCGCGAGACGCCCTAGACCGCCGTTGCCGAGGCTCGGATCGGGTTCCTCCTCGGCGATGTCGCTGAGGTTCAGCCCCAGCATGGCGGCAGCCTCTTTGAGGGGTTCCAGACAGCCGAGGTTGAACGCGTTTTTCATCAGGCTGCGCCCCAGCAGGAACTCCAGCGACAGGTAGTGCACTTCCCGGACATTCCGCTGGAAAGCCGCCGGTTCGCTGACTACCTCGTTTAAGCCGAGGAGCGCCAAGGCGCACGCCTTAAAGATCTGCTCACGGGTGGCGGTCTCAACAGTCCTCGCGAAATTCTTCCGCAGATGGAGCTGAATCTTCTCCGCCAGTTGTTCGGGTGTACACGTCATTGGGTAGTCTCCTTTATCCATTAACCGTCTCTATCGGCGCCTTGCGCCAAAAACTTAAGAGAACGCTTCGTTGTAGAGCTTCCGGTAGGCTTCGGCGGAGTCCGCCCAGCCGAAGTCGCGGCCCATATCCCGTTCCTGCACCGCGCTCCAGCGGGTTTTGTCTTTGTGGTACAGATCGACCGCCCGCCGGATGGCGTACAGCATATCCCCCTTGTCGTAATTCCGGAAGGTGAAGCCCATCCCGCCGCCGGTTTCGGGGTTGAACGGCTCGACGGTGTCGCGCAGCCCCCCCGTCTCCCGGACGATCGGCACCGTGCCGTAGCGCATCGCGATCATCTGGCTCAGACCGCACGGTTCGGCCCGGCTCGGCATCAGGAACATGTCCCCTCCGGCGTAGAACGCGTTGGAGAGGGCCGGGTTATAGGTGAGGGAGACGGAAACCCGTCCCTCGTAGCGGTGCTGCGCCGCCGAGAGCACCTGCTCGAAGTGCCAGTCGCCCCGCCCGAGGAGGGCGAACTGTACCTCCATGTCCAGCATTTCGTCCAGCGCGTCGGCAATCAGGTCGATCCCCTTATGGCCGGCAAGCCTGCCCACCGACACAATCAGCGGGACGCCGGGGTTGATGGCTAATCCCAGAATCTTTTGCAGCTCGGCCTTACAGGCGGCTTTATCCTCAATTGTCGCGAAGGTGTAGCGGCGCGTCAGGCTCTCGTCCGTCTCGGGGTTGTGGAGGACCGTGTCGATTCCGTTGAGGATTCCCGACAGCTTTCCCGAGTTCGCCTTGATCACGCCCTCCAAGCCGTTCGCATAGAAGGGATCCGTCAGCTCGCCCGCGTAGGTGGGGCTGACGGTGGTCACCCGGTCGCTCATCTCGATTGCGCCCTTCATCAGGTTGACGCCGCTCCGGAACTCCAGCGTCCCCTTGTTGAAGATGTCCGCCGGCAGACCGAAAAGGTTTTCGAGGGTGTCACGGGCAAACCGCCCTTGGTATTCTATGTTGTGGATGGTGAAGACGGTCTTCATTCCGTCGATCACCGGGTCGCCCCGGTAGAGCGTCCTCATGTAGATCGGGACGAGGGCTGTTTCCCAGTCGTTGCAGTGGACTACGTTCGGGACCCACCCCTCCAGATCGGTCAGCAGCGCCGTGACGGCGCGGGAAAAATAGGCGTAGCGTTCGCCGTCGTCGTAGTGGCCGTAGATGTCGCCCCTCTTGAAGTAATACTCGTTGTCGATAAAGTAGGTGGTGACACCGTTTTCCGTCAGCTCAAACAGACCGCAGTATAGGTTCCGCCACGCGAGCGGCACATAGGTGTGCTTGACGAAGCGCATCTTCAACCGCCATTCGTCGGAGACCGACGCATACAGCGGCAAGATGACCCGCACCTCGTCTGTCCCTCCGGTGATCGCCGCGGGAAGCGCCCCCGCGACATCCCCCAGCCCCCCGGTTTTCGCGAAAGGCGCGGCTTCGCTCGTTACGAACAGGATTTTCATGGCTCTTGCTCCTTTCTATACTACAGACCCTTTCGAAAACGCGATCGGATGCACCTCATGCCCCTTCAGCGAACGCCCTTCCCGGATGCAGACCTCTTTGTCGGTGATGGCGTAGCTCAGTTCGACGCTCTTCTCAATCCGGGTGTCCTGCATGAAGATGCAGTTCTTGAGGACCGCGCCCTCGTCGATCCGCACCCCCCGGAAGACGACGCAGTTTTCCAGACTCCCCCGGATCACGCAGCCGTCGGCGACGACGCAGTGCTTGACGCGGCTCTCCGGCGCGTAGTAGGTGGAGGCATCGTCCCGCACTTTGGTCTTGATCGGACGTCCCCGGTAGAAGAGGTCGCTTCGCACGCCGGGCTTCAAAAGGTTCATCGACTGCTCGAAGTAATCGGACACCGACCGGAGACGGGTCGAGAAGCCGTCGTAGACATACGACATCAGGCGGAGATGGGGCTGCATCCGCTGCAGGATGTCCCGGGTGAAATGCACGCCGTTGTGGTGCTGTGAGTTTTCCGCCATCAGGTCGGTCAGTTTCTTCTTGGACAGGATGTAGACGCCCAGCAGAGGGAAGATACCCTCTTCCATCGCCCCGATCAGCACCTCGGTGATCCGTCCCCTTGTGCCGAGCCGCGCGTAGCTTGCCTCGGCGTCCAGACCGTCCCCCCGCTTCGAGGAGCAGACGCAGGTGATGTCCGCGCCGCTCGCCAAATGCTGCTCGAAGATTTCCTCCAGAGGGAGGTTGACGATCAGATCGCCGTCCGCGAGGACGATGTATTCCTGCTTGATGTGGTCGAGGTACGCGCCCACCGCCTGAAGCGCCTCCAGCTTCCCCCGGTAAGGGGAGGCGTCGCGGGAGACCCTCTTGTTGTCCGTCGTGAGGGCGTAGGCGAACGGGGGGAGGATCCGCAGACCGCCCCTCTTGCGGGAGAGGTCCCAGTCGCGCCCCGAACCGAGGTGATCGAGGAGGGATTGGTAGTTCTCCCGCATGATCACGCCCACGTCGGTGATTCCGGCGTTGACCATGTTGCTCAGCATGAAGTCGATCACCCGGTACCGCGCCCCGAACGGGAGGGACGACGCGGTGCGGTGCTCGGTCAGCTCTTTAAGCCGGAAGTTGGAGGAGTACGCGAACAGGATTCCGTGCATGTCGTTCATAGCGTGTCCCTCCCCTATAACTCGTCTCTGTCAGCCATCTGCTTCGCGTTGACAATCCGGCCCGGGCCGATGGTGACGCCCGCCGCGACGACCGCGATCCCCCACCTGTCGGGCTCGTCGGCGTAATCGCCGGGCGGCGCGCCGATCGTCGCCCCCGACTCGATCCTCGCCCCTTCCGCGATGATGGCGTATTTGACGACGGCGCCCCGCCCGATGACGGCGCCCGGCATAATGATGGAGTATTCCACAAAAGCGCCCTGATCAACCGTCACGTCGTTGAAGAGGACCGAGTTGCAGACGTGCCCGTAGACTTCGCAGCCCTCGGTGACAAGGCTATGGCTGACAACGGCGTTGTCGCCCACATAGTGGGGCGGGGAGGCGGGGTTCCGGGCATAGATCCGCCAAGCCGGGGTGAACAGGTCGATCTCGTCCGAGAGGAGCATATCCATGTTGGCGTCCCAAAGGCTGTCGATCGTCCCGACATCCTTCCAGTAGCCGGAGAAGCGGTAGGCGACCATCTTCTCCCCCGCCGCCAGCATGTTGGAGATGATATTCTTGCCGAAGTCGTTGACGCTCTTCGGGTCGGCTTCGTCGAGGATCAAGTGGCGCTTCAGCTTCTCCCAAGAGAATACGTAGATCCCCATCGACGCCAAGGTGGATTTTGGGTTTTTCGGCTTCTCCTCGAATTCATAGATCGTGCCGTCCGGGTTGACGTTCATGATCCCGAAGGATTTTGCTTCCTCATAGCTCACGTCGATGACCGAGATGGTGCAGTCCGCGCCGGTCTCCTTATGGTGGTCCAGCATCAGGGAGTAATCCATCCGGTAGATGTGGTCGCCGCCCAGCACCAAGACATACTCGGGGTTATACTGCTCGATAAACCCGATGTTTTGGTAGACCGCGTTGGCGGAGCCTTTATACCACTCGCTGCCCCGGTTTGTCATGTACGGGGGGAGGACATGGGCGCCGCCGTCCAGACGGTCGAGGTCCCACGGCTGTCCCGTGCCTATGTAGGCGTTCAACTCATGCGGCTGGTACTGGGTCAAGACGCCCACCGTATCGATCCCCGAGTTGACGCAGTTGCTCAAGGGGAAATCGATCAGGCGGTATTTCCCCCCGAACGGCACCGCCGGTTTGGCCACATTGGCGGTGAGCACATATAGGCGGCTGCCCTGTCCGCCGGCCAACAGCATGGCGACACACTCTTTTTTCATAAAGCGCACCAACTCCCATAAACGATCGTCTCTCGCGTCCTAACCGTTAACTGTTCACGAATATAACCGCTCCGTAGGGCGGAAGGGTGAGCTGCGCCGACCACTGCATCTGACCGCAGGGCACGTTTTCGGCGGCGACCGATCCGTTGACCTGCCCGAACCCGCCGAAGCGGTTGTCGTTCGTGTTGAGGACCTCGTGATAGATTCCCGGACCCGGCAGGGGGAGCCGGTATCCCTCCCGGTTGACCGGGGAGAAGTTGAAAAGGCAGACAACCTGCGGCCCGGTTTTCGCCGAGCGGAGGAAGGCGAGGGTGTTGCCCTGATAGTCGCCGGGGGTGATCCAAGTGAACCCGTCCCACCCGTCCTCAATTTCCCAGAACGCCGGGGTGTTCAGGTAGAGGAGGTTGAGGGTCTTCACGAATTCCTGATGCTTTTTGTGCATATCGTTATCTAGGTCGAGGAGGTGCCAGTCGAGGCTCTGCTCGCTGTTCCACTCGATGAACTGGGCGATGTCGCTCCCCATAAAGGTCAGCTTTTTGCCCGGATGGGCCGCCATGAAAGCGAGGTAAACCCGAAGCCCCGCGAACTTGTCAACGTAGTAGCCCGGCATCTTGGCGACAAGGGAGCACTTCCCGTGGACGACCTCGTCATGGGAGAGGGGGAGGATGAAATTCTCCGAGAATGCATACATCATCGGGAAGGTCATTTTGTTGTGGTTGTACTGACGGAAGATCGGGTCGAGCTTGACATACGATAGGGTGTCGTTCATCCAGCCCATGTTCCATTTGAAGTTGAAACCAAGCCCCCCCATGTAAGCGGGCTTGGTCACCATCGGCCAAGCGGTGGACTCTTCGGCGATCATCAGCGCGTGAGGGAACGCCGCGAAAACCTGCTCGTTCGTTTTCCGGAGGAAGGAGAGCGCCTCAAGGTTTTCCCGCCCGCCGTAGATGTTCCGGGGTCCGCCTCCCCGCTTGCCGTAATCGAGGTAGAGCATACTGGCGACGGCGTCCACCCGCAGCCCATCCGCGTGGTAGACATCCAGCCAGAAGATCGCGGAGGACATCAGGAAGGCGCGGGTCTCGTTCCGCCCGTAGTCGAAGACGCGGGTGCCCCAGTCGGGATGCTCCCGGCGGCTCTCGTCGGAGTACTCGTAGCAGCAGCCGCCGTCGAACTCGATCAGGCCGTGCCCGTCCTTCGGGAAGTGCGCCGGGACCCAGTCGAGGATGACGCCCACCCCCGACTGATGGCAGAGGTCGATCAGCCTCATCAGGTCCTTTGGGGTTCCGTACCGGCTGGTGGCGGCGAAATAGCCCGTCACCTGATACCCCCACGACGCGTCGAGGGGATGCTCCGTCACCGGCATCAATTCGATGTGCGTATAGCCCATTTCCTTTACATAGGGGATCAGCAGCCCGGCGATTTCGGCGTATGTAAGGAGCCGGCCGCCCTCGCCCCTTCGCCAAGAGCCGAGGTGCAGCTCATAGATATTCATCGGGCGGTCGTAGGGGCTTGAACGCGCCGCGATCCAGTCGCCGTCGCCCCATTCGTAACCGCCGAGGTCATAGACCTTGGACGCGGTCTTGGGGCGCACCTCGGCATGGAAGGCATAGGGATCGCTCTTCTCTTGGACGACGCCGTTCCGTCCTTCCACGGCGTATTTATACCCTTCGTATTCGGATATATTTGGGATAAACAGCTCCCAAACCCCGACGGAAATTTTGGACATCGGGGACTCGCCATGCCGCCAGCCGTTGAACTCGCCGATTACCGAAACACCCTTCGCGTCGGGCGCCCATACGCGGAAAACAACGCCGTCCGCATTGTCCCGCGAGTCGAAGTGAGCGCCCATAAACTCGTATGCCCGGCAGTCGCTGCCCTCATGGAAGAGAAACAGATGGTTATCCAGATCAATCGCTTGAACTTTCCCGGACATACAAACACTCCCTTAATTTCGTTAACGGGCTATTACCGTAAAGGAAAACCCTTGTCAGACGATGACGCCGTAAACCTCGCCGGAGAGTCCGGCGGCGTTCATTTCATCGTAATCGAGGTGGACTTCGGTGAAGAAGCTGTCGCTGATCCGCACCGCGACCTCCTTGAAGACTATGCCGCGATCCCCCCCGACCTCGATTTGGACGGTGTCCCGTTCCGCGATGCCGAACGCCTCGGCTTCCTTCGGGGAGATGTGGAGGTGGCGCTTCGCCGCGATGCAGCCCTCACTCAGCTCGACGGACCCGGCGGGCCCGGTCAGCAGGATCGGCGCGGATCCCGCGATGTCCCCGCTCAGGCGGACCGGCGCGGTCAGCCCCAGAATGCGGGCATCGGTGAGAGAGACTTCGACCTGCGAGACTTTGCGCTCGGGCCCCAGAACCGAGACCCGTTCGATCGAGCCGCGCGGCCCGGTCAGAGTGACCTTCTCTTCGGTGAGGAATTCGCCGGGCTGGAGCAGACCGCGTTTTTTGCGGAGGGCATAGCCGCTGCCAAACAGGGCCTCCACATCCTCGCGCTTCAAATGAACATGGCGCGCGGAGCCTTCGATCAGCACCGAAGGACCGCCGCCGGAGCATTGACAAGAACTCATCGGTTCCACCTCGTCATTTCTGATTTGGGGTTCTCCCAAATATTCTACCATAACAACGCCGATTGTGCAACTATATTTCGCTATAGGCCGCGCAGGTTTTACACTCCGGTTGTACAGTCAAGCCGGTCGGTCAGAAATTAACATTCGAGCTTCTTACCGCCGTTTCAACGGGTCTTTCGATATTTCGCGGAAACTCGGCGGACTTCGTAAAATTTTTCTTTACTTTCCGTAATCCGGCGCATATACTATACATGCTGTAATTAAGATGGCGAAAGATACGGAAGAGGAGATATCCGGGGTGACTGAAAATGGCAAGCACTGATTTTTCCAGAGTATTGGCGTTTTTGCGGAAGGAGCGGGGGTTGAGCCAGCGGGCCGCCGCCGAAGCGCTCCGTATATCGCAAGCCCTTTTGAGCCATTATGAGACAGGAGCCCGCGAACCGGGGCTGCCGTTTATCGTCCGCGTCTGTGACTTCTACGGCGTGTCGGCGGACTATCTGCTGGGGCGCACATTGGTGCGGGACAGCGCCGCCGCCCTCGATCCGGAGGAGGTCTATGACGCGCAGAGCGAGAAGGATAACCGTCTGGGGCGGGCATCCGCCTCTTCGATGCTGGGGCGGAAGATGGTGGTCAACGCCATCTGCGTCCTGTTCGACCTCGCGGGGCGTTCGGGCAGCACCGAGTTGACCGCCGAGCTGACAAACTACTTCGGCGGCGCGGTCTACAAGATGTTCCGCCACTTCTGCGTCCAGTCGGACGCCGACGGGTTCTTCTCCGTCCCCGGCTCCGTCTGCGGCGCGGCGTCGGCCGCCGACATGGCGCGGAGCGAGGCGCGGTTCCTCACCGTCCTCCACCGGAAGGACGATCCGCCCCGTTTGCCGGGGGTGACCAACGATACCCTGTACGAGGAGTATCCGCAGTTGGTGCGAAGCTTGCTCACCCTGACCCATCAGGCGGGGTCGAGAGCCGCGAAATACCTGCCGTAGAGGCTTACGGGAAAGGAAGAAATTTGGGGATTTATTATTACTTCAACAGTTTCGGCATGATATGGGTGGTCATGCTGTCCCTCCTCGTCCTCTTCGTCCTGCTCTGGTTCTTAACCCGCTCGGGGACGACGAAACGGAAGGCTGTAAAGGTGTCGCTTTGTCTCGCGGGATTCGCCGCCGTGCTGGTTGCCGCCGGATTCGTGCTTCTAAGCGATTATGAGGAACCCAGCCGTGTGAATATAACGCCTTTACAGCAACTCGGAGACGAGCTTTTGCCCGACTACGAAACCCGTCAGGCATCTCTGGAGGAGACCCGGTTTTTTGTGAGCAAGGGACGGGGGGTTTACAACTACGAATTCACATATTACGACAGGCCGTCGGCGGAGATGACCGTTTACGTCCTGCAGAGTCCCGAGGAGGCATACGACAACCTCCTCTACCTCCCCGATGTGCGGGAGGAAAAGATAGAGCGGCTGAGCGGCAC
The DNA here is from genome assembly GCA_031271525.1 of Oscillospiraceae bacterium. Classification (GTDB taxonomy): domain Bacteria; phylum Bacillota; class Clostridia; order Oscillospirales; family UBA929; genus UBA929. Next base: position 25,661 of record JAISVO010000026.1, read on the forward strand.
CGTCCTCCTCTACCGGGGCGACTCCCGGATGCGCCGGGACAGCAGGGGGTTTATGTTCGAGGACCTAAGCCGCCGGGTGGAGACCTACTTTATCATCGGAAGCACCCTTTTCAGCCTCCGTGAGACGGGCGACGCGGAGAAAATCGGCGACACATCGGGCGAGATCCTCGCGATGCTGAGCGAGACAGTATTTACCCGGGAGGAGTGAACGGATGGACGCCGTGACGCTGGGCAGAACAGGCTTAACAACCGGCAAAAACGGGTTCGGCGCGCTGCCGATCCAACGGATCGGGACGGCGGACGCCGAACGGATCCTCCGAAAGGCGTTTGACGGCGGGATTCATTTCTTCGACACCGCCCGCGCCTATTCGGACAGCGAGGAGAAGATGGGACGGGCGCTCTCGGACGTCCGGAACAAGCTCATCATCGCTACCAAGACGGGCGCGCCGGACGCGAAGGGCTTTTGGGAACACCTCGGGCAGAGCCTGACTTTGTTGAAGACGGATTATATCGACCTGTACCAGTTCCATAACATAAGTCCCTACCCCCGTCCCGGAGACGGGTCCGGGCTGTATGAAGCCGCGCTGGAAGCAAAGCGGAAGGGGACAATCCGGTTTATCGGACTGACCGCCCACCGGCTTCAGACCGCGCGGGAAGCCGTGGAGTCGGGGCTGTACGACACCCTGCAGTTCCCCTTCTCCTATCTCTCCTCGGAGGAGGAGATTGCCTTGACGGCGCTCTGCCGGGAGAAGGGGGTCGGATTCATCGCGATGAAGTCCCTCGCCGGCGGTTTGATCACTAACGCCAAGGCGGCATACGCCTTTATGTCGGAGCAGGACAATGTGCTCCCTATCTGGGGGATTCAACGGGAGCGGGAATTGGACGAGTTCCTCGCGTTCGCGGAAAACCCGCCCAAGTTGGACGACAGTCTCCGCGCGGAGATCGACGCCGACCGCGCCATGCTGACCGGCGGGTTCTGCCGGGGCTGCGGCTACTGCCTGCCCTGTCCGGCGGGGATACCGATCCACACCTGCGCCCGGATGTCCCTGCTGATCCGCCGCTCGCCCCCGGCACAGCACCTCACCGAAAGCTCCCGGGCGATGATGGGACGGATTGAGAACTGTACCCACTGCGGCCACTGCTCCGCGCACTGCCCGTACGGGCTGGACACCCCCGCGCTGCTCGCGAGAAACTATGAGGACTACAAGGAGATACTGGCGGGGAAGGACCTGTAGGATACTTCCTGCCGAAGGCAAAGCTCCCTTGCCAAAGCTCAAACGGCAAGGGGGCTTTTGATGATTGGGCAGCGCCGCAGCGCCGTCCTCTTTGCAGAGTTTGACCGAACAATTAACATATTGTTCAGAGAGCCGAAATGATCCATTCACACATACCTGATATTATTAGCACAATCAACGCTGTGAGCGGAGAGTAGGCAGGAGGCGAGTCATCATGGAGTGCATCTTCCAGCGGTATGAGACAAAATACCTCGTCACGCGGAAACAAGGAGCCGCGCTTCGGGACGTTTTCCTTCGGTATATGGAGCCGGATCGCTACGGAGCCTATCTGGTGCAGAATCTGTACTACGACACCGAGGGTTGGGATGTCATCCGCGCATCGGTTGACAAACCGTTCTACAAGGAAAAACTGCGGCTCCGCTGTTACGGCCCGCACGGGACCGACCTCTTTCTGGAGTTGAAGAAGAAGTTTGACGGGATCGTATACAAGCGTCGGATCGCTCTCCCCGAAAGCGCGTCCGTGCGGGACGCCGTCGCGGCGAACCCCGCGCAGATCGCGCGGGAGCTTGAGTTCTACTTAAAGGCAAACGACGTCTCGGAGAAGATCTACCTCGCGTATAACCGGACCGCGATCACCGGTGAGCAGGGACTGCGCGTCACGTTCGACACCGACATACGCTTCCGCACGGACCGTCTGGATTTCAAGCCCCCATATGAAGGGATTCCGATCCTGCCCGGCGACAGGATGCTGATCGAGATCAAGACGCTCGGCGGAGCCCCGATTTGGATGGCGCGCGCCCTCAGCGAACACCATGTGTATCCGACGCCCTTTTCCAAAGTCGGAACCTGTTATATAAACTACATCTTGGGGCGGCCGGCGCCGTCGGAAAAAAGGTTGGTGGAACTCAGTGCTTGAAGCCCTCTCCGGCAGCGTCACCAACGGGACGCCCACCCTCGGCGGGGTGATCCTCTGCTCGGTCTGTTCGCTCGTCTTCGGGCTCGGCGTAGCCCTCGTCTATATGTACAAGAACAAGTACAGCAAGAGCCTTGCGCTGACGCTGGTCCTCATCCCGGCAACCGTGCAGATCGTCATCATGCTCACCAGCGGCAATATCGGGGCGGGGGTCGCGACGGCGGGCGCGTTTAATCTGGTGCGGTTCCGCTCCCTCCCCGGTAAAGCAAAAGACATCGGCAGTCTCTTCTTCGCGATGGCGTTGGGGCTTGTCACCGGGATGGGCTATCTGTTCTACGCCTTTGTCTTCCTCACGCTGATCGGCGCCGCGAGTATGGTCTTGACCAGTGCCCGTTTCGGGCAGGGCGGGACGGAACCTCGGACACTCCGGATCCTGATCCCCGAAAACCTCGATTATGACGGCCTGTTCAGCGATGTCTTTGAAAAGTATACCAAGAGCGCCGAGCTGAACAAGGTGAAGAGCACCAATATGGGGAGTATCTTTGAACTCACCTATTCGGTGCAGCTGAAAACGGCTTCGCTGCCAAAGGCGTTCCTCGACGAGCTGCGGTGCCGGAACGGGAACCTGAATATCCTGCTCAGCCGTGAGCAGCGCGACGGAGAGGAGCTTTAAGCTATGCGTATGAAAATACTCTGCCTGTTCTTGGCGGCGCTGCTCGCGGGATGCTCGGCCGTCACGGCCGAACCCTCGGAAGAGGCTGGAAACACCCCCCGGGAGCAAGAACCGGCGACCCCGCTTGTCGCCGGCGAGGTTATCACACAAGCCGGGACATACAACCTGACCGGCGGGCAGATTCTGATTGACGCCGGTAAGGACGACGTCGTCAAACTGGTGCTGGACGGCGTCACCCTGCGGGGCGAGACCGGCCCCGCGATTTATGCCAAGCAGTGCAAAGAGGTTGAGATTATTCTCGCCGAAGGGTCTGTCAACACGGTGTCCGACAGCGCGGAGTACGCCGCGTCGGACGAGAACGAACCGGACGCCGCTATTTTTGTCCAAGACAGTCTGACAATCTCCGGGAGCGGGGCGCTGAACGTCACGGGCAACCATAACCACGGGATCCGCAGTCAGGATATTCTGACCGTCAGCGGCGGGGAGGTCAGCGTCACGGCAGTCGGGGACGCCCTTCGCGGGCGGGACGGCGTTGCTGTGAAGGGCGGCCGCCTCACCCTCAACGCCGGGGGCGACGGGATCCAGTCGAACAATGCCGACGACGACACCAAAGGCTTTGTGAACATTGACGGCGGGGAGATCACGATACAGGCGGCCAAGGACGGCATTCAGGCGGAAAGCAGCCTGACCGTCTCCGGCGGCTCGGTTACGGTGGAAGGCTCGACGGAGGCCTTGGAGGCAAGCCATATTTATATCACCGGCGGGAAGCTGGACTTGCTTTCAACCGACGACGCGATCAACGCCGCGGGCGGCGACGACACCGGAGGCTTATTCGGCAGGATGGGCTTCGGTGGCGGCGACTATACGGTGGACATCAGCGGCGGGGAGGTGATCTTCCACGCCGGCGGAGACGGGATCGATTCCAACGGAACGCTCAATATCAGCGGCGGCACGGTGTTCGCGACGATCAACTCCAGCGCCGACAACGCGGCTCTGGACAGCGACGGCGAAACAACGGTCACCGGGGGAACCGTCATCGCGGGAGGGACGGGCACTTTCGGGAACCTCTCTTCCGGCTCGACGGAGAGCTATGTCTACCTGACGGGCATTCGTGAGGGAGACCGGATCACCGTGACTTCCGGCGGGGAAGAACTTGTAACCTACGCAGCCGACCGCGCGTTGGCGGCCCTCGCAATCTTCGCCCCCGGCATCGTCAGCGGCGAGAGCTGCGAGGTTTCGGTGAACGGCGCCGTGACCTCGGTTACGGCTGGCACGGGCGGCGGTTTCATGGGCGGTATGGGCGGCGGCCGAGGCAATTGGGGCGGCTTTGGCGGCGGACAGTCCGGCGATAACCGCTTTCCCGAAGATTTTTCAACGACACCGCCCGAAGGCGGCCGGGAGCGGAACGGTCCGCCCGAGCTGTGAAACCGGTGGTCGTGATCCCGGCATACAAGCCGGACAACCGCCTGCCCAGACTGATACAGGCGTTGTCTTCGGAGCTTCGCGTCGTTGTGGTGGACGACGGCAGCGGCCCCGAGTACGCCGGGTTCTTCCATAAGCTAAAGAGTCTCTGCGCCGTCAGCGCCCACAGTGTGAACCGGGGCAAAGGCGCGGCGCTCAAAACCGGGATCCGTGAAGTGAAACGGCTTTACCCGGAGACGATCGGCATCGTCACGGCGGACGCCGACGGGCAGCACACGCCGGAGGACATCCTCCGGGTGGCGGAGGCGCTCGAAACCGGGCCGGACGCGCTGATCCTCGGCGTCAGGAGCTTTTCGGAACCGTCGGTCCCCGCAAAGAGCAAGATCGGCAACCGCGTCACCTCGGCGGCCTTCAGGCTTGTCACCGGGGTACGCTGCTTAGATACCCAGACCGGCTTGCGGGGTTTTTCGATGGCCTTCGCCGAAACCGCACTGGACATTCCGGGGGAAAGGTTTGAATACGAGTTCCATCTGCTGCTGCACGCCGTGAGAAGCAATGTCCCTCTTCGCGAGGTCGCGATTCAAACCGTTTATTTTGACGGGAACAGAGCGACCCGCTTCCGGGCGGTCCGGGACTCGGCGCGCGTCTTTGCCGGTTTTTTACGGTTCGGAGCGTCCTCCCTCTGTTCGGCGCTCGCGGATATAAGTCTCTTCTCGCTGTTCAGCTTGGTTTTTAGTTGGGGGATTCTGGCTTCCACCGTTCTGGCGAGGCTATTGAGCGGCGCGTTGAATTTTACGATGAATCAGCGGTGGGTCTTCCGTGGGAAGAACGGGGACAGAACCGCCCTGCTGAGGTACGCGGCGCTGTTTATCGGGCAGATGCTGACCAGCTGGCTTCTCGTTACGGCGCTCGCGGAGCTGCTGCCGCTCACAATCGCCAAGGTCCTTGTCGATTTGGGGCTGTTTGCGGTGAGCTACTATGTGCAGAAAAATGTTGTGTTCCGCTTACCCCACGCAAAAGGCCGGGAGGGAATGACCCTGATAAACACAGTCATACGGTTTATGAGGAA
>JAISVO010000028.1 GCA_031271525.1 Oscillospiraceae bacterium
ATACAGAAACCGCGTCTCTGGTTCTTCACCACAAAGACGGCAAAACAGTACCACTCGGTACGCTTCCAAGACGGCGACTGTCTGGTGTTCGGTAAAGAGACCGCCGGACTGCCAGACGAAATCCTTAACGCCTACCCCGATTCCTGCCTCCGGCTTCCGATGCTGCCGAAAACCCGGAGCCTGAACCTCTCCAACTCGGTCGCCGTCGCGCTGTTCGAGGCGCTTCGCCAGCAAGGCTTTCCGGAGATGATATAGCAACGGAGAATAAAGCGGCTGTTTGGGTTGATCAACATCTGGTTTCTCCTCTCCCTGCCCTCTCCGCTATTTATAACCTTGTATTTTTTTATCCCCTCGTTCCCTTTCCGTCTGGCGGTCCGTCTGCGATTTTTTGAATAATCTACGGCATTTCCTGTATCGCGGTATTGTATATTAAATTACTATCTCGATGGTCAAAAGGATGAGTAGCCATGCTCTTAGCCCTCGACATGGGCAACACCAACATCCTCGCGGGTGTGTACGACGGCGAGGAGCTTGTCTGCACGGCGCGGGTGCACACCGCCCATTGGCGCACCGCCGATGAATGGGCCGTGCTCCTCCGCGATATACTGTCTATGCGAGGTGTGGATGTAAGCGGTATTGACGGCGTCATTCTCAGTTCGGTGGCGTGGCCTGTCACCGACGCTCTCCGGAACGGGATCAAGCTGTTCAGCGGGATCGACCCCTTTGTCGTCGGCCCGGGGCTGAAGACGGGGCTACACATCGCGATCGACAACCCGGCGCAGCTCGGCAGCGACATGGTCTGCAACGCCGTCGCGGCGCTCGCGGCTGCTAAACCGCCGTTGATTATCTTCGATATGGGCACCGCCACCACGATGAGTGTCCTCGACCAGACCGGAAAGTTTATTGGCGGCGCGATCCTTCCGGGGCTGGTTACCTCTCTGGAGGCACTGAGCGCGAAAGCGGCACAACTCCCGAAAATCAGTGTTGAAACACCCGATAGGGTAATCGGGCGGAATACGGTGGACTGTATGCGCTCAGGCGCGGTCTACGGCACCGCCTCAATGCTGGACGGCTTGATCGAACGCACCGAGGAGGAATTGGGTGCGAAGTGTGCCGTTCTCGCTACGGGGGGCTTAAGTGAGCGGATCGCCAACAAGATGCGCCGCAAGGTGACGCACGCCCCCGCGCTATTGCTAGAAGGGCTGCGGTTAATCTACCGGAAAAACACTGTTGCATAGCGGCTCCACGAGCCGTTTGCATAAATTTATGCGCTGTATCCCGAACAGGAACAGCAGCAAGGAGGAAATCCCATGCAAATCGCAAAGAACCGTAAGACCCTGCAAATCGCCCTCTTCTCGGCAATCATCATCGTGATGACCTTCGTCCCCTACCTCGGCTATATCTCCTACGGCGTATTGTCGATCACTACCCTCCACCTACCGGTCCTGCTGGGCGGGATCCTCTTGGGGCCGGCGGCGGCGCTCATTCTCTCCGCCGTGTGGGGCGTCACCTGTCTGATCAACGCTTTCCTGATCAACCCGATCGAGGGCGCGATCTTCCTCGATCCGCGTATCTCGGTCGTCCCCCGCCTCTTGGTCGGCGTCGTCCTAGTACTCCTCTCACTGACCCTGATGCGGTCAAAACTTCCTCTCTGGCTCCGCGCCTCGGTCTGCGCAGGAATTGGAACCCTGTCCAACACCGTCTTTGTCTTAAGCGCTATCGGCTTGTTCGCCGGGGATACCATTGTTCCGCTGGGCGATACCCTCCGGTCGATCCTCCAAATCGTCATCAGCATCAACGGGGTTGTGGAACTGGGGCTTGCCGTCGTGTTGATCCCCATCCTCGCAGTCCGGCTCAAAAAGGTCATTTGACAGCCCGTGTCTTGCTATGGTATAGTTAACCCAATCATTTTGAATTGAGGTGACGCCGCGTGGCAACCCCCAAGAAGAAGACCGACGGGCTTCTTTATAAAGGCCATCCCTTGCGCCGCAAGGATACCTTGGTGTATTACGGCAGTATGGCGGAGAAGTACATCGTCATGATGCAGATTTTGGACAGCGCTGAAAAAAACGGCGTTAAGGTACCCTCCCGCGTCTCGCTTGAACTGCAGATGACCGATCCCGACCTCCGGAGCAGGGACCGTGTTTTGAAGAAGAGCGAGAAGGAAGGGCTGTATTCGGCGATTGACGTAGGTTCGGTCTGGCTGGAACGCGCCCTCGAAGGTAAAGCGTGACCCCGGAAGCGGCGCTTCTGCGTAACGGCGGGCTGGTCGCGGTCCCCACTGAAACGGTCTACGGACTGTGCGCCGACGCATCCAATCCCGAGGCGATCCGCCGTGTTTTCACCGTAAAAGGACGGGATGAGGGGAAACCCTTACCCGTCCTTGTGTCCGGACCCGAAGACGCCGCCCGGCTCTGCGAGGCCTCCCCCAAGGTTCTAACCGTCATACGGCGGTTCTGGCCGGGTCCGCTGACACTAGTCCTTCCGTTGAAATCGGGCGTTCTCCCTCCCTCCGTCACGGGGGGATTAACCACCGTCGGGCTGCGTTGTTCGGCGCACCCGTTGACCCTCGCGCTGCTGAAAGAGGTTGGTACTCCTTTGGTACTCACCTCGGCAAACCTCTCCGGGCAGCCCGAGCCAACCTCGGCGGAAGATGTAACCATCCCGGTTGACGCGGTTTTGGACGGCGGCAGATCGAATGTCGGCAGACCGTCCCATGTGCTGGATCTTTCGCTGGCCCGTCCCGAGATTCTTCGCTACGGAGCTCTCACTATCGGCCTCACCGGCGGCAGCGGCGCGGGAAAATCGGCGGTTCTGCGGCGGCTGAGCGAACTGGGCTGTCACACAATCAACGCCGACGAGGTGTATGGCAGACTGCTGGACAACGACCCCGACATGCGGGACATGCTGTTCGGGCGGTTCCCCGCAATCTTTCCCGCGCGCAAATCACTGCCTGACCGGGTGAAGCTGCGGGGGCTTGTGTTCCATGATCCCGAAGCGCTCGCCGCCCTGAACGCGATCACCCATCCCTTCGTCCTGCGGGAGATACGGCGGGAGCTTGCAAGTTTGGTTCTCCGGGAGGGTTTGACCGTTCCGGTCGCGGTTGAGGCAATTGCGCTGATCGAGAGCGGCTTTTCTAAGATGTGCGGCGTCACGCTGGGCGTGACCGCACCCGAAGAGGATAGAATCTCGCGCATCGCCGCACGGGATGGTCTGACCCGTAGCGACGTGCTTCTGCGAATCAAAAGCCAGCCCCCGGACAGCTTCTACCGCGAGCGCTGTACCGAAATAATTGAGAATATCGGATCGGAGAGCGAGCTTCGGAACAAAGTCGACACGTTTTGGGAAAAATACAGTTCTGAACGGGGAAAATGATATGAGCCACACGATCCGGGTCAGCGCGAGGGCGATTGTGTTGCACGAGAACGCTGTTTTGCTCAACGAATTTGATAACGGTCTGTATTACAATTTCCCCGGCGGCGGCATTGAGGAGAGCGAAACAGCGAAGCAGGCGGTCGTCCGCGAGGTGCTGGAGGAGACGGGACTGACAGTGGACGCCGGGGATTTGGTGTTCGCCCTCGAATATGAACCGAAGAGCTGTCGCGGTATTTACGGTGGCCGGGCGCATATCAGTTTCTTTTTCCGATGCGATTGGAATCGCTCGGTTGCGTCGCGGGGTATTACCGAGCCGGACAGAAATCCCGAGAACCCGTCCGTCACATCGGCGGTAAAGTGGGTCAAGCTAGCCGATTTACCTGCGATCAACTTGGTTCCGAACATTGCAAAGCCGTTGCTAGACTATAGCGTGACCGGTAGTTTTACCCCCTCCTTCTGGGAAGAATGCGATCATATTGAATCATAAAGGAGATTGATAACATGAGCAGTTCCCTTCTGCGCACGCCGAAATCGGTGTTCGACCGCCTAGGTAAAGAGAGCGTCACCGAGGCGGAACGGTATTCCGTCGGCTACAAAGCTTATTTGGACGCCGGGAAAACCGAGCGGGAATGCGTAACCGAGGCGGTCAGGCAGGCGGTCACACACGGCTACACAGAATTCCAAAAAGGAAGCAACAGCAAAAAACTGTATGTCACCCAGCACGGCAAGTCGGTCATGCTGATCCGGCGCGGCAAAAAGCCGTTGGCGGCGGGTCTTCGGATGGTAGCGGCGCACATCGACTCCCCCCGGATCGACCTCAAGGCATACCCGCTGTATGAGCAGGAGGGCTTTGCCTTGCTGAAGACGCACTACTACGGCGGTATCAAGAAGTATCACTGGATGGCAACCCCGCTCGAACTGCGCGGCGTCGTCTATCTCGCGGACGGTAAAAAGGTGGAAATAACTCCCGAACCGGATGACCCGATCCTGTTTATCTCGGATATCCTCCCCCATCTGGGTGCTGAGCAGGGCAAGAAAGTCCTTTCCGAGGCGTTCCCCGGGGAAGATCTGAACATCACGGTGGGTTCGCTCCCCGAAGGCGACGAAAAGGAAAATCGAATTAAGCTGACCGTCATGACGATCCTGAATCAGCGATACGGTATGATCGAGGACGATTTCCAGTCGGCGGAGTTGAGCTTGGTACCGGTCGGTAACGCGTGGGACGCCGGGCTGGACCGCTCGATGATCGGTGGTTACGGTCAGGACGACCGTTCCTGTGGGTACGCCGCGCTGCTCGCCCTCTTCGACGCGGACGAGCCGGAATACACCGGCGTCTGCATCCTCGCGGATAAAGAGGAGATCGGTTCGGAGGGGATCACCGGGATGCAGAGCGCGTTCTACGACCAAGTGCTGGAGGACCTGTGCGAGACGGAGGGCGTGACCCTGCGGGATGTTTACCGCAGCAGTTTCTGCTTGTCCGGCGATGTGTGCAACGGTCTGGACCCCAACTTCGAGAGTGTCAGCGATAAGAAAAACAACGCGAAGCTTGGCTTCGGACCCGGCGTCTTCAAGTATACCGGAACCCGGGGCAAAGCCGGCGCGTCCGACGCGTCCGCCGAGACAATGTCCCGTCTGCGTCGTCTGCTGGATAATGCCGGGGTCTGCTGGCAGATGGGTGAGCTGGGGAAGGTCGATCAAGGCGGCGGCGGTACGGTGGCGAAGTACCTCGCGGCCCGCAACATCGAGGTGGTGGACATCGGCGTCCCCGTTTTGAACATGCACGCGCCGATGGAAATCACCGCAAAGCTCGACTGCTGGCAGACGTACAAGGCATTCTTGGCGTTGTACAACGAACGGTAAACAGAACCCCTGTCTTCGTCATGGAGCGGAGATCGCAATCTGAAGGTAGAACCCCACGCATTTTCATGATCTTTGCATGGTCAATTAAGTCGAAAGCATTGAAAACATTTGAGTTTTCAATGCTTTCGTATTTTAACGGTCATAATATACGGAGCGGTGGAGTCTGTACATTGGAGGGCGGTTCAAGCGAATAGGGCTTTTGTCATCGGTCTAAAAAGGGAGCAGAGGAATTCCTCCGCTCCCGCTGTTTATGGGATCCAAGCGCTCTACCAAGTCGGGGCGTTGTGCAGCCGGCTCTCTAGATTGTACTTCTTGTAGCAGTCGTCGTCATACGCCATTTCGATGACGATGAGGTGGCAGCCCGCCTCGGTTTCGATTGTGATACTCTCCTTGACGACCTCCAGCGCGTCCCTTTCGGTCAGACGGATATCCCCCACGGAGGCGTCCCCTTCCAAGCAAACCAGATACGCCTGCCGATTGTTTCCGACCTCGAAGTGTATCTTCCCGCCGGCACCCAAGATGGTCGAGTAGACGTTGATGTCTTGATGCACCTTGATCGGCGCGTCATTTTCGTCGTTGTCATACCCCGTCGCGATGGGCAGCCATTTGCCGACCCGATCCTCAAGGTTGAAGCGGTAGTCGCCGTAGTTCGGCTCATAACCCCGTCTGTCGGGCAAAATCCAAATCTGGGTAAACCGTAAGTCATCGTTCTCCTGCAGATTGTACTCGCTGTGGAACACCCCGGTACCGGCAGACATGTACTGCGACTGCCCCCGTGTCAAGGTATGCGCGTTTCCCATACTGTCCTTGTGCGACAGCTCGCCTTCCACCACATACGAGATGATCTCCATGTCCTGATGCGGGTGGGGACCAAATCCCTCTCCCGCCTTTACGATGTCGTCGTTGAAGACGCGCAGGACGCCGAACCGCAGATTCATCGGATTGTAGTACTCCGCGAAAGAAAAGTGGAAATGGCTGTCCAGCCATCCGTGCTGCCCGCGCCCCATCTTTCTGTGGTCCACGTGTTTGAGCATGACACAACCTCCCTGTCTTTGTATGATGCAGTTATACCACAAGATTTTCCGCAAATCAGTACCATTGATACAGAAATGTCGGTTCTTTTGTGACAGAATGTTATCGGTATCCTTTAATGATTAGCTTGAGGTGACGGTTGTGCGTATCAAGATCACGAAGAACGGACCCTATTTGGTGAGCGGGGGGATTCCACTCAAGGAGATGGTCATCACCGCCAAAGGGCATCACTACGCCTATACGGAAGGGCGCGCTCTGCCGCAGGCGGAGACTTACGCGCTCTGCCGTTGCGGGGAATCCCATAACCCGCCCTTCTGCGACGGCGCTCACGCGACGCTGAACTTCGACGGCACCGAGACGGCGAGCCGGGAACCCTACCTCGACCGGATCGCGGACGTGACCTCGGGCACGACGATGGACCTGCTGGATGACAACCGCTGTGCATTTGCCCGCTTCTGTCACACTGACCGGGGTGATATTTGGTCATTAACCGAAAGGGACTCGGTTCCGGAGAACCGCGAGGCTGCTGCCAAGGCGGCAAGGGAGTGCCCGGCCGGACGGCTCATGATGGTGGATAAAGAGGGGAACGTACTGGAGGAGACAAGCAGCCCCGAGATCATCATCCTGCAGGATCCCGAACGGAAGGTCAGCTCGGGGATCTTCGTTAAGGGCCCGATAACCGTCGAAGGCGCGGACGGCAAGGAGTACGAGGTCCGCAACCGGGTGATGCTCTGCCGCTGCGGACAGTCAGGCAACAAACCGTTTTGCAATGCGAACCATGTCGGCGCGGAATTCAATGACGGCCATGTAAATACCCATAATTAAAAGATAACGGAGGAACGGTAAAATGGAAGAGAACGCAGTCCGGTTCCCGCTGATTGGGGATCCCGCGCCCGCCTTTAAGGCGGTAACGACCAACGGGGAGATTCATTTTCCGGCCGACTTCGAGGGAAAATGGGTGATCTTATTTTCCCACCCGAGCGACTTTACCCCTGTCTGCACCACCGAGTTCATGACCTTCGGGTCACTTGCCGATGAGTTTCGCGCGATGAACTGCGAGCTGGTGGGGTTGTCGGTGGATTCGCTTGCGAGCCACATCGCTTGGCTCCGCGCCATCGAAACACTTACGTGGAAAGATAAGGCACACGTGAAGGTGCGTTTCCCGCTGATCGCGGACATCCGGATGGAAGTCGCGAACAAGTACGGCATGATGCAACCCAACTTTAGCACGACCGCGGCGGTGCGGGCGGTCTTCGTCATCGACCCCAAGGGGACGGTCCGCACGGTACTCTACTACCCGGGTTCGCTGGGGCGTAATTTCGACGAGATCAAGCGGATTCTCCAAGGCTTGCAAAAAGCGGACGCCAACGCCTGCGCGACCCCCGCCGACTGGCGTCCGGGAGACGACGTAATCCTGCCGATCCCCGGCACGATGGAGGGCGCGCAAAAACGAATTGAACACCCCGGCGAAGGCGCGTACTGCCTCGATTGGTTCCTCTGTTTCAAAAAAGACGTATAGGGACGCTTATCACACCTTCGGGTAGAGCAGATCTCCGATATAGCCGAGGTATTCCCCTCGAACGCCGAGCAGCGAGTCTTTGTCCGTGATATGGATTTCCCGCTGCCGGAGTGTGACCAGCCCGTCTTCCTGAAATTGGTGTAAAATTCGGGTGACCACCTCCCGAGTGGTTCCAAGGTCGGCCGCGATTCCGGCATGGGTAGCTTTCACCATACCCAGCCCGTCGCATTGTTCGATCAGAACATTCGCGAGCCGGTTGCGGGTGGAGGTAAACGCGATCGCCTCCAAGATACGCATTGTGTGCGCGAATCGGGACGCAACGATTTCCATCGTTGAGGTCCGGACTCTTTCATTCGAGTCAAAGAGCTTTTTGCACACACCGCGCGGGATCAGCAAAACCTCACAGTTTGTCTCGGTCTCCAGATTGACATCGAAAATCTTGTTGTTCAAGACGCAGCTGACACCGATCGCGAAGAGCTGGTTGTCCCCGATCCGCTGTAATGTAAGCTGTTTGCCGTCGGGTGAGCTGATATACACCCGCGCCCGGCCCCGTTTGACGATTTGCACCCCCGGACTGTTCGCGTCTGTGCAGTTGTGGATCAGCGCTCCGGCCTTGTATTCCTGTAAGACAGCGCTCGCGATCAATTCCTCCCTCTCGATGCCGTTCAG
>JAISVO010000137.1 GCA_031271525.1 Oscillospiraceae bacterium
CCCGTCTTCGCGCCCCGGATGGGGGAGGAGTGGAGGATGATGTCCCCCGCGAATTGGAGGGTTATGGTCACCGGCTCGGGAGACGGCGACGGCGAAGGATCGGGGGTCGGCTCCGGCACCGGAGAGGACGGCGGCGCCGGCGAAGACTGCGGGGACGGCACCGTCGGCGGTGCCGGGGGTTCTAAGCTCGGCGGCGAAGACGCGGCGCACCCGTGCAGGAGACACAGCAGAACCAGCGCGAGCGTCTTTATTACCGCCAATGGTCCCATAAAATAAGACCTCCCAGCCATATTGTCCCGCCCGGCGACCGGGCGGCAGGGCCAGCATATCACAAAATGTGACGGATAGCAAGACGAATGTATCAACAGACCATAAATTGGGCATAATTCCTATAAAACCCGAAGGAGGCAGCGTTTATGGACGCAACGAGACTGAAACTGCGGCTGGCCGCAACCGTCACGGCGGCGGTGCTTGCCGGGGCCTTCCTGACGGCGCTGGCGCTCTCACAGCCCGCACAGCGGCCGTCCGGAGACGGCGAGTTGGCGGAACCGCTGGCTTTCCCCGCCGATGAGCCACTGCCTCCCGAAGAGCGGGAAGGCTTTTGGGTCTGCGCCAGCGGCGGCGTCATCACGGTCTACCACAATACCGACCGGGAGGTTCCGGTGAAGACAACCCGGACAGAGATCAAAACCCTGCGGAGGGCCGATCAGGAGCTCCTCCAAGGTGGCGTGTTCTTCGTCAATTACTTGGACGCCATGAGTTTTCTCGAAAATTTTGCCCCCTGACCCTTTATTCCGGTTGTCCGCTATGGTATACTGTAGGCACGGTAGCAAACTGTGTCTACAGTATTTTTTTGGGGAGGTATCGATATGTTCGACCACAGGGCCGAGGCGGAGAAGCTGGTCTCGCAGATGACGCTGGAGGAAAAGGTCTCGCAGATGCTGCACGGCGCGCCCGCCGTGGAACGGCTCAACATCCCGAGCTATAACTGGTGGAACGAAGCCCTGCACGGCATCGCGAGGAGCGGGGTCGCAACCATGTTCCCGCAGGCGATCGGGCTCGCCGCGACCTTCGACCCGGAGCTTCTGGAGCGGGTCGCGGGCGTGATTTCGGACGAGGGACGGGCAAAGTACCACGCCTATCAGGAGGAGGGCGACCACGACATCTTCAAGGGGCTTACCTATTGGTCCCCCAACATCAACATCTTCCGCGACCCGCGCTGGGGGCGGGGCCACGAGACGTACGGCGAGGACCCCTACCTGACGGCGATTCTGGGCGTCGCCTTCATCAACGGCTTGCAAGGCCCGGACGAGAACCAGCTGAAAACCGCCGCCTGCGCGAAGCATTTCGCGGTCCATTCCGGACCCGAGGGGGAACGGCACGAGTTCAACGCCGTGGTATCCCCTTACGACCTCTGGAATACATACCTCCCGGCATTTGAGGCGGCCGTCACCGAAGCGAAGGTCGAAGCCGTCATGGGCGCGTATAACCGCACCAACGGCGAGCCCTGCTGCGGAAGCAAAACCCTCCTCCAAGACATCCTGCGGGATAAATGGGGGTTTACAGGCCACGTGACCTCCGACTGCTGGGCGATTAAGGACTTCCACGAACACCACAAAGTCACCGCGACCCCGGTGGAGAGCGTCGCGATGGCGGTGCGCAACGGCTGCGACCTCAACTGCGGCAACCTGTTCGGCTACTGCCTCGCGGCGGTCCGGGAAGGGAAGCTGACCGAAGCCGAAATCGACCGGGCGGTGACCAACCTGTTCGTCACACGGATGAAGCTGGGACTCCTCGGCGCGCCGGAAAACAAGAAGTATACGTCGATCCCGTACGATGTTCTGGACTGCGACAAGCACCGCGCCTTCAACCTCGAAGTCGCGAGGGAGTCGCTGGTGCTGCTGAAGAACGACGGCGCGCTGCCGCTGAAGACGAACGGGATGAAGACCATCGCCGTCATCGGGCCAAACGCCGACAGCCGGATCGCGCTGGAAGGCAATTATCAGGGGACCGCGAGCGACCATGTCACCGTGCTGCAGGGCGTCAGGGGCTACGCCGCCGAGAAGGGGATCCGGGTCCTCTACGCCGAGGGATGCCCCCTCTTCAAGGTCAACGACAGCGTTTTGTCCCAGTTCCAGAACGACCGGCTCGCGGAAGCGCTGATCGCGGCCCGCCGCGCCGACGCGGTGGTGCTCGCGCTGGGGCTGGACCGGAATCTGGAGGGCGAGGAGGGCGACACCGGAAACCAATTCGCCTCCGGCGACAAGCTGGGCTTAAAACTCCCCGGAAGCCAGCAGATGATGGCGGAGAAGGTTCTTGCGATCGCGAAAGAACGGGGAATCCCGTCCGTCGCCGTCATCCTCAGCGGGAGCGCGCTGGATCTGCGCTGGGCGGACGAGGGCGCGAACGCCGTCGTGCAGGCGTTTTACCCGGGTTCGCAGGGCGGACGGGCTTTCGGCGAGCTGCTGTTCGGGAAATTCTCCCCTTCGGGAAGGCTTCCCCTCACCTTCTATCAAAGCGACGGGGATCTGCCCGACTTCCGGGACTACTCGATGGAGAACCGCACCTACCGCTACTTCAAGGGTTCGGCGCTCTATCCCTTCGGCTTCGGGCTGGGCTACGAGCCGTTTGAACTGTCCGACGCGTCGTACGCCGAGAGCGCGGTGACCGCGACGGTCACCAACAAGGGGCGTAAACGCGCGACCGAGACGGTGCAGGTCTATATCGAGATCGAGGGCGAGAAAGAAAACTGGAACCTCTGCGGGGTCTCGAAGGTGGTCCTGAACGCCGGGGAGAGCACCTGCGTAACCGTCCCGATCGACAGCGCCGCCTTTATGCGGTACGACGACGAGGGCGACCTGCGCCTCTGCTACGGCAAAAAGTATTTGCACGTCGGCTTCTGCCAGCCGGACAAACGGAGCGTCAGCCTGAAAGGCAGCGCCCCGGCGAGGTTGGAGGTTTCGGGATGACGGACCGTTAACAACGCAAAGAGATAACAGACACCGCCCATCCCGATCGGGATGGGCGGTGTTACTACCGATGTCTGCCGCGGTACTTCGCGATGTTGATCCGGCGGAGGACGAGGATCACCGCCGCGAGGACGGCGCACAAGCCGAGCACAACGATGACCAGCCCCGCAATCCACATCAGGACCGGGTGCCACCGGTCTTCGGTATCGGGCGGCGTCATGTCCGCCGTCACCGATTGCCTGACCTCCTCGGCGCCCTCCGCGACGGGGAGCGGAGAGGGAACCGCCGCCGCCGGGACGGGGATGTTCCACGCCGCTGTCACCGGCACCTCGCCCAAAACGGTATACCCCAAGGAAAAGACGACTTTGACGGGCAGCTCGCCGCCCTCGGCGGTATGATAGCTGAGGGCAATATCGGCTTTATTCTGATCGTTACGGATTAGGCAGGAAAACCCCTCCGAGGCGGCGACAGACGCGGTCAGGCCGGGTTTTTCCGGATTATCCGACAAAAACTCGTCACGGGAAAGCTCTTCCGCAGAGTAGCGGACCTGTGTGAACCCGGTAAACCCATAGTCCAGAAGCGCCGCCATGTCGGTGTATTTGTCGTCCTTTTCGGGGGACTTCATCACAACCCCGATCAGGGTGCGCCCGTTCCGCTTGGCGGCGGTCACCAGCGTATGCTCCGAAAGCTCGGTCCAGCCGGTCTTGGACGCCAGCGCGCCGTCGTACGGGGCGTCGCCGCTCGTCATTAAGTTGTGGCTTTTGAAGACCCGCGTCTCGGGGAAAAGGTTTGTCGGCGGCATTTCATAGACATCGGCGTCGAATATCTCGGTAAAACCGGGGGTCGCCACGGCGTCCCGCATGATCATCGCGAGGTCGTACGCCGTCGTCAGGTGCTCCTCATCCGGCATCCCGTGGGTGTTCCTGAAGTTTGTGTGGAGCGCGCCCGCCTTCACCGCCCGCTCGTTCATCATCGCGACGAAGTTCTCGATCGTCCCGCCGACATACTCCGCGATCCCGTTGCAGGCGTCGGCGGCCGACACCAGCGCCAGCGCGTGGACCGCCTGCTCCATCGTCACCACCTCGTCGGCCTTCAGCGCGGCGTTCGCGGCGTCGAGGCCGATGGTGGACACCGCGACCTCGCTCATCGTGAAGGAATCGCCCAAGTCGGCGTTCTCCAGCGCCAGAAGAGCGGTCATCACCTTTGTTGTGCTCGCCGGGCGCATTAGCCGGTGCATGTCTTTTTGGAAAAGCACTTGGCCGCTCTCCGCATCGATTAGGACTGCGGTCTCCGAAATCAACGCGGGCGGAACCGGCGCGGAAGCCAGCGCCGGTGTGACGAGTGTTGCGAATGCAAGGAGCGGGAGAAGGATTTTCTTGATCATTGACCTCACCGGGCGTTCCACGCCTCCATTACGCCGTCTTGATGGAGCTTCTCAAACGACACGTTTCCGTTGTGCGTCTTGCTCCCCAGAAAATGCAGGCAAATCTGTCCGTCCATCCCGTTGCCGGCGATGACGCCGCCGCCGTGCGGCATCCCGTTGATCGACGCCGCGATGGTGCGCCCCGCGATGGTGACCCAGACCGGACGGGGGCTCCAGCTCCATTTGCCGCCGTAGATCCTCTTGAGAATTTCGGTGTCCTCCGTGGTGCTCGTCTCCACATCGGCATGGAGACCGTTGGAAAAACTTTTTACCGTGTAGGTGATCCCCGTCCGGATGTCTAAGACCGGGATCGCGGTGTGGAGGGGAAGGAAGCCGCGCACCGTCTGCCAGTCCAGAAGCTCCACCGCGCCGCCGCCCGATCCGTCCGCGAGGAACTCGCTCTTGATATAGCCCTGTTCGTTGTTGAACAGGACGAGCGACCAGCCCTCCGGGTCGTACGCCACGGCAGCCACCTTGGTCCCCGCGCCCAGCTGACGGATGACCCCGGCGTCCGAAGAGGGGCCTTTGCGGAAATTGACCTTCCCGGTGGTGACGTAGGTTTCGGAGGATTCCAGCGAACTCCTGACCACCGGCTCGGGTTCCCCCTCGGGGCCGAGGTACTCAGATTTTATGTAACCGGTCACGCCGTTTATGCTGATTTCCGACCAGCCCTCGGGATCATACGCCAGCGCGAAGACCTGAACCCCCCGCTCGACTTGCTGGAGGACCGCGGCGTCGGTGGACGGCGCTTTGCGGAAGTTGACTTTGTCGGTTGTGACGTAGACAGTTGGCACCGTCTCTTCGGTGATCTGGGAGGACGGGACGAGGAATTCGCTCTTTATGTAGCCGTCCGCGCCGTCCATCGTGACCTTCGACCAGCCGTCCGGATCGTGCTCCAGAACTTCGACGGCAACCCCCGGCTCTATGGTGCGGAGGACCGCCGCCTCAAGGGAACCGGCGGCGCGCAGATTGACCCTCGCGCCGGTGTGGAAGGACTCCGCCGCGAACGCCGCGGGGAGGGTTGCGACCAAAAGAACCGCTGCCGCGAGCAGGGCGAAAAATCGTTTTGCCATTCGCTTGTCTCCTTAACATGACGGTTTTCGATTACCGTCATCAAT
Organism: Oscillospiraceae bacterium; assembly: GCA_031271525.1. GTDB lineage: Bacteria > Bacillota > Clostridia > Oscillospirales > UBA929 > UBA929. The sequence goes on from JAISVO010000137.1 coordinate 5,511, forward strand.
TCTAACAGAGTCAAGCACGGTTGTCAACCACTTTGTCACCGTTTTGTTACAGATTTGTAACCGCCAAGTTATGGGCAGGTTGGGAAAGTGTGGTTGTGGAACGGCAACACATCCGTCCGCCGCGCAAAGCACGCAGGGCGCACTAGCTCCGGCACGCCCTACCCCCGCAGGAACACCGCGCCGAAGACGCCGCAGACGGTAATCAGAAGGATCGGGCTGAGTTTCTTTACCGTCAGCAGCAGCGCCAAACCGACGCAGGCCAGCAACAGGACCGGGAGGTCCAACCCGCCGGCGCCGGACGGGAAGAGCGACTCATAGCCGATGCCGAGCGCCGCCGCGAGGATCAAGCCCATTACGACCGGACGGACAGCCGACATCGTGTCGCTCACCGCCGGCCTTTTGTAGTGCGCCGCGAAAAAACGCGCCACGATCAGCGTCACGACAACCGACGGCGTGACGACGCCCAGCGTCGCGGCGGCGGCCCCCCAAACCCCGTACAGCTTCATCCCGGCAAAGGTCGCGGCGTTGACGGCAAAGGGACCCGGCGTCATCTGGGAAATCGCGACCATATCCACCGTCTCGGTCAGTGTCATCAGCCCGCGCGCCGTCAGTTCTTCCTGCATCAGGGGGAGCATCGCCATCCCGCCGCCGATCGTGAAGAACCCGATTTTTAAGAAGATCAAAAAAAGCCAAAGCAATTCCATACTCAGTCCGCGCCCCCCTTCCGGGCGCGGACAACGGCCCGCCCCGCCCCAAACAAGAGCCCGCCCAGAATCACCCATACCGGATTGACCCCCAGCAACAGCACCAGCACGGCGGCGACCCCGCAGAGGAGAAGGTCGGCGACGCCGCGAAGCGACCCCTTCCGAAGCCCCCAAACCGTATAGAGGAGGAGGGCCGTGACGGCGGCGCGGATACCCCGCAGAACCCCCAGCATGACCGGATTGTCTATAAACGCGCGATAGAACAGCGTGACGGGGAGCAGCACCAAGAAGGACGGCAACACGACGCCCAGCGCGGACACCAAGCCGCCGGGAACCCCGGCGATCCGGTGACCCACCATCACGGCGGTGTTGCTCGCGATGACGCCGGGAAGCGACTGGGAAACCGCAAAGATGTCTATGATTTCCTCCTCGGTGATCCAGCGGCGCTTCTCCACAAAGACGCGCTTCATCTGGGGGAGCATCGAAAGCCCGCCGCCGAAGGTAAACAGGCCGACGACAAACATCGTCGAGAAAATGTTGAGGTAGACCTTGATGCCCGGACGAGAGTTGTTCTCCTCCGTCATCGCAGGTTCATAAGGCAACCGGCGAGGATCGTCCTCCGCTCATCCTCGGTCAGCTGGGGAAGGTCCAAGGTGATGCTCCGCGAAACGCCCGCGTGCGTCCAGACCGCCGGAACCTCCTCCAGACCTTCTTCAACCGCCCTGCGGATCCCGGGAACCGCAAATGTGTCCCCGATGGCGGGGCGCTCGGTTTCCAACCCCCTCCACTCAAAGGGGAGCATCCCCCAGTTGATCAGGTTGGAGCGATACCGCTTGGTGGCGTAAGCCAAGGCGATGTTCGCAATGCCGCCCAGCACCCGCTGACAGGAAGCGGCCTGCTCCCGCGCCGAACCGTCCCCGGGGCGGAGGGCGACGATGGCGGACCCGTAGCCGAGCTTCCGGCAACGCTCCACATAGCCCGGGTCCCGCCGCGAGAGGGTGAAGGACGCCAGCTTTAACGGATTGGAACGGTAGGAGGACGTCTCGCCCGAAGGGATCAGCTCGTCGGTCGTCGTCACGGCGTCATACAGCGCCGAAGCGACGGTCAGGGTAAGGTCCTCGGGCAGCGGGACCATCTCGGGCCAGTCGGCGATCCCGGGGCCTTTGACCAGCTCGGTTTCGGGCTTGGGGTTCCCGACGCCGGTATAGACCTTCGCGCGGTAAGGGGCGTCGTCGAACGCGAGGGGCGGAACCTCCGGGTCGGAGTCCGACGCCGCCGTGAGGAAACCGCCGTTACCGGCGGTGGCGGCAATCGAGCGGGCGTCCATCAGCGCGACGAACGCGCTCTGTCCTTCGCCCGGCTTGGAACCTTCCCTGTTGACAAAGTTCCGTGTGGTGTGGCGGATCGAGAAGCCGCCCGAGCAGGGCACGTCGCCGGCGCCGAAGCAAGGACCGCAGAACGCCGAGCGAACCGATACCCCAAGGGACATCAGACCGGTCAGGGTGCCGTCTCTAGTCAGCTCGATCATCATCGGCTGGGAGGCCGGATAGACCGAGAAGGGGAACGCCGGAGGGTTCTTCAGGTTCTTCCGGACCGCGCGGAGGTTCTGCGCCAGACCTCCGGCACACCCCGCGACAACCCCTTGGTCAACTTTCAGACGCCCGTCGATAAGTTTTTTGGTAAGCCCGACAGGGAAACCCCACAGGGCTTCGGCTTCCTTCTCGACGCCGCGCAAAAGCTCAGCCGCGTTTTCGGTGAAGGTTCGGATGGGGTACACGTTGCTCGGGTGGAACGGGAGGGCGATCATCGGCTCCACCGCCGACAGATCGAACAGTACGGCACGGTCATACCCCGCGTTCTCGTCGGGGGCCAGCTCGGCATAGTCGTTCGGGCGGCCCAGCGCCGCCAAAGCGAGCCGCACCGTGCCGTCGGCCGCCCAGACGCTGGACAGGCAGGTTGTCTCGGTGGTCATCACGTCGATCCCGCTCCGGTAATCCATCGGCAAGGAGGCGATCCCCGGCCCGATGAACTCCAAGATCCGGTTTTTCACGAACCCGTTCGCGAAGACCGCGCCGATCAGCGCCAGCGCGACGTCCTGCGGACCGACCCCGGGACGGGGCGACCCGGTGAGGTAAACCGCCGTCACCTCGGGGGTTGGGATGTCCCACGTTTTGCCTCAGAGCTGTTTCGCCAGTTCCGGGCCCCCTTCGCCGACGGCTAGAGTACCGAACGGGCCGTAGCGGGTGTGGCTGTCCGAGCAGAGGATCATCTTCCCGACCCCGACGTAGCGCTCCCGCATGTATTGGTGGATCACCGCCATATGCGCCGGGACGTACTCGCCGCCGTATTTCTCCGCCGCCGAATACCCGAAGGCGTGGTCGTCCTCGTTGACCGTACCGCCCACCGCGCAGAGGGAGTTGTGGCAGTTTGTCAGCACATAGGGCAGCGGAAAGGACGTCATCCCGCTCGCCCGTGCGGTCTGGATAATGCCGACATAGGTGATGTCATGCGACGCCATCGCGTCGAACTTGATCCGAAGGCCGCCGCCCTCCGGGGCAACATTGTGCGCCGCCAGAATCTTCGCCGCCATCGTGCCGCCGCGAACCCCCGCGCCTTCGGTCAGGGCGCCGCCGCTATACCGCATCGGCGACGCTTTCAACTCAATCATGAATAGTTCCTCCGTACCCAAAATTCGGCGGCTTACGCAAGCCGCCGATTATTTGTAACCCACATAGGAAAAGTATACGTCGGCCCGCTGCCGCCAGCTCTCGCCGCCGTCGGCACCGTCCGCCGAATAGGCGCGCACCTGCGCCGCCGGGACGCCAAGCTCTTCGATCAGGAGGGCGGATACATAGTCCGCCCGTTTTTGCGCCAAGTTTACCGCGGTTTCATCCTCCGAGACGTACGCCTCGACGACGACGAGGTAGCCGGCCAGCTCCGAAATGTCCGGGATCAGCTCGTCCAGCGCCTCCAAGGTGCGCTCGGGGCTCTCGGACGGCTCGGCACTGTTAAACGAGAACATCACGGCGTCGGTACGGGAATACCATTCGACGGGTTCCCCTTTGTCTTCCGACGGGGCCGGTTCCTCCGGAGGCTCCGGCGTTTGCGGTTCGGGGGGGCGGGACGGATCGGGCACCGGGACCGGCGACGGGAACCGGGACGGTTCCGCAACCGGGGGAGGCTCTTCCGGCGGCTCTTTTGCCGGTTCGTCTGACGGCTCTTCGGGCGACGGGTCCGGTTCGCCGGGAGGGGACGGTATTTCGGACGGTTCGCCGCCGGGCGGGGTCGTGCCCCAGATGGGGCCCGCCGGGGGGTGGCCCCCTGACCGGCCCGGGGGGGCGGGCGGTTCCGAGCCGCCGCCGAACGACGCCGCGAGAGCGGTGGCGCCGGTGATGAGCAGGAGTCCCAGAACGACGAGCAAGACCCATCCCCGGCCCGTCAGCTTATACCCGCCCAATGGCTCACCCCCTTGCGTCTTTGTGCCACGCTTAGTAGCAATCCCCCCATGCGGGGGGATTGTTTGTTATTTTGTTATGAAATCCAAGACATCCTTCAACCGCTGCGCTTCGCTCTCGATGGTGAGGAATTGGCGCTTGTGCAGGTTCTTGCGCTCGTTGATCTGCTCCCGTATCTGCCGTATCTGGCGCTCCAGCGCGTCAATTTCCACGTTGTGGCGCTCGACAATCTCCTCGGTGCGGCTCGCGAACTTCGCCGAGTAATCGTTGAGCTGGGAGACGCGGTCGATGCCGTCGTTCAGGAGCTGATCGAAGTCAAACCCCGACGCCGAGATGATCTTGAGGATGATCGAACGCCGAAGTTCCGCCGGAAGGGTTTCGGGCAGGGTGCTTATGTACGACTCGATCAGGTAGATGGTGTCGATCCCGCCGGTTTTCATCCGGAAAACGCCGTACAACTGCTCCATATCGAGGTAGCGGTCGGCGCTGTTCGGCTCGTCGAAGAAGAGGTTGGTGTCCTCGCTTCCGATGCCGTACGGGGTTTCGGCGGGGCGGACCGGCTGCGCGGCCACCCGCTCCGCCTCGGGCTGAGCCGGTATGTAGGTTTCCTGCACAAAATCGAGGTCGTCATCGGTTTTTTTGATGACGCGCATCTTCTCAAGGACATCCATCACTCGATTGTCTTTTTTTGACATAATCAGCACAGCCTCTCTGGCGAGTCTTGGAGACAAGCTACCAAGCCTATTCTACCGGACTTCCCCCGGCTTGTCAAATGTTTTTCGCCAATCCGCGAAAAAACCCTATGCAGACGGGGCATTATACTGTAAAATGGGGGTACTACCACCCGACATTAGGAGGGGGATCAGTCAGAATGCAATGCCCGCACTGCGGAAACCGTATGTTGGACGGCTTCCAATTCTGTCACCACTGCGGCAAGGCCGCGTCCGCCGTACCCGCCGCGCCGGCGGCGTCCGAGCGGAAGCCCGACTTGTTTGTCCTTTCGTCCCTGCCCGAAAAACCCGAACAGCCGGACCCGCCGGCTCCGTCGGAAGCGCCTCCGGTCATCCCCGAACTGCCGCCCGAGGTGGAGCTGCCCCCCGACCTTCTGACCGAGCTGCCGCCCGAGCCGGAGCGCCCCGAAGAGCCGGAAGCGTCTGAAGCGCTTGAAACACCTGAAGCACCGGTCGAACTCGAGCCGTTTGAGCGGTATGTGGCGCCG
>JAISVO010000157.1 GCA_031271525.1 Oscillospiraceae bacterium
TAGAACCCGGCTCGTCCTTCTGCCACAACTGCGGCCACAAGGTCAACAACTACAAACCGGAGGGATAAACCGAATGAAAAAAGCGTTGATTGTTCAAGGCGGCTGGGACGGGCACCAGCCGAAGCTGGTAAGCGCCCGGTTCGCCCGGATGCTCCAAGACGAGGGGGTTGAGGTTACCGTCAGCGACACGCAGGACGTACTGGGCGACCTTACGGCGCTGCTGGAGCTGGACCTGATCGTTGCCTGTTGGACGATGGGGAAGATACTCCGGGAGTACACCCAAAACGTCGCGAAGGCGGTCGGCGCGGGGGTGGGGCTCGCGGGCTGTCACGGAGGGATGTGCGACAGTTTCCGGGAGGATACCGAATGGCAGTTCATCACCGGCGGGCAATGGGTCTCCCACCCCGGCGGCGACGGGGTGCGCTATACTGTAAATATCAACCATGGGTCCAGCCCGATCACCGAGGGGATCGGCGATTTCGAGGTGTGCACCGAGCACTATTACCTGCATATCGACCCGGCGGTCGAGGTCCTCGCGACAACGGCTTTTCCGCTGATTCCGTACTACCACGTCAGCAACAAGCCGGTCGCGATGCCGGTGGCGTGGACGAAGTTCTGGGGCAACGGGCGGGTGTTCTACACCTCGCTGGGCCATCACGACGATGTCTTCGACGTCCCCGAGGCGGGGCTCCTGATGAGGCGGGGGATGTTTTGGGCTTTGGAAGGGAAGGAATACGCCGTCACGCACGGACTGACGGTCGAGCGGTTTGAGAGCACCGCCAAGATGTACTAGGGGGCAAAAAGATATGAAAAAAATTGGCGTCGTCGGCTGCGGCGACATTAGCGGCATCTACCTAAAGAACATCACCGGGATGTTTTCACAAAACCTCGCCGTCGCGGGGGTTTATGACATCGTGCGGGAGCGGGCGGAGAAGCGGGCCGCCGAGTTCGGAGCCGTGAAGGTGTACGGGTCCTCCGAGGAGTTGCTCTCTGACCCGGGGGTGGACATCGTCCTCAACCTCACCCGCCCGTATGAGCATTACGCGGTCAGCGAAGCGGCGCTCAACGCCGGAAAGCATGTCTATACAGAGAAACCCCTCGGCGCGGATTTTTCCGAAGGGCAAAAGTTAAACGAGTTGGCGAAGTCCAAAAACCTGCTGATCGGCGGCGCACCGGACACGTTCCTTGGCGCGGGGATCCAGACGTGTAAGAAGCTCATTGAAGAGGGCGCGATCGGGACTCCGGTCGGCGCGTCGGCGTTTATGGTCTGCCGGGGGCACGAGTCTTGGCATCCCGACCCGGAGTTCTATTACAAACGGGGCGGCGGCCCGATGATGGACATGGGTCCCTACTACATCACGGCGCTGGTCACCCTCCTCGGCGGGGTCAAAAGCGTTACGGGGGCTGCCGTCGCGTCCTTCCCGGAGCGCACTGTTACGAGCGCGGCGAAGCGGGGGACTGTCGTCAAGGTCGAGACGCCCACTCACATCGCGGGGGTGCTGGAGTTTGTCTCCGGCGCGGTCGGCACCGTGCTGACCACCTTTGATGTGCACGCGGCGCAGGTGCCGAGGATGGAGGTTTATGGTTCGGCGGGTACGCTGAGCGTTCCCGACCCCAACACCTTTGGGGGTCCGGTGCTGCTGTATACGCCCGAGACCAAGGAGTTCCGCGAGATGCCTCTGGCGTTCGGCTACGCTGAGAACAGCCGGGGTATCGGCATCGCCGATATGGCTTCGCACATCGAGACCGGTTCGCCCTTCCGTGCCTCGGGGGCGCAGATCCTGCACGTGCTGGAGGTCATGACCGGCTTTTCGCGCGCGTATGAGCGGCGCGGGTTCGCGGAGATGGTTACGGCGCTCTGACGACTCAGGACACCGTTCACGGCGGGTAAAAATTTTTCTTGCATAACGCGCCGGGTTCTGATATACTATTTTTCGATGTCTAAAACGGGCGGGTCCCGTTTTGTAGCGGAAAGGAATGAAAACCTCATGGCAAAATGCAGCGTTTGCGATAAGGGTGTCAGCTTCGGCTGTAAGGTATCGCACTCCAACCGGCACAGCAACCGCGCTTGGAAACCCAATATTCGTCGTGTCAAGGCGGTTGTGGACGGTTCCCCCTGCCACGTCTATGTCTGCACCCGCTGCCTGCGTTCCGGCAGGGTCACAAGGGCGGTATAAAAACGGACGGGGCAAATATGTATGGGCTGACGGGCAATGGTGTTGCGCCGTCAGCCCATATTTCTGTTCGGGGCTTTAATCGAAATTGCGGGAAGAGCGGTCCGCCTGATCCGGATAGCGGGTAGCCGCAGACCGTTCCTACCCTTTCCGCCGCAGAATCAATCCCTTCGCCCAGCGGACACCCGAGACCAGTCCGATGAATACGGCGAAAATCTCCAGACGCCCCAGCGTCATCCCGACCATCTCGACGATCAGGGTGGGCGTGTTGGTGCTCGCGTTGGTCAGTCCAGCGGTGATTCCGGACGTGCCGAAGACCGACGCGAATTCAAACATCGCCTCAAATACCGAGCAGTCGGCGGTCAGCGTCAGCAGCAGCGTTCCGGCGACGATGATCCCCGCGTAACACGCGATAAACCCAAAGGTATCGCTGACCAACCCGGCGTCGATCGGCACCTTGCCTCGCACCGCAGTGTAGGTGGGGGCGACCGTCTTGATTGCCGGGGAGAACCGTTTACGCACATTTTCCCGGGTGATCCTCAAAACGAAATACGCCCGCAGAAGCTTGATTCCGCCCGAAGTCGAACCCATGCTTCCCCCGATGAAAATCAAAAGCATCATCAGCCCGAAGGCGAGCTGCGGCCAAGCCGTGTGCTCCGTCAAGGCGTAGCCGGTGGTGGAGAACGCCGCCACCGTGCCGAAGACCGCGTGGCGCAGACTCTCCCAAAACCCCATCCCCGAGCCGAGGGCGAACGCGCCGGTCATCAGTGGGATAAACACCGCGAGCAGCCCGAACATGAACCGCATTTCAGTTACCTTGAACACTTGACGGAGCTTTCCTTGGGTCAACAGCAGCAGCACGGCGAAGTTCGACGCGCCGATTAGCATCAGCGCCGTCGTGACGGCCTCGATCGGCAGGCTGCCGTACGACCCGATGCCGCCAGGCTGCGTGGTGAAACCGGCGGTCGCGAGCGCCGACATAGCGTGGCAGACTGCGTCGAACAGGTCCATCCCGAAGACCCGGTAGAGGAGGGTCCCGGCGGCGAGCAACGCGGCGTAGAACGCCATGATCCGACGGGAGGTCTGGCGCAGATTGGGGCGGATCATATCGGGGTGTCCCTCAGCGCTGTACAGCGCCATCGACTGCTTCCCCGAGACGACCATCGTGATCATCAGGACGAACCCCACGCCGCCGCAGTACTGCATAAAACTGCGGTGGAGCAGGAAGATACGGGGCGTCGCGGCTACGTCGACCACGCTCAGCCCGGTTGTCGTCCAGCCGCTGACCGACTCAAAGAGAGCTTGGACAAAGTCGAGCTGTCCGGCAAGGACGAAGGGAAGCGCCCCCATCAGGAAGCTGTACGCCCAGACGACAAGGGTCCGGGCGGCGCCCTGCCGCGCCGAACGCAGGCGATCGGCATCGTCCGCCTTGTTTTGGTATGTGGATAGGCAGATGCCACACCCCACCGCTGCCGAAGCGGCGGCGGGGATTAAAAACGCCGGCAAAAACCCCGCCTCTTCAGGGAAAAAGGGCAACGCGAGGAGGGGGACTGCCAGCAGCAGCCCCACCAGCAATATCAACGTCCCGAGGTTGCTGCCATCCCGGACGATCCGCCAACTCAGCCTCACCGCGCGGTCAGCTTATGGATGGCGGCTGTCTCGGTGTCGTCCGAGGAGATCAGCACCAGGATGTCCCCCGCGTGGATTCGGGTGTCGCCCCGGGGGACCAAGCTCGAATGCCCCCGCTGGATACAGCCGACGATGACCGGGAGGTTGAGCTCCTTCAGCTTCTTTCCGTCGGCCGGCGCGCCCTC
>JAISVO010000034.1 GCA_031271525.1 Oscillospiraceae bacterium
CGTTTTCCGGCACACCGCCTATGGGGAGAAGATTCTGCTCGCGAACCGCCTCTACATGCTAGGGGAGTTTGAGCAGAGCTTGGAGCACTGGACCGAGGTGGCGCGGCTGGACGCGAACCACCGGTTCGCGTGGTACGCCATCGGGCAGGCGTATTACGGGCGGAAGGACTACGCCACCGCAATGAAGTATTTTCGGCTGGGCGACGGGCGGGGTGGCTACTCCGAAGCGTTCGGGGGATTCCGGGACGACTGGCTTCGGGAGAATTTCATATGGATCATGCTGGGACTCACCCTTTTTGCGATAGGGTTTGTCGTACTTACGAAAATACGGAGCCAAAAACGGGGGTGAAAACGTGCTGGAGACGGCAAAATTCGCGTTCCACATCCTTTTTCACCCGATCGACGGGTTTTGGGAGTTAAAGCATCACAAGGATAAGTCGTTCGGCGCGGCGAACCTCATTCTGGCGCTCCTCTGCCTGATGAGCGTTGTTTCAGCGCAATTTGAAAGCTACCACTACGGCGTCCTCGACCGGGAGAACAACAACATCCTCCTCAACATCACAAGCTTCGTGGTGCCGCTGGTTGCATGGACGGTGCTCAACTGGGCTCTCTCCACCCTGCTGGAGGGGAAGGCGACGATGAAGCAGATTTGGGTGCAGAGCGTCTTCTCCCTAACCCCGCTCTTGCTGTCACTTCCGGTGCTATTGGTGTTGTCCTACGCGATGACGAACGCCGAGATGCCCTTCTACGCGTTGATTCAGACGATCGCCGTCCTATGGTGCGTCTTCCTCTTCCTGTTCGGCAATATGACGATTCAAGACTACACCATGTCCAAGACGGTCCTGATGACCCTGTTCACCTTCTTGGGGATCGCGGCGGCGATTTTCATCGGGATCATCCTGTTCTCCACCTTTCAGCAGCTGGTCAGTTTTGTCGCGACGGTGATCACCGAAATTCAGTATAGGTAGGGGGCGCGGCTTTTGCGGAAAACATGCGTGGTTTTTCTGGCGATGACCCTGCTTTTCGCGGGTTGTTCCTTCGAGCCGCCCGCTGCGGTCAACGGCTCCGAGAGGGCGGTTGGTGCGGTCGGGACGCCGCTGGCCATTGAAGAGAAGACGCTGGTTGCCGAAACCGGCAGATACGCGCTCTGGATCGACCCGGAGACGGTGTCATTCGAGATTGCCGGACCTAGTCGAGTCACCGCCATAAGCCGTCCGATCGTTTACCGCAGCTTGCCTGAGCGGTATGACGATCCGGAGTGGGTGGACAGTATGCTCCAAAAGAATGTGGCGTCATTGCTGACCGTCACGGTGCTCGACCCGTCGTATGCGCCGCAGGTGATCCCGAGCTTCGGCAACGCCGCCGTGACGTATGAGTCCCTTCCGGACGGTATTCGGATCCTTTTCCGGTTTGAGGCGCAACAAGTGACAATCCCCCTTGACCTGACGTTGACCGACAGCGGTTTTCGCGCGCAGGTCGCTCCCGGCGGGGTTGTTGAGGAAGGGGAGTATCTGATCAACCAGATTTCCTTCCTTCCCTATTTCCTCAGCGGTTCGTCGGATGACAGCGGCTTCCTCTTCTACCCGGACGGCTCGGGTGCTGTTTCAGACTATCGGAAAGACTACAACAACGTCCCCGACATCACTCTGCCGGTCTATGGCTTTGACCGGGGGATCGGTCCCATCGAGGTTACAACCCAAGCGCAGGGGGTTCGTATGCCGGTGTTCGGCGCGAAGACCAACGACACGGCATACCTTGCCGTGATCGAGAGTCCGTTCGTCGCGTCGGTTCAGACGGGGGTTAACCGGAACAACAACCGCTACTTCAAGAACGGCGCGGTTTTCACCTATCGCGACGTCGGGCGGGTCTACCTGCGGGATAACGAGACAACGGTCAACACCAGCTACACAATCCCTTCCCCGGTCACGGCGACCCGCCCGATGGCGGTTACCTACATCCTTCTGGACGGCGAAGAAACCGACTATGTGACGATGGCGGACGCTTATCGGGTATATCTGGAGGGTTCCGGCGTTTTCACCGAAAAATCAACCTCGGCGAACAGTGCCCACCTCACCCTGACAGGAGCGCTGGTGAAACCCTCCTCTTTCCTAGGCATCCCGATGAGCCGGGAGATTAAGCTGACGACATTTGAGCAAGCCGGGGAAATCCTTAACGCGATGAGCAGCGCCGGAATCGGAAAGACCGCCGTGTTATTCCAAGGGGCGCAGAAGGGCGGTTACCACGCGCAATGGACGAAGGATTTCTCATTCAACAGCGCTCTGGGCGGCGCACAAGGCTTCTATGAATTGGTTGACGGCACGGACAACACCATCTTCCTGAACGGTGAGCTGCTGCAGGTATATAAAGAAGGCGCGGGGTTTTCGTCTTCCCGGGATGCCGCCCGCACCACAGGGAACGGGATCAATTTCCAAAACCCCTATTTTCTGCTGGACGGCACTCGGAACGGCGACGGCGAACGGTGGACCCTGTTGGCTCCGTCCCGTTGGGGCGACGCGTTTGCCGGATTTACCGGGAGCGTTCCGATGGTTGAAAACCTCGCGATTGAGGATGCCGGCGGGTTGGTCTACTCCGAGTATGAGCAGAACGCTCCGATCTTCCGCGATGAAGCCGGGCCGATGCTGACCGACGCGCTGACCCTAGCAAAACCGAACGGTCAGTTTGCGCTGACCCACGGAAATGCCTACACATGGGGAATCGCCGATACGCTATACAACGTGCCGCTGGGCGCTTCCGGTTACTTTTTGCAAAGCGGCGAGGTGCCTTTCTACCAACTGGTGGTGCATGGTTACATTGAGTATTCGGGACCGGCGCAGAACCTTGACCCGGATAAATGGCGCTCCTTCCTTCGTTCGGTGGAATACGGCGCGCTGCCGCACTACTCGGGAATCTACGCGCCGTCGTCCGAACTGTCCCGCTCGGCGCTCGCCGGAGTTTTCTCGGCGTGTTACGCCGACTGGCTCCCCGACGCGCAGGGTCAGGCGGAAGCCGCAGGCGACCTGTACATCCGGATCGCAGGGCAGAGGATGACCGACCATCAGGAGGTTTCCCCAAGTGTTTTCCAAACCACCTACGAGAACAACATAACCGTTACCGTAGACTACAACAGCCTTACTTTCAAGGTCAATTCATAGTTTTTGAAGATTCTTAAGAAATTCTGTCAAAGAGTTTCTTAAGCCGCCGGAGGCAAAAAGACATGCAGGTAGTACGCAAACGCAGGCGCAGCGCGCTGGAGCGCCGGAAAGCGCTGACAGGGAGGATTTTCTGCTACTTCTGGGTGGTGGGGTTTCTGCTTTTTGTCGCGACGCCGCTGGTTCAGTCGCTGACGTACGCCTTCGGCAAGGTGGAAATCTCGATGGGCAACGTCAAGGTCAGTCCGAACGGATGGAACAACTTTGCCCGGGCGTTCACCACCGACGCGGAATTTTTGCCCCTCCTCTTCGATTCACTGACAGTCATCCTGATCGACGTCCTGCTGGTCACCTTCTTTTCGCTCTTTGTCGCGGTGATGCTGAACCGCAGGTTCCGGGGGCGGGCGCTGCTCAGGACGATCTTTTTCCTGCCGGTGATCATCACCTCGGGCGCGCTGATCTATGTGATGCAGAGCGATGTGAGCGCCCAGTTCGCAGGTCAGAGCGCGCAGGCCGGTATGCCGATGCTCCAGACGGTGGACTTTAAGCAGACGCTGCTGACCCTGACCGGCAACAACCCGGCGGTCGTGGTGCTGACCGACGCCATAGACCGGGTCTACCAGATCATCTGGAAGTCGGGGGTTCAGATCCTCCTGTTCATCGCGGGTCTTCAGGCGATTTCCCCGGCGCTGTATGAGAGCGCCGAGGTGGAGGGCTCGACGGGTTGGGAATCCTTCTGGAAGATCACCCTGCCAATGATCTCTCCGATCATCGTGATCAACCTTGTATACACCATCATCGACTCGTTTACCGACTACAACAATACCCTCCTGCGCTACATACAGGACGTCGCCTTCGGCACCACTCTGGACTACGGCTACTCGGCGGCGCTGGCGTGGATCTTCTTCGCCGTTATCAGCGTGATTCTGGCGCTCTCGGTGGGCATCCTATCCCGAAGGGTGTTTTATATGAATGACTAAGATATTGTTCAAAAAAATCAATAGGGCAACCGCCGTAAAACGTACCAAGCGCTTGGTCTACGGTTTGTTCTTTGCGGCTCTTTTCTGCGGAATCGGCTACATCCTCGTCTATCCGCTGATCTACATCTTCACCACGGCGGTCAAATCGCCGGCGGATATGCTGGACATGACGACGGTCTGGATCGCGAAGGCCCCGACCCTCCAAAACTTCGCTGACGCGTGGGGGTACATCGACTACGCCGAAGCGCTGAGCAGCACGGCGACGATCGCCGTCGGGGTGACCGCGCTCAACCTCGCGGCCTGTTCGACGATCGGCTACGGGTTCGCGCGGTTTAGGTTCCGCGAGAGGGGGCTCCTGTTCGCGCTGGTGGTCTTTACACTGATCGTACCGGCTGCCGTCATCATCCTGCCGCAGTACATCCAGTACATCAACTTTGATGTACTCGGTGTCCTCAGAGCGACGCTGGGCGGCACTCTCAACCTCAAGAGCACCTACGCGCCCTTCTTCCTGCCCGCGATCTTCGGGCAGGGCTTGAAGAGCGGCCTTTTCATCTATATCTTCCGGCAGTTCTACCGGGGTATGCCGGTGGAGCTGGAGGAAGCCGGCTACATCGACGGCTGCGGGACAGTCCGCACCTATCTGCGGATCATGCTGCCTAACGCCGTGCCGGCGTTCATCACGGTTGGGCTCCTCTCCTTTGTGTGGCATTGGAATGATGTTTTCGGTCAGGCGCAGTACCTCGACGAGTTTCGCCCAACCCTCTCAATGAAGCTGGTGGGGATCGTCGGTTACATCACAAAGAGCTCGGTCGTCACCGACCTCTCGTATGTCGTACCAACCAAATACGCCGGCGTGGCGCTGGTGATCCTGCCCCTGATAGCGGTCTACCTGATCGGGCAGAAATTCTTCGTGCAGAGCATTGAAAGGAGTGGTATCGTGGGATAAAATGCGGATAACGGTAACAGCTCTTGATTTAAGGATGGAGGAAAGAGAATGAAAACCCGTAATTTCTTGACGCTGACACTGGCGGTCCTGTTGCTTGCCGGACTGCTCTCGGCGTGCAACGTCAATGTCAACACCCCGGCGGACGAAGCGGTCGATCCCGCGTCGGAGGAGCCGAGCGAGCTTCCGGCTGCGAACACCGATCAAGTGAACATCAATCCGGAGGGGAACGAAGTGGGCGGCGAGGTGAAGGGTCCGACCAGCACCGCCATCCCGTCCGATGCGAAGTATCAGAAGGACATCGTGATTGACCCGGCGACATATGCCGGGAAGGAGATCGTCATCTGGACATGGTGGGATGTGGATGAAACCGAGCAGGAAAACATTGATCGCTTTGAAGCCGCTACCGGCGCGAAGATCACTTATGTCAACAAACAGTTTGAGGTCTATGCCTCCGACCTCGTCAAGGCGATCGCTACCGGCGACGGTCCGGACATCTGTTACTTTGGTTCGGAGGCGATTCCCGCCTATGTGACGAAGGGCTACCTGATCCCTGTCTCGGACTACCTTGACATGAGCAAGGTAACCTTCGAGACAAGCCAATCGGTCGCCGATTTCTTCACCTTCAACGGGAAGCTCTATGTCGTGCCGGACACCGGGCCGAGCACCAGCAAGCTCTACTTCCGGAAGGATCTGTTTGCGAACGCCTCGGTCGACAACCCGTATGACCTCTGGAAAGCCGGGAAGTGGACGTGGGATGAGTTTGTACGGATAGGGCAGGAGGTTAAGAGCGATACCGACGGCGACGGAGAGTTCGACATTTGGGGCTACTATTCTTGGCAGCAGGAGCAACTGCTCTACAGCAACGGCGCGAACTATGTGCAATGGGTGGACGGCAACCCGGTGGAGGGTCTGTCCGACTCCAAGACCGTCCGCGCGCTGGAGTGGGATCGCGCCCTGAACGACCAATACGGCATCGTCGCGCCGTATGATCCCGACCTCGATCCGACCGCCATGCTGGTTGCCGGGAAGATCGCCATGATGTACTGGGGCGACTGGCTCCTCTACGGCGACGAAGGTCTTCGGGCCGTACTGGGCGATAATCTCGGCATCGCTCCCTTCCCCGCCGGACCCGACGCCACAGTGCCGTATGGCGATGCCGCCGCCGCGACCAAAGAGGGGCTTGCGGCTTCCGCCAAGGAACCGGAGCTGGCCGCTCTCTATCTGCTCTATAAACGCCTGCCGTCCGACGAAGCCGAGGAGGAGGAAAACCGGCTCCAAGCGGAGAGCGACCGCATCCGCGACTTCGGCTCCCTCGAGGTCTATGAGATGTGTATGGAAATGGCAGACAACGCCGTTATCAACCCCTGCTTCGGGTTTACCGGGTTGGAAGATATCGTTAGCGCGGTTCGCAACGCGACGGATATGACCCCGGCGCAGGCGGTTGAGGCCTATAAGCAAGCCGCGCAAGGCTACATTGACAGAACATGGAAAGGTGAATAAAGAATGAAAAAGTTTTTTGCACTTTCCCTCGCGGCGCTGGTGGCGCTCACGCTGATGCTTCCGGTTAGTCTGGCGGTCCCTGCCGACGAAGGTCCGGTGCAGATGATTATCCATTATAAGAACGAATATATTGATTGGAACGAAGCCGGGGTCGGAAGCCCGATCAACATTGTTAATACCATCGTGCTAAAGGAGATGGATTTCGGCTTGCCGCCCTTGAAAGAATTAGGCTGGTCTTCGTTTGATCCGGGTTTTACCGCCGAGGATGATTTCGGCAAAATATTCACCTTCACGGCGGGGTACCTAGAAACCGACGTCAGTGAGATCCACATCACCCAATCTTGGGCGGATATCACCGTTATGAACATCCCGCTCAACATGGTGGATGAGAACGACAAGATCGAGGTCTGGGTTACCGCTGACGGCCCGGGCAGTTTCCTGCTGGAGGAGGGCGCGGAGCCGGGCCTGACCACCTGCCAGATCGCCTATGAAGCGCCCGAAGGATTTTCGCCATACGATCCCGAAGCGGCCGCCGAGGAAGAACCAGTCGCCGCTGAGGAAGAGCCAATTGTGGAAGAAGAGCCGGTTTTAGAGGAGCCATCCCCTGTAGAGGAACCTTCTCCTGATCCTTTGCCGGTGGAAGAACCGCCCCCTGAGCCGGTGTCCAGCCCGGCGGAGCCGTCGCCAACCCCTGAAGCCGAGAGCGGCGCGAATGTGTGGCTCTGGGCGGGGATCGTTGTCGGGGTTTTGGTCGTGTTGTTTGTCGTCGTGGTCTTCGCCATGAAAAAGAAAAAATAACGTAAGGACGGTCCTATGCGGCTGCCCGTGTGTTACCCATTTGTGGTCAGTTGTTTCATCATCTCCCGTCTCAGCCGGGAGATGATTTTTTTCTCCAGCCGGGAGATGTAGGACTGGGAGATACCCATCATGTCGGCGACCTCTTTTTGGGTCTTTTCGGTGGCACCGTCGTGGGCGAAACGCATCATGATGATCTCCTTTTCCCGGTCGTTGAGGCGGCTGATCGCCTTACGGAGCATTTCCCGGTCGGCGTCGTCCTCCACCGGACGCTGAACGCTGTCCGGTTCGGTGCCGAGGATGTCGCTCAGCAGGAGCTCGTTGCCGTCCCAATCGGTGTTCAGCGGTTCGTCGAAGCTGATCTCGCTCCGTTGGGAGGATGTTTTCCGCAGGAACATCAGGATCTCATTCTCAATACAGCGGGAGGCGTAAGTCGCGAGCTTGATGTTCCGGTCAAATTTGAAGGTGTTGACCGCCTTGATCAAACCGATGGTGCCGATCGAAATTAAGTCTTCAACATAGATGCCGGTGTTCTCAAACCGGCGGGCGATGTAGACGACGAGCCGGAGGTTGCGCTCAATCAGGACGCTACGCGCCCCCTGTTGTCCCTCGCTGAAGCGGCGGAGCAAGGCGCTCTCCTCGTCGGACGACAGCGGCGGCGGCAGGGTGTCCGACCCGCAGATGTACATCACCCTGCCGGGTATGGCGATCCCGAACCGGGCGCACAGTTTGTGGAACGTTATATAGAGCGTAAGTCGCAGTTTTTTCATAGGAAAATCCCTCACCCTTCGACCGAAATGAGGCCTTCAATCCCACCGCCGGCGGACAGCGGCGTGGGGGACAGGCCGATATAACAGCCCTTGACGCGGCGACCCCGCACCTCGGCGGTATCCGGACGGAACGCCAGCAAAAACCCGCAGTCGGTTCCGACAGCGCGGTAGGGGATCAAGCGGAACCGCGCCTCCGGTAGGGCTGTCAGTAAACCGATGGGGTCGCGGAGCAGCTCGGGCGTAATCAGCGCGGCGGCGTTCGGGGGAAGGAGGGGAAGCGCCGCGTCCAATCCGAGGATGATTACCTCCGCGCCGCTCACCGGCTCGATAAGGGTGTGTCCGCTGTCAAGCAGGACTTTTGCGGTGATCCGCCGTCCGCCCCATTCTGCGGTCAGCTCCCGAACCTCCTTTGCGCCATGCCGCCCCATATGCCGGAAGACCAAAGTCAAGACCCCGTAGCTCAACCCGGCGGTCAGGAAGAGGGTCTTGAAGTCGATTGGCAGATAGGGAAGTCCGCCGGTATCCGGCACACCCGCGAGGAGACCGATGGCGAGAACCGCGCCGCCCAACAGAAAAGACGCTCCGACGAAGGTTACGGCAAGCCGGAGGAACCGTTTTCTCCGCCCAAAATAGGCGATCATCGCCATCAGAATACACGAAGCGGCTTTCCAAAACAGGTTCCCCAAAAACGAAAAACCCGGAAGCCAGACCGCGACGGCGTAGAAAGCACCGAACAGCGCTCCCAGCGCCAGCCGCAGTCGCCGGAAGGACACACCGCTGACCCGTGCGCTCGCCAGCAACAGCAGGTAATTGATCAGGAAATTCAAGAATGCCAAGGAATCTATGTAGACAACCATTACTTTTTTTGCCTCCGGCGGCCATAGAACCTTTTCACAAAAGGCTCTATGGAATCTCCAAAAAAATCATGCTATGTCGGCGGGTGTTCGGTGTGATGACATCGGCGCGCCGCAGGGGGACATAGACTTATTATAGTCAAGCCAGTATGTTATTTATTGTAAAACAAAGAGAGCTGTACAACAGCTCTCAGAAATTTTCTATGAGGTTGTAGAGGCTATTGCCCGGCGACAGTACGTTTGGCCCGGTAGAGGTGGTATTGCCGGTGTGCCTGAAATCCGGTGGCACTGTATTCGTCAATGAAGTCGTAGTTTTCCGTCAGTGTTTGGAGCATTTTTTCCTTATACCGCTTCTCTGTTTCAGAGTAAGCGCCGAGGAGTTTTCCGTCCACAAGGGTGATGACCGCATAGTCTGTCTCTCGGTTTGCGATTACCTCGTACTGCGCCTCCAGCGCGTCGGGGTAGACCGCGTGGTCGATGTTCGGCTTATAGAAGTGGGGCGTTTCGGGGATGACGCCGCACGCCGTGTAGATCCCGCTGTCGAGAGACATCAGTTCCAGCACGGTTTCTCCCTCGCCGACCGTTTCGGCGATCTCTTCCCGAAAGTCGGGGATCCCGTCGGTGCGCTCCAGCGCAAGGAATACCACAAGGTTGTTGTCCCCGACGGTGTAGAGGAAGACCGCCAGTGACGCAAGCGCCATGAATACCGTTCCCCGCAGACGCAGTTTGGGCAAAGCCCGTTCGGCGTACCGGGTAATCGCGATCAAGCCCGGCAGACAGAAGACGGTCATCGGGATCGAGGTAAACGAGAAGACGCGCGCCAAGTAGGTAGCGAGGAAGAGCAGGGAAAAGGAGAGGATGTAACCCAGCTTAAACCGCTGGTCTGCGTTCCGTAGGACGAAAACGCTCCCTGTGATAACGGTGATTGCCGGGAGGAGGGTGCAGCCGATAAAGAAAAAGAATCCGCCGACTCCAAAGAATTCCTTTACCAGCGGGAGGGACGGGTCCACCGCCGGGGTGACCGAGGCGGCGTACGCCGCATTGTAGAAAAGGTATTCCCGGAAAAACGCACCCAAACTCTCCGTACGCAGGGCGTAGACGACGTACGGAAGGAAAGTGAGAGCGAACCCCGCGGTAAACAATCCGGCGTGTTTGAAAAGCTCGCCGATCTTCCTGTTGGTTACAAACCAGATAGCGACAGCGACCAAGAATCCCAGCCAGAAAGTGACATAGTTGAATTTCAACAGGAAGACACA
>JAISVO010000037.1 GCA_031271525.1 Oscillospiraceae bacterium
TTATACAGAGTGTCCTGCCCGTACGAACGCGCAACATCTTCGGCGGCTCTGAACAACAACGAAGCGGCGCCCGTTCTGCGGGCGTCTTGTTTCACATACAGCGATTCCAGCCAGATGACCGCATCGTCTTCCGTACGGCAGACGCAGTAGCCGAGAGCCTCGCCATCTTTCCGGCAGGTAAACACCGGATAGCCCTTTCGCAGGTATTCGGCAAGCTCGTCTCTCGCTGACTGGAGGTTCTCCGCTGAGCTGATGTTCTTCAAGGCGTCCAGCTCGACCCGGAACCTTGCGGTCAAGGGCGCGATCTCGCCAATTTCGCAGATGTCAATGCGTTGTATCGTCATAGCCGCACCTTCTGTCGCGAGTTGTATCAGGATACTGCCAGTATACCTTAAAGACTTCCCGTTTGCAAGCAGGGGGCGGTTAGGGCATGGTGACGTGGAAACAGTCGAGTCCCATAAAGAGAGGATGCGTGCAATTTCTCCTTGGCAAAGCTGCCAAATTATGATATAGTGACAGAGACACACGGGAGAGTGGAGGTGACCATCATGCTAACCACCCAAGGTTTTGACCTCTGGGCGGACGGGTACGACAAATCGGTGGAGGAGGCGGACGAGAGCAATGCCTACCCGTTTGCCGGATATAGGAAGCTGATGAACGCCGTATACAACGCCGTCATGGTGCGGCGGCCCTGTCATTATCGGCGACGTTAGTTTTCCCGACAGGGACTGCTTGGAGCGGTGCAAAGCCTCCTGCGGCAGCGAATGGGACGGAGATGAGTTCTATTTTGTGTTCTCCGAAATAAACGAAGCCCTGCGGGGTGAGTGCCAAATAACCTACCATCCGATATCCCATTGCTCCGGCATATTGGAGATACGCCATTTACAAAACTAAGGAGGAAACCTATGCTCACACTGGACAAACTGACGAAACACTTCAAGCAGGTCAAGGCGGTGCAGGAGGTCAGTTTCACCGTCTCCGGCGGCGAGATCTTCGGGCTGCTGGGCGCGAACGGAGCCGGGAAGACCACGACCCTCCGTCTCCTCGCGACGATGCTCACCCCGACCGGCGGCACGGCGACCATCGAGGGGATTGACCTGCTCAAACAGCCCGATTTGGTGCGGAGCCGGATCGGACTGCTGTTCGGCGGCGACGCCGGGCTGTATGACCGCCTGACGGCACGGGAAAACATCGTCTACTTTGCGCGGCTGTGCGGACGGACGGAGGAGGACGCCCACAGGCGGGCGGTCGAGCTCGCCCAAGCGTTCAACTTCAGCGAGTATCTGGATATGCACGCGAAAAAACTTAGCAAGGGCACCCGCCAAAAGGTAGCGCTGGCGCGCTCCGTCGTCCACGACCCCTCGGTGATGCTGTTCGACGAACCGATGGTGGGGCTGGATGTCACCAGCCGGAAGGATGTTGAGGACTTCATGCAGGATTTGAAGACGAGAGGGAAGACAATCATCCTCTCCGACCACAACCTCAACATCACGGAAAGACTCTGCGACAGAATCGGCATCCTACATAAGGGCGTGCTGACCGCCGTCGGGACGCTGGAGCAATTGTGCCGGGAACATCAATGCAGTAATTTGGAAGAAGTCTTCTTCAAACTGGCGGGGAGGTCGGAGGAATGAAAAGCTTTACCGGGATCATCTTTAAGAAGGAGCTGCTGGAAATTGTGCGCGACCGGCGGACAATCCTCACAACCTTCCTGCTGCCGCTGCTGCTCTACCCGGTCATGTTCTGGTTCATCGGCTCGCAGACGGCAGACCAGATCGAAGGGCCTTCCGAAACCGTCCTCGCGGCGGGAGAAGGGGCCGCCGCCGCGATCGAAACCATCCTGCGCGACCCGGTATTCGCCGACGCGGGGATCCGCGTCGTCACGGCGGCCGACCCGACCGCCGCCCTGCGGGACGGGGAAGCCGACGCCGCTGTCGTATCGCTGACCCAAGACGGCGGCTTCACCGACCTCCGGCTGATCTATGACCCCAACAAGACGTCCTCCTCCATGTCGGTCAGCCACATCAGCGGGCTCTTAACGGCCTATAACCAAGTGGCCCAGTCGCAGAAGCTCGCCGAGCTGGGGATTTCGCTCAGCGACCTTGCCCCGGTGAGCTTTGAGGCGGTTTCACTGGAGATTGAGTCGGGCGGCGAGGAGAGCGGCGCCGGGATGTTCCTCTCGATGATGCTCCCGATGCTGATGATCATGCTGCTCAGTATCGGCGGGATGGCGACCGCCGTCGACCTCTTCGCCGGGGAGAAGGAGCGCCGCACCTTCGAGCCGCTCCTCTGTACGGGCGCGCGCCGCACCGATATTCTGGCGGGCAAGCTTCTGGCGGTAACCGTAATGTCAATCCTCTCCGCGGTCGCGAGCGTTGTCGGAATGGTCGCCGGATACCTCGTCAACCCCCGTGCGATGACGCTCGGCTTGGACGACGCGCAGGGGCTTGCGCTGCCACTGCCTACCGTCCTGTTTATCCTGCTGATTGTCGCCGCTACCGCCGTCTTCTTCTCCGGCCTGCACATCCTGCTGTCCACCTACGCCCGGACGGTAAAGGAAGCTTCGACCTACGGCTCGTTCGTCATGATCGTCAGTTATGTGCCGATTTTCGCCACCATGCAGATGCTCGGCGGCGACTTCGAGCAGTGGACGGCGTTTGTGCCGGTCATGAACGTCACCGGCTGTTTGAAGATGGTCCTCGCGGGGATCGAAAACCCGCTGTATATGATGATCACCCTCCTCGTCACCGTGCTGTTCGTCGGCATCGTCCTCGCCGCCGGACGGTATATGTTCCAGAAGGAGAACATCATGCTCCGGGCGTGACCGGAGACACGGAGATTTTGCTATGGATGCATATCATTTTCCGCAGTGTATATCGTTCCGATAGGTATGAACGCGCCCGTGATCTGCAGAACGCCGGGTGACGGCTCAACAGCTGTCATATTGCCGTACGCTGTCCCGTATCTGTAAAGACACGTTCAAACGGATGATTTTGGGGTCGATAACCTCCTTCCGCAGAATGCGCAGCAATTGGGCGACGGCATACGACGCTTTTTTTGAAACCGTCTGACGGACAGTTGTGAGCTTCGGCCTGCATTGAATGGATAACACGGAGTCGTCGAAGCCGCAAACCGAAATATCGTCGGGTACCCGTACGCCGTGGTCTTGGAAAATGTTTATCGAATCAACCGCATAAAAGTCCGAGGCAAAGAACAGAGCGGTATGTCCCCGGAACTTTTCTTTGAGTAAGGCGGCTAAGAAGGCATGGCGTTCTGGATTTCTATGACTGATATTGATATAGTGGTCGTCGCTGACCGGAAGATGATGATCCCTCAGCGCGGCGAAGAATCCCTCCCTCCGCTCATAGTCAACCCCCATCGGCGGATTCCCGTCCGCGAGAAAGGCAATCTGCCTGTGTCCCTGATGGATTAAGTGCTGCGTCATCATGTACGCGCCCTTTTTATCGTGCAGGCCAACATTGACATAGTCGTTGCCGTCCTCATTGAAATAGGAGTCGATAAAAACAAGCGGCGTATCGGTTCCCTCCACATAGCGCGCGCAGTCATACGCGAGCGCGCCGAGGACAATTAACCCCTCCACCTTCCATGAAGCCGCGATACGTAAGCCCTCATCAACATTTTTGGCTGTATACAGCATCATATAATAGCCGTTTGAGCGGATCTCCTGCTCCAAAGCGCTGAAGACTTCCGAGAAAAAAGAGTCTTGGACGGCGTTTAGTTCGTTGCGGCGTTCATAGGTAAGAATGACGCCGATAATCCGCGACCCGCTGTTTCCAAACAAACGCCCCGCCATATTGGAAATATAATGGTGTTCCCGAAGTGTCCGCTCCACCTTTTCGCGGGTTTGGGCGGACATTTTCTTTGTGCGCCCATTAATGACATGGGACACCGTGCTGGGGCTGACCCCGGCAAACTCGGCGATCTGCTTAATCGTAACCATTCTGGTCCTCCTTGTTCAGAGCAACTTCACCGCCCATTATAACAGCGAACCGCGCAAACAGTCAAACCCTGAGAGGAAATATTTATAAGGAATCGCGCAATACCTATTGACGAAGCATTGAGTGCGTGCTATACTCAATCTATGGTGACGCGCAACACTGCAAATCCGAACTAAGTATTGGCTAGGAGGAAGGATTTTGGATCTATGCAACTGGTGGAAAGAAGCCGTCGTATACCAGATATATCCGCGCAGTTTTCAGGATTCCAACGGCGACGGAATCGGCGACATACAGGGGATCATCAGCCGGCTGGATTATCTGAAGGATTTGGGAATCGACATTATCTGGCTCAGTCCGGTCTATCAGTCCCCCAATATCGACGGCGGGTATGACATCTCCGATTATCAGGCAGTCTCCTCCGATTTCGGGACAATGGAGGACATGGAGCGGCTCTTGCAGCAAGCTCATCTGCGAGGACTGCGCGTCGTCATGGATTTGGTGGTCAACCACACTTCCGACCAGCACGCTTGGTTTTTAGAATCCCGCTCGTCAAAAGACAATCCGAAACGGGATTGGTATATCTGGCGCGACGGTTTTCAGGACGGTGAGGAACCGAACGGGTTACGCAGCGTCTTCTCAGGTTCGGCGTGGGAGAAGGACGAGCAAACAGGGCAGTACTATATGCATCTGTTCGCGAGGGAACAGCCCGACCTGAACTGGGAGAATGCCGAGGTCCGCGAAGCGGTATACAGGATGATGCGGTGGTGGCTCGACAAAGGCGTTGACGGCTTCCGGATGGATGTGATCAACATGATCTCAAAACCGCCGGAGGCGCTGGCTGCGAGCGGCGGGGCTGGCTGCGAATGCGTCAACGGGCCGTATGTGCATACATACCTGCAAGAGATGAACAGAGAGGTCTTAAAACGGTACGATATCATGACGGTGGGGGAAACGCCGGGTGTCACCGTTGAGCAAGCCCGGCAATACGGAGCCTCCGATTCGTCGGAATTGTCCATGATATTCCAATTTGAGCTGATGGACATAGACTCCGGGGCTTTAGGCAAGTGGAACCTACGCAGGTACGCGCTGCCGGAATTGAAGCGTATCCTGTCGCGCTGGCAGACGGGATTGGAAGGGTTCGCGTGGAACAGCCTGTTTTGGTCCAACCACGACCAACCGAGAGCCGTGAGCCGCTTTGGGGACGATTCCAACGACGAGAACCGGGTTTTGAGCGCAAAAATGCTCGCCACCTGCCTGCACATGATGCAGGGCACGCCGTATATCTACCAAGGCGAGGAGCTTGGCATGACCAATATGCCATTTTCGGGATTGGAAGACATCCGGGACATCGAGACAGTCAACGCCTACAACGAGTTGGTCCGCCAAAAGCATATCTACACGCATGACGAGATGATGGCGAGGATCCGCAAATCCGGGCGTGATAACGCCCGCACCCCGATGCAGTGGAACGGCGCGCAAAACGGCGGCTTTACCAATGGCACCCCGTGGATCGCGGTGAACCCCAACACCAAAACGATTAACGCGGCCAGTCAAGCCGGCGACCCCGACTCGGTCTTCTCCTATTACAAAAAACTGATCCGGCTGCGTAAGCAATACCCGGTCATTGTGTACGGCTCATATACCGAGCCAGATCCCGGCGACGAGCGGGTTTTCGCGTATACCCGCAGATGGGGCGGTTCCGCGCTGTATGTACGGTGCAACTTCACGGCGGAGACGATAGACAATATCGAGGTTCCGCGAAACGCGGAACTCCTGATCGGAAACTACCCGGAACCGGTCGAAACGATGCGTCCGTATGAGGCGCGCGTGTATTACGGTGAGTCGGATGAAGGGTAAGATTTTTGCCGCCTGTTTGGTTCTGCTGGCGTCTTCCTGCTCAAAAGCGCCGTCCGCGCCGCCGGCAAGCGAGCCGCCCCCGCCGCCGCCGACTGCCCCCATAGAACAAATTGAGGAGCTGCGAAGTATGGTTCTGATCCGCGACCTGTACACCGACAAGAGCCGGTACAACCCCGGTGATACGCCCGTCCTGACTGTGGAGCTCAGTGACGCGGATATTGGGTTGTTTACCGTCGGTGTCAAGGTGCGGCATGTCTTCGCCGAAGTGTTTTCGACGGACGTCGAGACGACCGCCGCGGAGGGGACGGTGGATATTCCGCTCACCCTTCCGGAGGACGATTTTACCGGCTACAGCGTGGAAGTGACCTGCCGCGCCGGAAAGGAACTGCTGGACTATGGCATGACCGCCGTGGACGTATCAAGCGATTGGAATGTTTTTCCACGATATGGTTACCTTACGAAGATGAAGGCGCGCACGGAGGACGATAGCAGACGCGTACTGGACCGTCTGCGGAAGCACCATATCACCGGGCTGTTTTACTATGACGTCATCGACGCGCACGACAAGCCGCTGGCGGGAACGGTTGACAATCCGGCTGAATCATGGAACACGCTGAACCATGCGCCGGCCTCCAGACAAACGGTCATCGACCTGATCCGTATCGGCCATGAGTATAACATGGCTTCGTTCCTCTATAATTTGATTTTTGGAGCCTATGATGATTACCGGCAGAAGGGCGTCTCAGCCGAATGGGGCCTTTACAAAGACCCAAGGCATGAGAAACAGGACAACCACGATTTGTCGTCGCTCGGGTGGGAATCAAAGCGCCTTTGGGTGTTTGACCCCGGAAATACGCAATGGCAGGACTACTACGTCAAAGTCCACGCGGATGTTTTGAACGCTTTTGGCTACGACGGCATTCAGGTGGACTCCCTCGGAAACCGGGGTGTTCTGTTTGACTACGACGGGAATCCGGTCAAGTTAAATGAGCGGTATACTTCCCTTCTGTCACGGCTGAAGGAGGAGCTGAATACCCGCGTCCTGTTCAACGCCGTTTCGGGCTACGGAATGAGCGAACAGCTAACCGCAAGCTATCCCGACATCCTATATATGGAGATATGGCCGGGCGACGGTTCCTCCTACACCAAGCTCAAAACCGAAACAGACCGCATTTACAAGGCGACGGGCGGAGAGCGGGGAACGGTGTTGGCGGCGTACATGAATTATGGGAAGAACGGTAAAACGTTCAATCGGCCCGGGGTCAACCTGACCAATGCCGTTCTGCTGGCAGCCGGCGGCAGCCACTTAGAGCTGGGCGACACAGGGATGCTCAGCAGCGAGTATTATCCGGGCGAATCGCTGCTGATACCGGAGACGCTGGCCGGAGATCTGCGCGGATACTACTCTTTCATGACGGCGTATGAAAACCTGCTGCGCGGGCCCGGGCTGACCGACGGCAAAAACAGCGTCTATATCGGCGGAAACCTAGCTTCCGTTATCGCGGACAAAGACCGCGTCTGGAGCTTCTCCAAAGAAAAAGAGGACGGCACCGGAATCTATCATTTGATCAACCTGACTGGGGTTGAGCATACCGATTGGGCGGACACAGACAGCACCCAAACCGAGCCGTCGCCTCTAAAAAACCAGATTACCCGGATATACGCCGCAAAAACTCCACGGACGGTGGGGGTGGCTTCCCCCGATTGGCGGAGCGGGCTCTTGACCGAAGTACCCTTCACATGCGGAGCGGACGAGAAAGGCGCGTACATCGAGTTTACGTTACCCAGCTTAACGTATTGGACAATGGTCGTAACAAAGTAAGGAAAGGAAGAGACACATGAAAAAATCCCGACGCATTATGGTCTTGGCGCTCTGTCTGTTGCTGCTCGCGGCGGCGGCCGCGTGTAACAGTACCTCCGCACCGCCGGATAGCGGCGCGAACCCTCCCGGCAGCAGCCCCGGCGAAAACGACACGCCGGATACGCCGGCGGATGACACACCGGCTGACAGTCAGCCTGCCGGGACCGACCGGTACCAGATCGGCGGAAAGGTTGTCGCGGCGACAAACGCCGGGCGTTCAACCGATCTGCATACGCTGTGGGAAAACTTCAATACATACTATCCAAACATCGAGCTGGAGATTGTCGAATACGAAACCAACACGGCGGAGTTCCTGACAGCGCAAGCGACGGCGGGCACGATGCCGGACGTGGTCATCGACGACGCCGATCAGATTTACTACTATATTTCCCAAGGTTGGGTGTATCCATTGGATTCGTTCGTTGAAAACGACGCCGATTTCGGATATGTCCCCGAGATGCTGACCGAAAGCTATACCTTCGGCGACCGGCTGTACGCGCTGCCGATGCAGACGCACTTCAACGTCGTCTTTGTCAATATGGACTTGCTGAACGCGCTGAACATGGATCCGCCGGAATTTGACTGGACGCCCGAGGACTATAGGGAGTTTCTGAAAAACGGGACAACCGACGAATATTCCGGCACCGAAATTCTTTGGGGGATCGACGAAATCCTCGCCGGCGCGATGAACGCGGAGAATGATTTCTATGGGTTTTCGCTGGCGGAGCATAAGTTCAATATGTCGGAATCGTGGGTTGACGCCGTCGGTCTGATGCGTGAAATGCGCGAGTATCCGGGGCTAGAGGCGTGGAGTTTACGGAACTCGGGGAACGACGGCGAAGAGAACGACTATACCCGGAAATTCGGTTCGAGCAACGTGAGCGATAACCACATGGCCTTGAAGCTTGGCAAGGTGCTGTCCGACCCGAGGGGGACGTGGGACGCCAACTGGCTTAAGACAGACTGTGATTTTGCTTGGGAGTTTTTCCCCTTCCCGCAGGGAGCCGACGCACTGGGACACCTGCCGATGCATGTGGACTGCTCTTGGGTCGTCTCCACGGCGCAAGCTCCGGAAGCCGCCTTTGAGGTCGCCCGCTTCTTCACCTACAGTTTGGAAGGCAATCTGGAACGGATGACGATGCACGAAAACGGCGGCACCGACGCTTACACCGTCGACAACGACTTCTATATCCCGACGACAAATCACCCGGACGTGCGAAGCCGCTTTGAAAACCTCCCCGGCGTCACCGACGGGCTGGTCTACATGTTCGACAACATGAAAAACTCCTTCCGCGCCGATCTCAGCAAACTGGTTCCCGGGTGGTCGCAAGTGAACGACGAATATCTGAGTCCCTTGGGCAACGAAGTCAGGGACGGCATCACCGAGGCGGCGTCCGTCGCGGCGGAGCTCGACAATACGGCCACTGCGGCGATCCAAAATTACTGGACCGACTTCCTCGACAAACTCAGCGCGATCCAAACGGAGTTTGACAGCGCCCCGTAGCGCGCCGACAGTCTTTGGAATCGAATAAGAACGGCAGGAGGGGCGGTTGTTGAAAAGACGAATCATTCTAATTTTCGTTTTGTGCGTTACGCTCGCGTTCGTTGTTCTGCCCCTGTGCTTTGCCGGGAACTTCGGCGACACGCTGCCCGACGCGGCCGGTCGTCATCTGTCCGTCGCTGCTGAACGCTGGAATGTTTATGAAGTAACGGAGGCATATGAACTCGGCGGTCTGTCCATTCCGAAGGGTGAGATGGTCAGCGTCCCGATAACGCTGCCCGAGGCGGGGAATTACCGCGTGGCGCTGACGTATACCTTGCCGGACCCCGCCGTGCTGGACGCCGTGTTCACGGTGGGGACAGCACAGGGCGAATCGCGGGCGATCCTCCCCGTATTGTGGAGCGATTCCGGCGGACCTTTTCCGGTTGACCGCTACGGCAACGAGCTAAACCGAGATCAAGCCGCGCTGACACTTCCGGTGACCGCCGCACTGCGGCTCCAAGGCGCGGTGGGCGCGGACGACCTGCTGCTCCCGGCGGGCGGCAGCGTATTGACCCTCCGCCCCGACACGCAGGCGATCATACTCGAGCGGCTGCTGCTGCTGCCAGAGCAAAGCGAACCGGCCACTCCGGCCGCCGGGAAACTGAACGGGGAACTAATCACACTGGAGGCGGAGAACTACACTCTCAAATCCGATTCGTTTATCCGGACCAAAGGCGTCCGCAATCCGGTACTGTCCCCTTACGACACATATTCGCGCAAGATGAACGCGATCGACGAGAACTCGTGGGATACCGCCGGGCAGAAGATCCTATGGACATTTGAGGTTCCGGAAGCGGGCCTTTACAACGCCGGGTTCCGTTACAGTCAGGTTTCGCGGCCCGGCAAGCGTTCGTACCGCCGGCTGGAGATCGACGGGCTGCCTGTCTCCGACGCGTTGATTCCGTTCGCGCCGACCCGGTTGGACGAGTATAAAAACTATACGGCGGACGGTTCGGTATATCTCGAAAAAGGGATCCACACGCTGGCCCTGACGTCTGTGCTCGGCCCTGAGGAATCGGTGTATCACGAACTGATGCGGATTATGGGCGACCTTTCGGGTATGGGGATGGACCTGAAGATTCTCACGGCAGGCAACACAGACCCAAACCGCACATGGGATATGAATGCCTACTTGCCGGAGATACCGGGGCGTTTGCTGCGCGCGGCGAAAGAACTGGAGCGGTGCTACGCCGATCTGTCGGCCGGCACCGAGCCTATATATGCCTCCGACCTGCTGTACGCCTCCGAAGTACTCCGCAGATTGTGCGAAGACACACGCACGCTGCCAAACAAAGCCGGCCTGATCAGCGAGGGGGACGCCTCGATCAGCGCCTCGGTCAGCAATGTGCTGCAGACACTGCTGGAATCGCCGCTCTCACTCGACCGCATATACCTGACCTCCGGCGCTCCCCTGCCGGGCGACTCGGTTTCGCCTTTTACGCAGATTGCCGAGAGCATACGTACATTCGCGCATACCTTCTCGGCAGGAGCGTCCGGCTACGCGGTCGACGGCAGCGGGGACGCAGCCGAACTTCAAGTGTGGGTAGGCATGTCCGTACAGCACACGGAGGTTCTTCAGCAGTTGATTAATCAAAAGTTCAACGAGACGGGCGGAAAGAATATTCAGCTGTCCATCATGCCGA
Organism: Oscillospiraceae bacterium; assembly: GCA_031271525.1. Taxonomy (GTDB): domain Bacteria; phylum Bacillota; class Clostridia; order Oscillospirales; family UBA929; genus UBA929. Next base: position 10,864 of record JAISVO010000037.1, read on the forward strand.
ACCCCCAAAAGCTGGTGCTCGCCAATGCAACCGGAACAGGCCCCGATGTCGTGCTGGGGGTTCCGTTTTATCTGCCATATGATTTTGCCATTCGCGGAGCCGCGAAAAACCTGTTGGAATATCAAGATTTTCTGAGTATTTACGCGAAACAGTATAATTTGGAGGGTCTTGTTCCATTGAGTTACGACGGCGGGGTCCACGGGGCTGTGGAGAGCGTGAACTTCCAAGTCCTCTACTACCGGAACGACATCATGGAAAAGCTTGGGCTCTCTCTGCCCGACACATGGGACGACGTGGTCGGCATGATGCCGGACCTCCTGCGTAACGAGATGAACTTCAATCTGTCTTTGGCCAACAACATAGGGTTCAAGACTTTCAACACCACAAGCCCCTTCATCTATCAAAACAAAGGTTCTTTCTTCAGCGCCGACGGAGCGTCTTCCGCTTTCACCGAAGGGGCCGCCGTCAACGGCTTCACGCAGATGACAGACCTGTTTTCGGCGTACTCTTTGAGCGAATACGTCGCCAATTTTTTCAACGCCTTCCGGTACGGAGAGGTTCCGATCGGCGTGGGGGGTTACGATATGTATATGCGCCTGTCGGTCGCCGCCCCGGAATTGCAGGGACTTTGGGACATCGCGCTTACGCCGGGTCACGCAATAGACGGTGAGGTCCTGCGGTATCAATCAGCCGACAGCACCGCCTGCATGATTTTCTCCGACTCCGACAAAACCGATGAGGCTTGGGAGTTTTTGAAGTGGTGGCTGTCCGAGGAGACGCAGGTTCGGTTCTCCTATCAGCTCGAAAACACCTACGGCACGGAATACCGCTGGAACACCGCAAACCTCGGCGCTTTTACCCAGCTTCCGTATCCGGAGGAGCACAAAGCGGTTATCCTTGAACAGCTCCGCTGGCAGAAGGAAAACATCCGGCACCCGGCGGGCTATATGGTGGAGCGCGAAGCGTCCAATGTGTGGAACAACGTCGTGGCAAACCACAAAGAGATTATGGCGTCGATCGACCGCGCGAAGATCGCCTCCGACCGGGAGATTCTGCGGAAGCTCAGGGAATTCGGCTTTGTCAGCGCTGAGGGCGAGGTCCTGCGCCCCTATCCTATCGATACGATCGGAGGTTTGTCGGAGGGAGCGGGCGACTCATGACAAAGAAACTCAGGAGCCACCGCGCGGGAATGGTGACCACCGGGCGAAGTGCCATCGTGATCATGCTGCTTCCCTACGGCCTGCTGTTCACCCTGTTTATCATCCTCCCGGTCATCGCGGCCTTCGGATTGTCCTTCACCGATTTCGACACGATACAACCGCCCGCTTTCGCCGGGTTGAAAAATTATATCACCTTACTTACGGCCGACGAAGTGTTTATGCAGAAGGTTCTGCCGAACACCATCCTCTTCTCGCTGGTTGTTGGCGTAGGTGGATACCTCCTGTCCTTCCTGTTGGCGTGGAGCCTTTCGCAGCTCACAAAAATCCCCCGAACCGTCATGGCGATCATCATTTATTTGCCGTCGATGACCGGCGGCGTCCTTCTCAGCGCGGTATGGGGCGTCATTTTCTCCGGCGAGAAGAGCGGGCCTCTCAACTACGCGCTGTTAAAGCTCGGCCTCATTGAGCAGCCGGTGCTTTGGCTGCAGTCGGAGTCCGCCCTGCTGATCATTATGATAATCGTCACGCTGTGGTCGAGCATGGGGATTGGGTTTTTAGCCATTTTAGCCGGTATTATGAACGTCAATCAAGAGCTGTATGAGGCCGCGTATATCGACGGCGTCAGCAACCGTTTTCAAGAGATCGTCTACATTACGATCCCGAGTACCCGCCCTCAAATGCTGTTCGGCGCGGTGATGGCGATCGTCAGTACCTTTTCGCAGAGCGGCGTCGGCGCGGCGCTGTCCGGCGCGAACCCAACCCCGGGGAACGCCGGGCAGCTGATCGTCCCCCATATTGAGGATTATGGGTTCCTGCGGTATGAGATGGGGTACGCCGCCGCGATCAGCGTCGCGCTGCTGCTGTTGATACGCCTTGCGTCGGTCGGCGCTAACAAGCTGTTCGGGTCGAAGGGGGAGTAGATATGGCAAGGAAGCGGAGGCTCATCCAGAATGGTATCAACCCCGCCCGTTTTGCCCGCGGGCAGATCAAGTTCTATGCCTTCCTCATCCCCCTATGCGCCGTCATGTCGTTACCTATCGTCTTTTTCTTCATAAACGCCTTTAAGCCGATGGAGGAGCTTTTCGCCTACCCGCCGCGCTTCTTTGTCAACCGCCCCACGCTTGACAACTTCATCCGGCTGTTTTCCATCTCGTCATCCACCACAATTCCGGCGTCCCGTTATCTGTTCAACAGCGTTCTGTCAACAGTTCTTGTCGTCGCGGCATCTCTCTGTATGTCGGTTTCAGCCGGATATGTCTTGAGCAAGAAGAGGTTTAGGCTTCGGAGCGCGTTGATGGAGGTCAACAATCTGGCGCTGATGTTTGTCGCGATTGCCGTGATGATCCCCCGGTACTTTATCATCGCCTACACCGGGCTGCAAAACAACTTCTTCGCCAACGTCGTTCCCCTTTTAGCCATGCCGGTCGGCCTTTTTCTGGTTAAGCAGTTCATAGACCAAATCCCGGATACCCTTGTCGAGGCGGCGGTCATCGATGGTGCCGGCGATTTCCGTATCCTGTCGAGCGTGGTCATGCCGCTGGTCAAGCCGGCTCTCGCGACGGTGTCGATCCTCTCATTCCAGCTGTCGTGGAACAACGCCGAGGCCTCCGCGCTGTATATCAACAACGAAACGCTCAAGACATTCGCGTTCTACATGCAAAACCTCGGCGCGGGCGGTACCTCGTTCCTGCAAGGCGCGTCGGGAGGAAACAGCACAGCCGGCGCGGGGGTGGCCGCCGCCGCAATGTTGGTTATGTTTTTACCCAACCTGATCCTGTTTATCGTTTTGCAATCACAGGTTATGAACACAATGACGCACTCGGGGATTAAATAAGGAGGGAAAGCCATGCCGCGGCGATGGAAATTTACTTTAACTTTTTGCCTGTCGGCGTTCCTTCTCTTCCCCTGCGCCTATGCCGGCGAAGGTACGGCGTATACATACACAATCTCGGTGAACGGGGACTGGATCCGCACGCAGGACGCCTACTTACCCGGCCGGATCCTGTTTCAGGATGGATCGCTCAACAAGCCGTACGACATATGTATCCGTGACGGAGCTATGTACGTCGCCGATTCGGGCGACGGTTGCGTTGTCCGCTACGATATGGCGACCGGCGAGAGCGTACGGTTCGGGGAGGACATTTTGGAAGGGCCGCGGGGCCTTTTCGTTTCAGCAGACGGGCGCTGTTATGTCGCCGATTACGACGCGGAGCGGGTGGTGGTTTTTTCCTCCGACGGTCAGGCGGAGATGATCATAGACCGTCCGGAGAGTTACCTTTTCTCTGAACAAAGCCGGTACAAACCGACCGGCGTCGCGGTCGCCTCTTCCGGCATTATCTATGTTGTTGGCGAAGGCTCCTACGAAGGGATCATGCAGTTTTCCAAAAACGGCGGTTTCCAAGGGTATTATGCCGCAAACATGGCTGACATCAGCCTTCTGCAGCGCATACAGGAGCTGATTTTCAGCGAGCAGCAGCTCGGGCGTCTTCTAAACCGCACGCCACGCGCCATCCACGCGATAGATATTGATGAGTCAGACCTCGTATTCAGCGTCACGCAGGATGCCGCCGTGAGCTTCGAGTGGCGCGATGCCGTGACTTCGGGGGATGATAACGTCAAACGCCACAACTTTGCCGGGGAGAACATCCTGCGCAAAGAGGGCGGCATGGCGCAGGAGTGGAATTTTCATGATATTGCCGTAAGCCCCGGCGGCGGGTGCTATGTCCTTACGTCAACAGGATTGATCAACGAATACGACAGCTCGGCAAACCTTCTTTTTTCCTTTGGGGGGCGGGCTGTCTCAAGTGAGCGGAGCGGTTTGTTTACATCCGCCGCGGCGATTGATACCGACGAAAACGGGATTCTGTACGTACTCGACATGGAACGGGGACATGTCCAAACCTTCTACCCGACCGAATTTGCGAACGCCACACACGCGGCGATCTCCGAACTGCTCGCGGGCAATTACGGGCAAAGCGAGCAGCTCTGGACCGAATTGCTCCGCTTAAACGGGTTGAGCTACCTAGCGCATTATGGATATGCCAAATGCCTCTTCGCGCAGCAGCGGTTTAGCGAAGCCTTGGAGCAGTACAGGATCGCGCGCGATATAACCGGTTACTCCGAAAGTTTTTGGGAACTCCGCGATGCTTGGCTGAACCGTTGGATCGGCGTCCTGCTGATGGCCGTTGTCGCGGCGGCTCTTCTCTTGTGGCTGTGGCGGAAGCTTGCGGCTTGTTCCCGCTTGCGGCGAGAACGCAAGCCGCTTACGGGTTGGCAAAAGGATACACTCTTGCTAAAAGAAATGCTGAGGCATCCGCTCGACAGTTTTTATTACATCAAGCGTGGAGAAAAGGGGAGTGTCGCGTTTGCCTCGGGGCTGTATGTCGCCGCGCTGGCGGTTTGGTTTTGGGATCGGCTATTCCGGGGTTTTGCCTTTAACCATACGAATATTCGTTATGAGCAGCCCCTCACGGTCGCGCTTCTCTTCCTCCTCCCTATCGGCTTATGGGTGACCGGGAACTATTTTGTGGCCTCTATCAACGACGGAGAAGGGAAATTCCGGGCGGTGTATGTCGGAACCGCATACGCATTGGCCCCGTATATCCTCCTGATGCCAATACCGTTACTGCTCAGCTACGTCCTGACGCTCAACGAATCCTTTATCATACAGTTCTCAACGGCATTCCTTCTGGCTTGGAGCGGTGTTCTCATTTTTGCCGGTGTGTCTGAAATCCACAACTACCGCTTCAAAGGCACGGTAAAGAACATTCTTCTCACTGTTTTTTTCATGGTGATGGTCGTTGTGATATTCGTTGTCCTGTATTTGATTTGGCAGCAGGTGATTGAGTTTCTCGGCTCGGTCGGAGGGGAGGTTACTTATCGTGTTACGGCGTAACAAGAAAGGTCCGGTCTTGCTCGCACTCCTATTGGCTCTCGCGCTGTGTGTCAGCGTCTTTGCCGCCGGCACAGGCAAACAAAGCGCACCGCCGCCTGTCAGCCAAGCGGCGGACATCGAACTCAACTCTGTACGGTACGCAAAACCCGAGACGGAAACGGAGCGGGTCGTCAGCCCGGTCACGCTGGACGGCTACGAGAGGAAGCTGGAAAACGGGACCTTGTCACTCTGGTTCCACGAGGAAACCGCGAGCTTACGTATTACGGACAAACGCAGCGGGTATGTTTGGGGCTGCGTCGGCACTGAGCAGCCCAAGGGACTGAATAAATCGTGGTATTCGCTCGCGAGCTCCCTGCTGTCAATAGAGTATTACGACGAAAAGAACGCCGAAAAACGTGCGGGGATGATGGATGAGGAGACTGATTGCTCCTATGGGTGGACGTCTGAGGAACTGACCGCCCATGTGTCGTTTTCCGAAATCGGAATCTCATTGACCGTGCGGGTACGGCTGGATAACGAAAGCATCCTTCTTTCGGTTGACCCGGACAGCGTACGGGAATCGGGAGACGCGAAGATAAAATCTGTCTATTTCCTTCCGTTTTTGGGTGCGGTACGCGAAAACACCCTGTTAGGGTATATGCTGATCCCTGACGGGCCGGGCGCATTGATCCGTTATTCCCCTTCCGTTGGCTACACTTCGGTGTACAACAAGAGAATCTACGGCCCCGATATGAGCATAGACGCCCTCTCCGTCCCGAGCGGATTACAGGCGAGCCGGGGGGACGACTACTTGGTGGCGGAGCCGCAGATCACCCTGCCGGTATTCGGCGTGGTACACGGCGCGTATCAAAACGCTTTTTACGGCGAAGTGACCGGCGGCGCGGAATACGCGTCGATACAAGCCTACGCTGCGGGTATGATTACCGACTTCAACTGGGTGACAGCGCGGTTTGATTTGCGCCAAAGCTATTTGAAACCCACAAACGGGGCTGGCGACGGGGTCTATGTCCCGCAGGAGGAGCAAAATAACGCGGCCCCGGCGGTGCGCTATACCTTCCTGACCGGCGATGACGCGGATTACAGCGGTATGGCCGTGGCTTACAGAACCGAGCTGGAAAAGCGGGGTATACTGGACACGCCCGTTAACGCGGCCGCCGAAACCCCGCTGTCCCTGACCGTCGTCGGAGCGGAGATACGGGACGGGTTCCTGTGGGACACCGTGGAACCCCTGACCACATTCGGGCAGGCTGCCGAAATGGCGGAGGATTTAAGGGACGCGGGAATCAACAACATCACGATGGTGTATAGCGGCTGGCAGCGCGGCGGCCTCAGCAAGGCCAAAATGGGGGAGACAGCCATTCAGAGGAGCTTGGGCAGTCTGCGGGAATTGCAGGACCTGCGCGACTTTGTTTCACAAGCCGGCTCATTCTATTTGGAGGACAGGATTGTCACGGGGAATGACCCGCAGGTGTCGCGCCGCGGTCAGACCGCAGTCAACCGCTCTAAGGCATATATCCGTTTCACCCGCAACGACCCCGCGCTGATGTATAAAGACCGCTGGCTGGTCAAGCCCGGAATCGCCGCGCAGGCGCTTGTTACAGTGAGCCAGAAGATGCCGGGGTTTAGCAGGTTTTTGCCGGAATACGGCCAGTTCCTGTACTCTGACTATACGAGGAACTCCGAAACAACAAGGAGCGCGAACATGACGCTCCAAACCGAGACGGTATCCGAAGCCGGCACTCGGATCGCGCTGACCAATCCGAATCTTTATATGTGGCCCCATACGGATAGGATCTTTGATGTGCCTGTCACAAGCGGACAGTACCTTTACACAACCGATACGGTTCCCTTTCTGCCCATTGTCTTTTCGGGGTACTTTGAGGCGTACGCGCCGAATATCAACCAAGGTTTTACCGCGCAAAACTCCGTTCTGCGGCTTGTGGAGTACGGCTTGAACCCGGCGTTTATCGTGATGGGGGCGGACAATCAGGCTCTGGCCGACACCCCGCTGATCGACCTGTTTTCGATCCACTACCCCGATTGGCGTGAGCGAATCCTGACTGTTTATGATACCGTTTCGGTCCCGCTCAATAAAATCCGGGGCCGGAGCATCGTCAACCACCGCGTATTGGAGGAAGGTTTGGTACGCGTTCGGTATTCGGGCGGTGTGACGGTGTATGTGAATTACAACAACACGGATCGCATTGCCGACGGCTTGACCGTCCCCGCGAAAGGAGCGCTGGCGGTATGAAACGGCGCTTGTTAAGCGTGTCGGCCCGGGAAGGGTTAGCGGGCTATCTGTTTTTTCTGCCGTGGATACTCGGCTTCGCGGTTTTTACCTTATACCCGGTCTTGTACTCTGTCTACATCAGCCTGAACGAGATCCAAATATCGGCCGACGATTCTATACGCGCCGCATGGCAAGGCCTTCGGTATTATTATGAAGCGTTGCAAGTCGATACGAGTTTCTCCGCCGATTTATATGACGCGCTCCTTCATATCGTCTGCGCCACACCGGTGATTGTTGTTGTAGCCCTTGTGATCGCATTGTTTCTGTCCAAGCGGTATCCGCTGAGAACCTTTTTCCGGAGCGTATTCTTTCTGCCGGTGATCATCATGTCGGGTCCTGTTATTTCCGATCTGCTCGGGCAGTATTCTCTGGGACTGACGGAAGAATCACCGCTGTTATTCTCGTTTATGTCCGCCTTGCCGCAATTCCTGCAAAGCCCCGTTTTTTTCGTGCTGGACAATTTGGCGCTGATTCTATGGTTTTCCGGAGTGCAGATCCTGCTGTTCATCGCGGGTCTGAATAAAATCGGCCCCGAGCTGTATGAAGCGGCATCCATTGACGGAGCGTCGGCGTGGGAAAGCTTTTGGAAGATCACGATGCCGCATCTGAAGCCCTTCGCGCTGCTTGGCGCCGTTTATTCCATCATGGAGGTGGCGAATTACGCAAACCTTTCCATCAACGAAAAAATCCGCAGTCACCTATACGAAATCGACCGCCCATACAGCTTTTCGTCCGCCATGAGTTGGATTTATTTCATCGCGGTTCTGCTTGTCTTGGGGCTTACATTCCTTCTGCTCGGAAATGGGAAAAGGGAGACGGCGAAATGAAGACAGGAAAACATGGGCTGAAGATTCTTTTGGGCGGCAGGCGGCGGCCCGGCCTCCTTAGTTCCGCGTTCTATTTAGTTCTCCTTGGCGGTGTCGGCTTCCTCTTTTTATATCCCGTCCTGTATATGTGCGTTCAAAGTATCATGAGTCCGTCGGATATAACAGATCCGGGCGTAGGGTGGATTCCCACCGCACTTTACGGAGGGAATTACGCAAAAGCTTTCACGACGCTGCATTTTCAAGAGGCGTTCTTTAACTCGCTGTACTTATCGCTCGGGCCGTCCGTTCTCACCACGGTGGCCTCCTGCTTCATCGGTTATGGCCTAGCCCGTTTCCGTTTCCCGGGGAAAAGGATTTGGCTTGCCCTCCTTGTCGCGGCGTTTTTTATCCCGTCGCAGGTCATGATGATCCCGCGGTTCATGATGTTCTCTAGTTACCACATCATTAACACACCGCTGACGCAGTTTTTGCCGGCCGCGTTGGGACAGGGTATCAAAGGTTCGTTGTTCGTCCTCATTTTTATGCAGTTCTTTTCGAGTTACCCCAAGGCGTTGGACGAAGCCGCCGAAATCGACGGCGCGGGGAGAATGGGCGTATTCCTTCGCGTTGCCGTCCCTATGGCTAAACCCGCGATTGTCATATCCGTTTTATTCTCGTTCGTATGGTACTGGAACGAGACGACCCAAGCATCCCTGTTTTTTGGGACGCAAATCAAGACTCTGCCCATGAGATTGGGGAGTTTCGCTGAATCCTACAGCACAATATACGGAAGCTCGGCTAACGCCGCCAATGCCGCCGACGCGCTGAACGAGGCGATCAGCATGGCAGGCACCCTCCTGTCGGTACTGCCGCTGCTCCTGTTGTATCTTGTCTTGCAGCGGCAGTTCGTGGAGAGCATTGAGAAATCCGGCATCACGGGCGAGTAAAGAAGAGTCCGGAAAACCCGTCGCGAAGTAAGCGGAGTATCCGTTTGCATATTTAAAAGGAGGAAAATACCATGAAAAAGGCCCTGACACTCATTCTGACAATCGCATTTGCCCTCGGCGTTGCCGCTCCCGCGTTAGCCGTCTCGGAGGTTTATCTGGAAGGCGAAGATGTCTACGGCGGCAACATCAACAACGGAGCCACTATGGGCGGAACCGAGAACGACAACGCGGCTGATCTGCAACCGGGTGAAAAGCTCAGCTTTATCCTGCCGGCGGATTTGACCGAAGGTGAGTACACTGTCGAAGTAAGGACCACAGGCAACCGCACCGATTACAACGTCTATGTCGGCGATACCTTGGCGGCAACGGTGAAGCGTCCGGAAGGCTCGGGATGGGGCTTTGATGTTATGACCACCGACGCGGCGACGGCGAACATCCAATTAAAACCCGGAGATACCATAGCGGTTGAAGCGCCGGACAACGGCGAGTACGGCTGGGTCGACTGGGTAAAGCTGACTTTGGTCAATGCCGCGCAACCCACCGCCCCTGCGGAACCGGCCGCTCCCGCCAACAACCCCAAAACCGGGGACTTCGGATTCATCTGGCTTGCGATTGCCCTCCTTGGCGCTGCGTCGGTAACCTCGGTTTTCCTCGTGAAAGCTAAGAAGAAATCGTAGCGTTTCTCACTTACTCAAATTTCTTCGCGGTGGTGGGAAGGGCTTCCACCAACTCCGCGCGCTGAGCTTCACCCAGCCCGACACATTCGAGATAGGTTAAGCTTGTAAGCCCTTTAACGGGAGTAATGTCGGTCTCGGCAGTCACACTGAAGGTCAAGCTTTGCAGCTTGGGCAGCTTCGCAAGAACCGAGAGATCCGCGATGTCGTTGTCCCGAATAATCAAGGTCGTTAAGTTCACAAGGTTCTGCAAATCGGTGATGTCGGTGACGTCATTGCCGCCGATGTCAAGGGTCTGAAGGGTTGTCAAATCCTTGAGGAATCCGAGGCTTGTGAGGTTGTTATCCGCGAGGGCGAGGAACTCAAGGTTCTTCGCGTTGCGAAGGTTCTTTACGTCGCCATCGGTCAGTCCCCTGTTATGGAGCAGGAGGGTCGGTTCGTCCAAGGAGTACTTGGTTCCCTTGACGTTGATGTCGCTCGGGGCGCAGGAGGCGAGTACCGCGGCCAGCAGAAAAAGCGCAAAAATGCAAGTTGCTTTTCTCATGTGTCGATTCCTCTCTTGTTATGAATTCAATTCGCCGAAGGAGATGATCGCCTGTACCCGGGAGTATGTCTGGAGCGGTCCGAAGATGCCGTCCCCCGTCCCCGACATGCTCCCGGCGTGAAAATCGTCCCCAGCAGGAAGCCGGAAGGGTTGTCAGGACGATCGCTGCTGCGGGCGGCAGGGGCAGGATCTTTCATGGCAATAGTATATCCTCCTGATAGTTCGGTATGTACCGCTCACGGGTAGATCATTCTTCCCTTTTCGTCGGGGATTTCGGTGAGCCGGTAGAAGTAGGTGTTGATCACATCCCGCCACTCCTTGGCGTTGTCGAGCTGACGCCGGAGCCTCTCCAGCACGGATTGGTATGCGCTGTCTGGCAGCAGGGGTTTCATTGAGATCCATGTCGCGATGTAGTTTTCAACATCCTCGACCCCCTCGAAGTGGGTGTCATAGATGTGCTGGAGGATCGTCTTGCCGCTCTTGAGAATATAATCGTACGGCATCCGGTGAAAATACAGAAGCATCTCCTCCGGGCAAGTCGCGGGGTCGCTGTAGAGCTTGTCGAGGTACGGGTGGTATTGCGCCGTATAGCCGGTGCCCTTCTCGGTGCGGTCGACGCCGATCGATGTGCGGCTGGCGCGGTGGTAGGTGCCCCATTTCATAAATTCATAGCCTTCCGGGCTTGGCCCGTAGTGGTGATGGATGTTCACCATCCAGCAAACACCCAGCGGCGCGTTGTATTTTTCGTATACATCCCGAGAGGTCAGCAACATGTTCAGCAAAGGCTCCCGAAGCTGCGGCTCGGTGCCGAAGGTCAAGCCGATCCAGTCGTTTAAGACATCTTTTGCCTTTTCCGCCGGATTCCACGCGAAACGTCCGAAGGCGTAAAGGTTTGCCTGCGCCAGTGTGTGCCCCGTCCAATTCTCGTCCCGCCCCGTGTTGGCAACCGCCGTCACCGCAATGATCTCCCGCCCGACCAAGTCACGCGTCTGGCGGGTATCGGAAACCGGTGATGTAAAGATTTCCTCCCACTGGGCGGCTAAGGCGTACAGGTCGATCTGCTGCCCGGTGTACTCCTGCGTTATCTGCAGCTCGATCGCCTGCGCCGTGTTCCGCATCGCGCCGAGGAGGGGGGAATTCGGCTCCCGCACTTGAAAGTCGGAGGGGCCGTACTTAATTTGGAGAATAACGTTGCCGTCAAACGTTCCGTCCAGCGGTTGGAAGTGGTCATATGCCGCCTTGGGGCGGTCTGTTTGGGCGTCCCGCCAGTCCTGCTCGCAGTTATAGACGAAGCAGCGCCAGTAGGTTTTGCCGCCGTGCGGCTTGAGAGCGCGGGCGATGACGTTCGCGCCGTCCGCCTGTGTCCGTCCAAGAGCCGCCGGTCCGGCGCGGAACTCGGAGTCGGCTTTCACCAAGAACCCCGCGAGGTCGGGAATCGCGGCATACACCATATCGGCGGCGGCACGCCACCACACGGCGACGCCTTCGTCCAGAGGGTCGGAGGTTGGTAAGCCGCCCAGCATGACCGGACTGTTGAAATCGACCGCGACGATGATCTTGATGTGATACGGACGGAAGATTTCAGCGAGCGCCGCGAGATCGGGCAGAAGTTCGCCGGTGATCAGCTTGGCGCTCCGCCCGGTAACATTGACATTGTTGAAGCAGATCCGGTTGATTCCAACCGAAGCCAGCAGTCGGGCGTAAAAGCGGATCCGCTCGGGGTCGTAGGAAATGTTTCCGTTTTGAAAAAAGAGGGACGCGCCGCTGTAGCCGCGTTCGACGACCCCCGTGATGTTGTCCCAATGGTTGAGGATCCGCTCCGAAACAGCCGGAGCGCTCGTGACGGAGAAGTCGGTTTCGCCCAATAGTATCTTCTCCCGCAGGGCATACGAGCCGTACAGCTTCCCCGCTTCGTCGGCGCTTGCGACGGAGTAGACGCCGTTTATACACGACAGACGGTAACCTTCGGGCGGAAGAGCGAGGTCGGTTTCGCATTTGAGCTCATACGGAGCGTCGGTTTGCAGCCACAGGCGGTCTTCACGATACGGCACAGACGGTAACCCCCTACGATCGGTTCTTCGCCGTCATTATACCATTCTGTGCAAGAGCTGTCAATGAGAGTGTGGCTTGGGGACACGGCTGGCTCCAAAGATCCATACCGTTCGGGCAACCCCCGCCATGTAAAATATATCCCTCTTGCGATTCTGTTTGACAACCATGAAAAAGGATAGTATGATTGAGAACGCAATCAGCGGCGGGAGTATCAACTATCCCGCTGGCTGGTTTTTCACCGGACAAAACATCTGGATTACCGGAGGTAATTATATGCCCATCGCACACGCGGAGCAAGTCATTGTTGAAGGGTTTACGTTTATCCGGCTCTACTGCGCGGACGGCGAAGGCGAGACCGAGGCGTTGATCTCGCCGGCAATCGGCGCGAACCTCTGCCGGGTGACCCATAACGGACTGAAGGTGATCGACTTCGACCCGGGTCGGCTTTCGCAGCGGGATCACACCGGGTGTTTCCTGATGTACCCCTTCCCCGGGCGAATGAAGGATAACCGCTACACAGTCAACGGCCAGACCTACAGCCACCCGTACAACATCTCGCCCAAAGCATATATGCATGGGGTAGTACGGGATGCGGTGTTCCGCGTCTCGCTGCTGGAAAGCGGGCGAGGGCAGGCGGTTCTAACGTGTTTCGCTGACTTCGCGCATGGCTCGCGGTTATATGAGCTATTCCCGTTTGAAAACCGCTTTTCAGTCACCTATACCCTGTCGCCGGGACGAATCCGCCTGACCTTCACGGTTGAAGCCAAGGAACCGACCCCCTTCGGGCTGGCGGCGCACCCGTACTTCACACGGCTGGGCGGCGACGGGGGCGTCTCCGTCCAAGTTCCGGCGGCTACCCGGGTGTTGCTCGGCCCCGATAAGCTGGCGACCGGCGAGACGGTGCCGGCGGAGGGACCGTACGACCTGCGGCAGGGACGGACCCTTTCGGGACCGCCGTTGGACGAGGTCTATACGGGGCGCGAACCCGGGAAAAAAGCGGTCCTCCGCTACGCCGGCATCCCGTTCCGCACGGAACTGGACGCCGGACCGTCGTTTAGCCATTTCGTCGTATTCACGCCGCCGGGAGAAAGCTATTTCTGCGTCGAGAACCAAACCTGCCCTCCCGACGCCTTCAACCTCCACGCGAGGGGACTCCGTGCCCATCTGCTTGTCGCGGACGGAGTCTTTACCGATTGGATTGAGTACGCGTTTGTCCCCGAAGGGTAAACCGCTCTTAAGGGAATCTCTTCTCCTCCTCGTTTAGGTCGAACCCCAGCGTGCCGCCGGGGTTCATGATGTTGTCCGGGTCGAAGTGGCTTTTTAACGAGCGCAAAAGGCTATATTCATTTCGCCCTATGCTCCCCTCCAGCCACGGGCCGAACGATTTGCCGATGCCGTGGTGGTGGCTCATCGAAGCGCCGCTCTTTTGGATCGCGTCGAGGATACCCGCGTGGAACGCCTTGAACGCCTCCGGGTCGCTCTCCATTGTGATGAAAATCCAGTACAGGTTCGCGCCCTGCGGGTAGACATGGCTCATATGGGTCATACAGATGGTGTTTTCGCGGCTTTTTACATAAGCCCGCACCTCTCTGTGCACCTTGCTCATATTGCTCCAGTTTACGCTGCATTCCATCGTGTCCATAACGATGCCGAAATCCTGCATCGTGTCCCGCAGGTAAGGGTCGGAGAACCGCCCCTTCTCCCACGCCTTGGTGACAATTCCCGTCAGCCCGAACCCTCCGTATTTCTTGGCGACCTGTCGGACATTTTTGGCGCAGTTTTTGGAAAAGCCCCGTTCGCCGTTTGTAAATCCTAAAAACAGGCACATCTCGTTCTGACGAAAACCCTTTAGGGTAAACAGGCGCCGTAGCGGGGAATCAATTACGCCGTACATATGCAGCATAATATCGGTTTCCTCTGGGTCGGACAGGCGGAATACCGACGGGTAACCCGCTTCGCTCTGCATGATGTCCCGCGCCGCGGCTTGCGCCGTCTCCCAGTCCCGGAACATGAAGGAAAACCGTTTCACCGTCTCCGGCATATGGCGGAAAACCTTCAGGGTGACGTGAGTGAGGACCCCGAACGCGCCTTCCGACCCCATCATGATCCAGCCGATGTCGGGACCCGTCGCCTTGCGGGGATAACAATCTGTCTTGATAGGCCCTTTGGGAGTCGCGTATTCTTGCCCTAAAACGATGTCTTGGATACAGCCGTAATAGGTGGAGTTCTGCCCCGCCCCTCGGGTGACGACCCAACCGCCCACCGACGAATGCTCAAAGCTCTGGGGGAAGTGCCCGCAGGTATACGCCCGCTTGGCCCTCAATTCCGTCTTGGCGTTGTTCAGGACTTCCTCCAAACGCGGACCGCTCATCCCGGCCTGCACTGTGATTGTCTGGTCAGTCTCGTTGAAGGCGATCACTTTATTGAAGCGGAGCCGCATATCCAGCGACACGCCGCCCTTCACGCACTCCACCCCCCGAGTTACGGATGACCCGCCCCCATAGACATAGACAGGGATTTTTTCCTTGGTACAATATTCCACAATCTGCTCAATCTGTTCCTTGGTGTCGGGGTAGAGGACAATATCGGGGACATTCTCTACGATCTTGCCCCGGGACCGCAGGAGGTCATACATCGTCTTGCCGTACGCCACGCTAAACCGGGCGTAGTCGTCGGTACGGGCAAACCCGTCCCCGACGATCCCGCGTAGCGTTCCCATCTGCGTCTTTGTTAGGGAGACGGGGATGTTGAAGCGAACCTCGCCCAGCCCCAGATCCTCCCGGTAGTCCCGGAAATCGTCGTCGGTCAAGCCGAACCGCTCCTTCATCAGCGTGTACAACGACTCCCTCGGAGCCTTGATCGTGAGGGGATCGCCCCACTTGAAGACCGAACGGTAGGAATTTTGAGGGAACTCCCCGGTAAACCATTTCGGTTCGAACCCTTTATACGGATGCGCCATGACGGGATTCCTCCGTTCGGTCGGTAATCTCACTGATCTGCCGGTACAGCGGCGACAGCCTGCCGAAGATCTTGGTGAACACTTCGTCGTAGAGACGCCGATATACTTCGCGCTCGGCTTCCTTGGGGGTAAAGGTGTCCTTGATATGCACCATCCTCGCGACGGCTTCTTCATAGGAGCCGAATACGCCCTTCGCGATAAAGGCGACCATCGAGGAGCCGATTCCGCTGACCTCGTGGGTCTGGATACGGTGCACCGGCAGACCGAACATGTTGGCGGTGATCTGGCAGATTTCGTCGCTCTGGCTGCCGCCCCCCGCGACAAACAGCTTTCGTATATCCATTTTTGCGCGCTTTTCGATTGTCTGCAGCCCGTCCATCAGCCCGAAGTTGATCCCCTCCACAATCGCTCGGTAGATGTGGATCCGGGTATGTACGTCGGAGAAACCGATGATCGAGCCTCTCGCGTGGGGCATCACCAAGCCCGGGGTGAAGTAGGGTTGGAAGATCAGCCCGTCACAGCCGGGGGGCACTTCGGCCAGCCGCTCGTTCAAGAGCTTCTCGGGGGGGATGCCGAGAACTGCGGCCTCCCGCACCTCTTTTTCGGCGAACTCCCGCTTAAACCACGAGATCAGCCAATACCCCCGATAGATCTCCATCTCGGGGTTGTACCAGCCCGGCACCACGGCGGGAAAGGGCGGGATGAACAGCATCGGCTCGACATAGTCCTTTGTTGTTACCTGAACGGTGGCGACCGTACCGAAACTGAGCGCCGCGCTGTCCGGCCCCAAGCACGAAAGCCCCAGCGTCTCGCAACCCTTGTCGCTCCCGGTCGCGATCAGCGGAAGCCCCTCCGGCACGCCGGTTTGGGAAGCCGCCGCGGCTGTGATTTTCCCCAGAGTCTCCCCCGGTTCCACAAGCGGATACTGCATCCCCTCGTCGATTTCAAAGACACCCCGGCGGCGGTCGGTTTTTTTCATCCAGTTCCGGATCTTCGAGTCGAACGGAACATGCCCGATGGTGCTCGCCGTGGAGTCGGTCAGGCTGCCGCACAGTTTAAGCGTCAGCCACGCCGAAATGAGGACGAAGAACCGCGTTTTTGCCCAAACCTCCGGCTCATTTTTCGCGATCCAGTTGCACGCGCTCACCTTCCGCTGGAGGCGCACCGTATCCCCCACCCGGGCGATCTCGAACATCAGGCTGGAAACCGGCGGAAGAACCCCTAAGTTCTTCGCCTCCCGTTTATCGAGCCACAGGATGACGTTGCGGAGGGGAGCGCCGTTTTCGTCGAGACAAAGACAGGTGTCCCGGATGGTGGTGCAGGTAACCGCGATGATATCCTTCCACAGACCGCCCGCTTTCGCCTTCAGCGCGTTCCCCACCTCGCAGACCGCCCGCCAGTAAAACTCGGGGTCCTGCTCCGCCCACCCCGGGTTCGGCGAAAGGTAGGGTGTCTCATAGCGCTTCTGCGCGAGGGCTGCGACGTTCCCCTCCGGGTCCACCAACATCGCCCGCGCGCTTTGGGTCCCCATGTCAAAGGTCAGTACCAACGGCATGACTTATTCCGCCTCCCTTAAGATGTCACTCGTCGCGATCACGGAAATCCCCGTTCCGGCGAGGTTGTCAAGGATCACGCCACCGCACCCCGTGCGGGTATCGACCACGATGTCCGCAAGCTCCCGGAGCGCCGCGGGGATCAAACCCTTCGGTATCTCCCCCGCGCTCCGCACCGGCAGCGCCGGGGCGTCCGGGAACACCGTCCGGACGGTTGTTTGGAGGGTTCGCATCGGGTTTTGCAGTTCGGCGGCCCCAAACGCCTCGCCCTTTTGGCAGAGATTTCCTGTCACCGTGACGGCGCCGCCTTCTTGGACCGCCGTGAGACGGCATCCGACGGGGCAGACGATGCAGAGCATCTTTGTCATACGGCATCCTCCATCCGCAAGGTCAATTTGCTTGACGCGGTCAGCGCCAGCTGACCGGCCGGCAGCGAGAAGCGCTCCATTTCGGGCGGTCGCAGCTGGGAATACCGCTTTTCAAGGATCACTTTGCCGTCCAGCTCCGCCCGAACCGTCGTCCTGCCCTTCTCGGTGGCGCTCCGGAAGAAAAAGACCGGGTCGTCGGTCAGCCTCGATCCGTCAATCGCTTGCGGCGAGACAATCTGGAAGCGCTCGTCCGGCTGAAGGAATACGAGCGTCCGTTTACCGGGCCGATAGGAAGCCGCCCGCGCTCCCGCAAGCGCCGCGCTTTCGGAGACATAGTCCGCCAAATCGCTCACATGGAGCGCGTTGCCGCAGCTGAACACACCGTCCGCAAGGGTCATGCAGTTGTGGTCGCTCACCGGGCCGCCGCCCGCGCCGAGGGGAACCCCCAGCTTTTCAGCAAGCTCATTCTCCGGGATCAGGCCCACCGAGAGGAGGAGGCAATCGCACTCAACCACCGTTTCGGTCCCCGGAACCGGGCGCATCGCGGCATCGACCGCGCTGACCTCAACTGCTTCCAGCCGGTTTCGCCCGAACACCCGAGTGACCGTACTGCTGGTATACAAAGGGATATCGTAGTCGTCGAGGCATTGGGCGACGTTCCGGGTCAGACCGCCGGGCGTGGGCTTCGCCTCATAGACGCCCAGCACGGAAGCGCCTTCCAGCGTGAGCCGGCGCGCCATGATCAAGCCGATGTCGCCGCTGCCCAGCACCAAGCAACGCTTACCCGGAAGCTTCCCCAAAATGTTCACATAGTACTGCGCGGTCCCCGCCGTAAGGATGCCCGCCGGGCGGGTGCCGTGGATACCGATTTGCTTCGCCGTGCGTTCCCGGCATCCCGTCGCGAGCACCACGCTTTTTGCGGTCACCGCGCGAAGCCCGTCCCGGCTCACCAAGGCGGCGGTAAACGCGCCGCCGTCTTGGCCGATACGGGTGACAAAGCTGCCCGTTGCGACAGTGATGTCGGTGTTCCGCACTAGTGTTTCGTAGCGATAAGCGTATTCGGGGCCGGTGAGGCGTTCCCCGAAGCGGAGCAAACCGAAGCCGTCGTGGACGCACTGCTTGAGCACCCCGCCGAGCCTCGCCTCCCGCTCGATAAGGATTACCTTGCTCCCGGCTTCGCGGGCGGCCAGCGCGGCGGCCATCCCCGCCGGTCCCCCCCCGATGACCGCGACGTCATAATGGGACGAAATCACGGCAGCACCTCCTTCAC
Source organism: Oscillospiraceae bacterium (assembly GCA_031271525.1). Classification (GTDB taxonomy): domain Bacteria; phylum Bacillota; class Clostridia; order Oscillospirales; family UBA929; genus UBA929. The sequence continues at coordinate 29,382 of JAISVO010000037.1, forward strand.
CCCGCCGACGACGACAGCGCTCCCTTCGGCGCTCTTCATCACACTCTCCAGCGGAAGACCCGTTTCGGACGCGATGATCCGCGCCACCAGCGGGGAGCAGAACCCTCCCTGACACCGCCCCATCCCGGGGCGGACCCGGCGTTTTACGCCGTCTGCCGTGGCGCAGGGCACCGGGCGGCGGAGCGCGTCCCTGACCTCTCCGGCGCTCACCTCTTCGCACCGGCAGACGATCACGCCGTAGTCCGGGTTCTTCTGAATCAGCCCCTCCCGCTCATGGTCGGGGAGGTGTGCCGTCTTGACGATGGGCTTACGGACCGGGTTGAACGACTCGTTTGCCGGAACAGCCGCCCCAGATTGTTCGCGGAGGTACGAAGTGACAAGACGTGCGATCTCCTTCGCAATGGCGGGGGCTGCCGTTAGCCCGGGGGATTGGATCCCCGCCGCGTGGACGATGTTCCGTGTGGAAATCCCTGTCTGTATAATGAAGTCCTCTTCATAAGTGGGAGCGCGCACGCCGGTGAAATAGGTAATGACCGCCCTCTCGGAGAGAGCCGGTACGGTGCGGCGGTGTTTTGCGAAGACATTCTCGATACTGATCCGGGTTGTTGAAAAATCTTCTTTTTCGGGTGTCTCCACGGCGTCCGGCCCCACAAGGATATTCCCCTCGGCGGTGCGTACGATGCCCCCGCCTTTTGAGTGGGTCGTCTTGGTCTCGCTCATCCCGTAAGAGGCGACGATGGAGTTTGTCAGGCTGTCGCTTACCTTGCTGTCCAGAAGAGCGTTGGTGCCCCTTCGCGGATGGATCGAGAAGAATTGGTCATTCGCGTAAGCCGCGACCTCGTCGCTGTACACTCCCGCCGCGTTGACGACAACCTTGGGACGGAGCGTGCCCCGGTTGGTGGCGACACTTTGAATAACGCCGCCTGAAACCTCCATCCCCTCGACAACCGTGTTCAGGGAAATCTTCGCGCCGTTTTCCGCGGCGTTCTCGGCAAGGGCGATCGTCATGCCGTAGGGGCAGACGCTCCCGGCGCTGGGGAAGAAGAGCGCCGACGTGAGTTTTGGGTCCAAAGCCGGTTCCGCTTGCCTGAGCGCCTTTTTCCGGAGGACTTTTACGCCGCGTAGTCCCTGCCAAGCCCAATAGACAAGCGAGCCGTACAGCGCCGGCAGCCACCGCCGGCCCGGAAAGCACAGGTACTGTCCGCAGCGGTTGAATGGAACGCCCAGCTCCCGGCATAGATCGTCATACATCCGGTTTCCCAGATGATTGTAGGTATGCTTCAGGCTTCCCCGCCGCAGGTCAATCCCGGGGTGGACCATACCGTCGTTGCGCGAGGACGCGTGGAGCGCGACGTCATACTCCTTCTCCGCCAGCAGAATGTCCAGCTTATAGCGGCTCAGCTCCCGCGCGATGGCGCAACCGACGACCCCGCCGCCGATGATCAGCACGTCGGGGCGGGTGTTGTCCAGCACGAGATCCCGTACGGCTGGCTCTTGCGGTTTGGGCGCCGGAAGCTCCTCACACACGATGGCGTTGACCACCGACTTGCGCTTCTTCAAGGCTTTCGCGGCGATCGACCCCGCGCGGACGACGTCCTCCCATACGCGAAGGGATCCCTCAAGGCGCACATAGTGCCCGTGGTCCCGGAGGGCCACCCGGTCGCCGAACGCGGCTTTGAGCCGCTTTACGCTCTCTTTCACACGGTCCACGGCGAATCCTCCCCGACAGACTCCTTACCAAGAGTATACCATAGTCTTTCGGGGGTTTCAACCTATTCGAGCGTTTAAGCGCGCGGCGGAAATGAACGATATACATTTTGTATTGTACGGCTCATTTCCGCTCTTGCAAAAATAACGAGCATACTATATACTGGAAGTCATGGTTTTGATCACCGATTGAAGGAGGGGGAGACTGTATGCGGATTCAATTTTTAGGAACGGTGCCCGGCGCGGCGCGGGAGCGGCACGACGTCCGCGCCCTGCAGATCGACACAAGCCTTCTCGTCGGTCTGTCTGAGGCACCTGTTGCCGCCGGGCCGGAGTTCACCGTTTTGAATACCCTCGGCCTGCGTCCCTTCCAAACGAACGCCGTAAGCGGCTATACCATAACCCCGCTGCCGGCCCGAAACAGCGCCGGCGGATTGATCTATGTCATTGAGCGGGAAGGAAAGACCTTTTTGTGCGGAAACAACTCGGGGTACTTCCCCGAGGAGACGTGGGACGCCCTTGCCGGACGGGTAATCCACGCGGTCAGTTTGGACTGCGTGACGGTGAATATTACCCCGAACCACCAAACTGAGGAGGATATACTCACAACTCGCCGCAGGCTCTACCAGCTGGGCTGCGTGAAACAGGCAGTCTGGTTCTACGTGGTGAGCGCCGACGGCGGAACGGAACGGAGCGAGCTGATTGAGCGGATGCATACGCGCGGCGTTTCCGTCGTCTACGAGGGCATGACGGCGGAAGTGTAGAGGCGGATCCTGTTCGCCTGCCGCGCGGGGCCGCCCCCATCTTGACATATTATGATATAATGTTCATACATTCTTAAAATCTGTTTTGGACAAGCATGGTATAATCAGCGGCGGAACGCTTTTACAGAGAGGGGTATCAAATGATTGAGGTAAAGAGCCTCACAAAGACCTACGGCAAGAACCGGGGGATCAAGGGCATCTCTTTCTCCATCCCCGAGGGGCAGATCGTAGGCTTTTTGGGTCCGAACGGCGCGGGAAAGACGACTACGATGAATATCATCACCGGATATTTGTCGGCCGACATCGGGACGGTCACCGTCGCGGGCTTCGACATCCTCGAGAAGCCCCGGGAGGCAAAACGTCACATCGGGTACCTGCCCGAGCAGCCTCCCCTCCATTTGGGGATGACGGTGGAGGAATACTTGGATTTTGTCTACGAGCTGAAAGGGGTTCGTTCCCCCAGCCAGAAGGACCACATCGGTTCGGTCTGCGAGATGGCGGGGCTGACCGATGTCTATTTCCGCTTGATCGGGCACCTCTCAAAAGGGTTTAAGCAGCGGGTCGGGCTGGCGCAGGCGATGATCGGCGACCCCGACGTGCTGATTTTGGACGAGCCCACCGTCGGACTGGATCCGCGCCAGATCGTGGAGATCCGGAACGTCATCAAGGATATGGGCAAAAGCCGTACCATCATCCTCAGCACCCACATCCTGCCCGAGGTATCGGCGGTCTGCGAACGGGTGCTCGTCATCTCGCAGGGCTTGATCGTCGCGGACGACAAGCCGGAGAACCTCGCCGGTTCGATCGGCGGCGAACGGACCCTGCTGGCCCGTATCGCCGGCCCGAAGAGTCAGGTGCTGGCGCTGCTGCGGGATCAGGACGGGATCCAGAATGTCTCCGAGCTTGGCGAAATGGAGAGCGGGAGCCACGACTTCGTGCTGGAGAGCCGCCCCAATGTGGATATTCGCAAGCCGATGTTCTCGGCGCTCGCGAAGGCCGGTTACCCTCTGCTGATGCTCCGTCCGCAGGACGCCTCGCTGGAGGAGATCTTCCTCAAGCTGACTGAGACGGGGCACGAAAAAACAGAGTCTGAGGAGGGGTGAACGATGCTGGCAATCTTCAAGCGGGACTTCAGGGCGTACTTCACGACACCCATCGGGTTTGTCTATCTGGGCGGGTACATTCTCGTCCTCAATCTGTATTTCTACCTCTACAACATCGCGAATGTCAGCACCCGCTCAAATTCCCTCGCGGGGATCTTCAGCTTTATGCTGATGGTGATGATGTTCTTAACCCCCATCCTCACGATGCGGATTTTCTCCGAGGAATACCGGCAGAAAACCGACCAGCTCCTTTTCACCTCCCCGGTCAAGCTTTCGGGGCTTGTGATGGGGAAGTTCCTCGCGTCCCTATCCATCTTCTTCTGCCTGCTGCTGCTGAGCCTGCTCTGGCCTTCCGCCATCGCGCTGATCGGGCAGAACAATATGGCGGAGGTATTGGGCAACTACCTTGGGATCATCACGATCGGCGCGGCGTATATCGCAATGGGCATCTTTATCTCCTCGCTGACCGAGAACCAAGTGATTGCCGCTGTCGGGTCCCTCGGGCTCTTTGTCGGGCTGTATCTGTTGGAGATGCTGACCGCGAATCTTGCGACGGCTCTGCCGGGCTGGGCGGTCACCGCCCTGCGGTTTGTCTCGATCTTCGGGCGGTACAGCGACATCTCGATGGGGCTCCTCGCGCTGGATGACTTTGTGTATTTTCTTTCAATCTGCGCGGTATTTTTATTCCTGACGGTTCGAGTCCTTGAGAAGCGGAGGTGGTCATAATGGGGAAGAAGCTGAAATACGGCGGTTTCTCGCTGCTGATCACCGCGATCTTCCTCGCGGCTATCGTGCTGTTCAATATCTTCGCGGGAATCCTGACGTCCCGGTTCTACCTCAAGGCGGATCTCACCGCGATGAAGCTCTTCTCCCTCTCTTCCGAAGCGGAGGAGGTCTTGAGAAACCTCCGGGAGGATATTGAGGTTGTTGTGCTGACCCCAACCGAAGACGACCTGATGACAAACATCCTCCAGCAGTATAACGCGGCGGCGGGAGGACGGATCAGCTTCCGATACCTCGACCCGAACCTCAACCCCAATCTGTCGGAGGAATATCCGGGCATTTCGGCGTTTACCGAGGGCGATGTCATCGTCAAAAGCGGCCGCCGTTCCAAATCGTTTAACATGAGAGCGATGATCACCCAGACCTATGACGCCAACATGGAGGTCGTTCAAGCGTTCAACGCCGATCAGGAGCTGATCTACGCCATCCAATACGTCCTAAACGAAGAGGTCGCCCACGCGGTCTTCATCGGCGGGCATGAAGAGGCGGAGAACGCCGCCCTGCGGACGATGCTGGAGCGCTACGGATATGAATGCTCCGACGTCAACCTTGTGATGGAGGAGATCCCCGAGGATACCGACCTTGTGATCATCAACGCCCCGACCCGGGATTTTAACGATTTTGAGATCGAGAAGCTGGATGTCTATATGGGTTCGGGCGGCAATACCATCGTCGGCTACGACTTCCAAACAACCGGGCTGACCGCCTTCGACCAGTACCTCGCCGAGTGGGGCGTCGAGGTTCAGAATCAGCTTATTTTAGACTACACCTATAATTTTAACTATCCGTATTTCCTTGGCGCCAGAGTTGTCGGAGACGCCAATACCCCGGCTTCGATGAGCCTATACGGCGAGCAGCAGGTGGCAGTCGGGCTTCTGTACGGACGCCCGATCCGCTCGGTCTGGCCGACCGGCGAACAGGGCACCCGGGTATTCAGCCCAATCCTGACAACCTTTGAAACCTCCTACGCGAAGGATGGCGGCAACCAAGTGGCGCCCGACGCGCTGGAGCAGGCGGAGGGAGACGTTCAAGGGCCCTTCACGGTGGGCGCCTCGGTGCGGCAGAGCCAGTACGACGACGCGGACAACCAGTTCGACTCCTATATGATTGTCCTCAACTCGGGGTTGATCGTGAATGAAATCCTTGAGCTTTCCACCCAATTTAACAACTATATGGTACCGGCGGGCCTTCTCACCGACCTGAACCCTTACAGCGGCGGAGACGTTTATATCCCCGCGAAGCCGGCGGTCAGCGCCTATCTGGAAGTCACCCCCGGGCAGGTTACCTCGGTGCTGGTGATCCTCGTCATCCTTGTCCCCCTCGCGATCATTATTGCCGGGATCCTGACATGGAGGCGGAGGAAGAACCTATGAAAACCGCGTTGATTGCCGGTCTCGCAGTCCTCCTTGTCCTCTCCGCCGGAATCGTCCTCCTCCTGACCCTCGCGCCCGAAGCGGCGGAGCCGGAACCCTCCCCCACCCCCGCCGAGACGGTTGAGTTGATCCGCGAGTCGGCGGACAATGTGACGGGCGTAACCTTTACCCCAAAGAGCGGCAGGCAGTTTGGCATCCAGTACGCCGACAGCGCCTACACCCTCTCCTTCCCCGGTGCGCTCTTTCCCGGGAACGTGACCCTGCTGCGGGCGGCTTTTAACCATGCGATCAACCTCCCCGGCGTGACGGTGGTTACCGAGAACGCGGACGACGACCAGCTCGCCCTGTTTGGGCTGACAAGCCCCGAGACCCGGTGGCGCTTGCAATACGCAGACGGGACGAGCGCGGAGTTTCTGATAGGGGTACGGAGCGCGACGGGGACCGGGCGGTACGCCTGCCGGAGCGGGGAGCGGACCGTCTTCCTGCTGACCTCGGCGCAGTCGGAGAGTTTGACCCAGTCCGCCGAGGACTATTACGACCTGACCTTTTTGAAAGTCCCCGGGGTAACCGAGGAGTCCCCGGCTTGGTCGCAGATCACAGCCTTTGTGCTGGAGAAGTCGGGCGAGACCTATGAAGTCATGCGCAGGACCGACCTTGAGATCGAGGGGATGCCCATTGAGACGTCGCGGTATCATCTGACAAGTCCCCGGGAAGCGGAATGCAACGACTACAATATCGAGAATATCCTGATGACCCCCGCGGCGGATATTGCGCCGAGCGGGATTGTCGAGGAAAACCCCGCCGACCTGTCTGTCTACGGGCTGGACGAACCGGCGAGGCTGACCCTCACCGGCGCGGACGGCTGGACGGGGACGATCCTAATCGGGGATTTCGACAGCGAACGAGCCGGACGGTATGTTATGATGGAGGGGATTCCCTGCGTTCTGCTGGATACCGCCGGGAGCTACGCCTTCCTCGACGCTGGCTATGCGGACCTCCGGACCTCGCAGATATGGATCTACGATATCACCGAGGTCAGCGGGGTGACCTTCGAGCTGGACGGAACGACCCGGGAACTGACCTTTGAGCACCACGAGGACGCGACATTACGGGGCTTCCTCGACGGGACCGAGATGACCGGCGCGGACGAGACGGGCGAAACCAACGCCCGCCGGCTCTATGTGGCGGCGCTCCGGGTGATGCACGACGGCGGCACCGACGCCGAGATCCCTTCGGGTGAACCCGAATACCGGCTGACGATGAGCTTTGTTGACGGTCGGGACAAGGATGTCGTCGAGCTGTATCCCCTCGGCGCTCGGCAATACCTGATTGTACGAAACGGGGAGAATTTGGGCCTGTATATCACATGGACCTCCCTCCGGGAAAAGCTGCTGAACCGGTTTGCGCTGCTGGACGAGGGGAAGGACCTTCCGCGCCTGTAAAGGGATATTGATAAGGGGGAACGCGCTATGATGGAAACGATTGCCGCGCTGGCGACACCGCCGCTCTCCGGCGCAATCGGGATAATCCGCCTCAGCGGCCCCCGGTCTTTTTCACTGCTGAAAGCCGTCTTTGCCGAGAATCGGGGGCTTCCGCCGGAACGCTGGAAGCCTCGGGTAATGATGCTCGGCAAGGTGATCGTAGACGGCGAACTGCTGGACGCCGGGATGGCTGTCCGGATGATCGCGCCGTACTCCTACACCGGCGAGGATATGGCCGAGCTGCATATGCACGGCAGCATCCCGGCCCTTCGCGCCGTTCTGGAGGCCCTGTACCTAGCGGGCGCGGCGCCCGCCAAGCCCGGGGAATTTACCAGCCGCGCCTTCCTGCACGGGAAGATGTCGCTCTCCCAAGCGGAAGCTGTCTGCGATCTGGTGACCGCCGAGACGCGCGACGCCGCCCGGAACGCCGCCGGTCAGCTGGACGGCAAGATCGGGCGGGTGTTCTCCGATATGTATGACCGCCTGTCGGGCTTGATCGCGCAGTTCTATGCCGCCGCCGATTACCCCGAGGAGTACATCGAGACGGGTCCCCCCGCCGAGGTTTTGCAATCGGTTTTGGAAACTCTGGAAACCCTGTTGACGACCTTGGGGAAGGGGCTTCTCCTTCGGGAAGGGCTGCGCTGTTCGATTTTGGGCAAGCCCAATGTCGGAAAGAGTTCGCTCCTCAACGCCTTCGCGGGCTACGAGCGCGCCATCGTTTCCCCCCGGCCCGGCACCACGCGGGACACGCTGGAGGAGGTTGTTACGATCGGCGGTATGAAGCTCCGCCTGACCGACGGCGCGGGAATCCGCGACACCCGGGACGACATCGAGGAGGCGGGGGTGAAGCGCGCCCGGAGCGCCGCCGAGAGCGCCGAGCTCCTTTTCGTGACGCTGGACGGTTCGGAGGACCTGACCCAAGAGGACCGCGCCGTGCTGGACCTTGCGCGGGACCGGCAGAGCCTAGTCCTGATCAATAAGTCCGACCTGCCCCAAAAGCTGGAGCGGGAACAGCTTGAAGCGGCGTTTTTGCACGTGATCCCGGTGTCCGCGTTAACCGGGGAGGGGCTGGACGCCGTGGACAGCACGCTGCGGCGTTTGTTCGACGGCGGGGCGACTTTGTACGACGGCTCGGTGCTGACCAACGAGCGCCAAGCGGCGGCAATCCGCCGCACGATGGACGCCGTCCGCAACGCTTTGACGGCGCTCCGGGAGGGCGTGACGCAGGATGCCGTCCTCGCCGAGCTGGAACGCGCCCTCGCGGCGGTTGGCGAGCTGACCGGGCGCCGGGTGCGGGAGGAGATCATCGACGAGATCTTCGCGCGCTTTTGCATTGGAAAATGAAAGCATTCGTACGGTATGGCATACATGCGGGAACAGGGACCCGATGACAAAGCCGGAGGTACGGCATGAAAACTGCGCTCGCTGATTGGTGCGGGGCTTTCTCCTCGGCAGTGATTGTCACCGATGAGGGGCAGAGAGTGCTTGCCGAGGCGATGGATCTGCCCAACTGCCGGATCATCCCCTTTGGCGATGACTGCTTGAGAACCCTGCAAGAATTGCGTCCGGATGACTTGGCGGTCCTTTTGCTCTCGCTTGACACGTTTACCCGGAGCGGGGCGA
>JAISVO010000048.1 GCA_031271525.1 Oscillospiraceae bacterium
GCGTTCGTCGAGTATGCCCCCGGCAAGGAGGGGATGGTTCATATCTCGAAGCTGGAGAACTTCCGGGTCGCCAAGGTGGAGGATGTCCTGAACGTTGGCGATATGGTCTGGGTCAAGTATCTGGGCGCTGACGAAAAGGGCCGGATCAACCTTTCTAAGAAAGACGCGGTACCCAACGGCTGAGAATCAAACAAACCAAACAGGGACACCCTAACCGGTGTCCCTGTATTGCTAAAAAGGGGTTTCGGTATGATACAGATGAAAATGCTTCCCAACGGCGCTAGGATCGTCCACGAGTATATGGAGCATGTGCGGAGCGCCGCCGTCGGGTTTTGGGTGGGTCACGGTTCCCGCCATGAACCGGCTGAGATGGGCGGCGCGTCCCATGCCATCGAACATATGGTGTTCAAAGGGAGCGAGACCCATTCGGCCGCCGAGCTTGCCGCGATGATGGATGCCATTGGGGGTCAGGTCAACGCCTACACCACTAAGGAAAGTACCTGTTTCTACGCCCACGCGCTGGATACCCACCTCCCGGAGGCAATCGGCCTACTGGGCGACCTGTTTTTCTCTCCGCGTTTCCATGAAGAAGACTGGGAGCTGGAGCGGGGTGTGATCATCGAGGAGATCGCGATGTACGAGGACACGCCGGAGGAGTTGGTCTACCAAAACCTCTATGCCTCGGTCTATCCGGGGATGAAGCTGGGCGAATCGGTGCTGGGGACCCGCCCGACACTGGAGGGGATGACGGCCGCTAAGCTGAAGGAGTATAAGAAGCGGAATTACCGCCCCTGCGATATCGTCGTCGCTCTCGCCGGGCATTACTCTCCCGGCGACTTGGAACAGCTGGAGGGTTTGCTGAACAGACTGGAAGCCAGTGAGTGCCCCCCGGCGGCCCCGGCGTTCTACGCGCCGGCGTTTACCCTCTGCGAAAAGAAGATCGAGCAGAACCACCTCTGTCTGGGCTTTCCGGGGCTTCCGCAGGACCGGGAACGAATTCAAGCCTACCGGGTGCTGACGGCGATCCTCGGGTCGGGGATGTCCTCCCGGCTCTTCCGGACGGTGCGGGAGGAAAAGGGGCTCTGCTATTCGGTATACTCCTACGTTGTTGAGCATCAAGACACCGGCGTCGCGGGCGTCTATCTCGCCCTCAGCCGGGATTCTGAGGGACAGGCGCTGGAGCTGACAAAAAAGGTGGTCGAAGAGTTCGTTCAGGACGGACCCACCGACGCCGAGCTGACCCGCGCGAAGGAACAGCGGAAGGCGAACATCCTGATGTCGGAGGAGTCGACCACCCACCGCTCCAGCGGGTTGGGGAACGCCGTCCTCACCTTCGGAAGCGCCCGAGAGATTGACGACGTGATCGCTAGGGTGGACGCCGTGACGAAGGACGATGTGATGGAGATTGCGGCAAGAGTCTTCGATTTCGGGCAAGTGAGCTTATCGGTCGTTGGGAAACCGCAGACCGAAGCCGCGTACAGAGAACTCCTATGAGCCGCTGGCTGGAGGTCACCCTTCCGACGGAACCGAACCATCTGGATATCCTGACCGCCCGTCTGGTGGCGGAGGGGTTCGAGAGTTTTCAGGTTGTTGACCCTCGTGAACTGGACGCCGCCCGTCCCATCTGGGAGCTTTTCGATGAAGAGATTCTTTCTGGCGAAGGCTGCGCCGTAAAACTATACCTTCGCCCCGACGAGGACATCGCAAAGCTTCGCGTCCTCGTCCCCGGCTTATCCGTCCGGGAACGGGACGAGGAGGATTGGGCGGATGCCTGGAAGCAATACTATAAACCGACGCCGATCGGGGACAGGCTGTTGATCCAGCCTGCGTGGCTCCCGTTGGAGAATCCGGAGGGGCGGGCGGTTTTCCTCAACAATCCTGGGATGAGCTTTGGCACAGGGCTTCACGCCTCCACTCGGCTCTGTTTGGAGCTGCTGGAACCCGCGCAGCCGTCTCGGAAGAAGGTGCTGGACATCGGATGCGGAAGCGGGATTTTGGGGCTCTGTGCCCTCAAGCTTGGCGCGGCAAGCGCCGTTGGGATCGACATTGACCCGGGCGCTTCGGTAACCGCGAAGGAAAACGCCGTGCTGAACGGACTGGAAGACCGGTATATCGCCTTCCCCGGCGATTTTTTATCAGGGGAGTTTCCGTTGTCCGACAAACAGTACGATATTGTCTTCACCAATATCGTCGCGGATGTTATCATCCCGCTGGCTCCGTTGATCCCGGGCATTTTGGCGCCGGATGGGGCTTGGATCGTGTCCGGAGTGATCGGGCAACGTTTGGGGGATGTGCTGAGTGCCGCCAAGAACGCCGGGTTTTCCGCCGAGACGACCCGTCTTCGGGACGGATGGGCGGCTGTCTGCTTCCGATGACAAAGAGACGCCTGGCGGAGGGGTTGATGCGCTATATCCGGCACATCCGGCGGGACGACTCGTTTGGGGTCGCCGCCAAGACCGCTTTTTTCTTCCTCCTGTCCCTCTTTCCTTTGATGATGCTCGCCGGCTGGGCGCTCAGCCGAACCGGAAACGGGTTCCGCGCGATGGCGGGTTTTCTGCCCCCCGACCTGCTCCGTGCGTTCGAGGGTGTTACGGGTCCCCGGCGAATCACCCCCATCGTCCTGCTCGGCACGGTTTGGGCGGCGTCCTCGGGGGTTTGGGCGCTGATGTGCGGGGTGCGTCAGGCGTATATTGGACGGGTGGACGAAAGTTTTTGGAAGTTCCTCCGGGCGCGGGTGATGGCTGCCGTCTTCACCGTGGGGTTCTTAGCCGTGCTGGCGCTCTCCCTCACCGCCTCGTTTCTGGTCCTGTCGGCGGCACCCGTAATCTTCCTAACCCTTTTTGCCCTCTATACCCTCACCCCGGGATCCCCGAAGCGCCCTAAGAGGACGGCATTCTCCGCCGCTCTCGCGACCGTTCTGTGGCTTTTGCTCTCGCGGGGGTTCGGCGTTTATATGCGGGTCATCGCCCGGTATGACGCGCTGTATGGCGCGATCGGCGTCTTCGTTGGCTTGGCGTTCTGGGTTTTTTTAATCTGCGCCGTCGTCATTTTGGGCGCGGAGCTGGCCGCGCTGTGACAAGACAACGAAGTTTACAAACAATTCACAAACGCTCCAAACCGCCGAAATAATTCGGCGGTATTGTGTGTATAAAGGGGAGGAGGTGAAATGATTATGAAACTCAAACGAATACTTATGGCACTGTGCGTCCTGCTGGCCGTCGCGGCGGTGAGCGTATCGGCGGTTTCGACCCTCAACGGCGAGCCGATTATCCCCGATGAGCCAGTTACCGACGAACAGCAAGCCGCGCCGGAGGAGGAGTTCCGGTGGCGGGAGGACGCAAGAGAAGCTCTCAAAGGAATGATGGAGGACTTCCAAGGCGAAATGAGCGGCAGGATGGCGGAAGCGCAGGAGCGTCTCGATAAGTGGGCCGCGCTGACAGATGAGCAGCTTGGCGAACTGACCGGGCTTCGGGACCAGATGGTTGATAAGTGTCTGGAGTTCGGCTTGATCGACGAGGAAGAGGCCGCGAAGTTGAAAGAAGCCGAAACCATGATGGGCGGCTGCGGGATAATGGGTGGTTTCGGCGGAATGGGCGGTTCCTCTCGTAGCGGCAGGAGGTTTGATTTCGGCGGAGGCTCCGCCCCGCAGGACGGCCAAACAACAGACTCGAACGCGCCGACTTCGTTCAAGGGGATGTAAATCAAAAACAGAGGGCAGTATCGGAACCGATACTGCCCTCTGTTGGTATTACGTTGCGGGAGACTCGCCCAAATCGCGGATCACCAGAGACTTGCGCTGCCAGCGCCCGGTGGCGTAGACGACGGCTGCGGCGGTCATGCTGAGCATCCAGCCGATGGGGTAGGAGTAGAACATCTTCGTTTTGTCAAAATACTCGGTGAGAAGGTACGCAGCCGGAACGCGGATCAGGATGAACCCGATGATGGTGGTGAAAAGAGGGACCATCACCTGACCCGAACCCCGCATGACGGCGACCAGCATGAATTGGATGATAATGAGGAAGCTGAAGGGGATGACCGAATAGATGTAGTTCATCCCGTATTCAATCACCGTTTCGGTCTGGTTGAACATCCCGAGCAGTGCGCGTCCAAACAGGATGGTGAGTGTCGCGATGACGGCATACGCCCCCAGCGATACGGCGAGCGTCAGCCGGAAACCCTGCTTGACCCGCGCCACCTGTCCCTTTCCCATGTTCTGTCCCGTAAAGGTGGTCAAAGCCGCAAAGAAGCTGAAGATCGGGAGGAAGACAAAAGCGTCGATCCGGGTGGCGTTGCCAAAGCCCGCCATAAATGATTCCCCGCCCTCGTTGACAAGGCGCTGCATGAAGAGGGTGCCGATCGAGAAGAGGGATTGCTGGATCGCCGAGGGGAGGCTGAGCCGGAGCATCTTGGAGAGGATGGGGCGGCTGACGCCCAGCCGGAGCAGGGAGAGCTCCAGCTCGGGATACTTTTTACGGATGTACCAGATGCCATAAATCCATGAAAACGCCTGCGCGATGATGGTCGCGATAGCGACGCCCGCGACGCCCCAGTTGAAGACTGCCACAAAGACGAGGTCGAGGATCACATTGATCACGGTGGAGACAATCAGGAAACGGAGCGGCGTCTTACTGTCGCCGAGTCCTTGCAGAATACCGGCGTTGATGTTGTAGCCGAGCGAACCTATTAAGCCGATGAAGATGATCCGCACATAGGTAATCGCCATATCCATCGTGCCGTCGCCCAGTTCACTGCCGGGAACCCCGAGTAGGCGCATCAGCGAGGGGGTGATGACAATTCCGAGAATGGTCAGCGGGACGCTGATACTCAATACCAGCGTGTAGACGGTCCGGATGGTCTTCCGAACCGCGTCCATCTGCTTCGCGCCGTAGTTCTGCGATAAGAGGATGGTGGCTCCCATGCCAAGCCCGGCGAAGAGGGCGACAATCAGGAAGATAACCGGCATTCCCGTGTTGACCGCAGCCTGCGCGGCGTCGCGGTTTTCCATGAAGTTGCCGACAATGATGCTGTCCGCCATGTTGTAAAACTGCTGGAACACATTCCCGATCAAAAGGGGGATCGAAAACCGAACGATATGTCCGAGGGGACGTCCGACCGTCATATCGGTGAGACCTTTTCTGTCGGTTTCCTTGGATTCCGCTTGGCCGGGCAAATCGTCCGGCGCGGGTACTTCGTTACTCACGTGGGAACCCTTCTTTCTTGTGCGGCGCACAAGAAAAAGTATATCATATAGGGCATCGATCTGTCAAACGCCATCATCTGTGGAACTTTGCGACATATACAGGTTGTAATACAACCCCTTCTGCGCGATCAATTCGTCGTGGCTGCCCTGCTCCGCGATATTTCCGCCCTCGATATAGAGAATCCGGGTGCAATTCCGGATGGTGGAGAGACGGTGGGCGACGATGAAGGAGGTGCGCCCCACCAGCAGACGGGCGATCCCCTCTTGAACCAGCCTCTCTGTGTGGGTATCGATGCTGGAGGTAGCTTCGTCCAGTATTAAGATTCGCGGATCGCTTAAGAGGGTACGGGCGAACGAGATGAGCTGTTTCTGGCCTGCCGAAAGCCCCTCGCCCCGTTCGTTGACCGGGGTGTAGTACCCTTTGGGAAGCTTCGCGATAAATTCATCCGCGAAGACGGTCTTCGCAGCCGCGACGCACTCGGCGTCGGTCGCATCCAGACGCCCGTAGCGGATGTTTTCGATGATGTTGCCCGAGAAGATGAAGGTGTCCTGCAGCATGATCCCCATCTGACGTCTCAGGGAGGGCAGGGTAACCTCGTTGATGTCATGCCCGTCGATATACACCGTGCCACTCCCTATGTTGTAAAACCGCGACAGGAGGTTGATGACGGTGGATTTGCCGGCACCCGTCGGACCCACCAACGCGATCGATTCGCCCTCCTGCGCTTCGAAGGTGACCCCCTTCAGGACGGGGATCCCCGGGTCATACTCGAAGGTGACATCCATAAAGGTGACATTCCCTTGAATCTTCGGTAACGTATAGGCGCCCGTCCGGTCACTGACGGTAACCGGTTCGTCCAGCACCTGGAAGATCCGCTCAAGATAGGCGACGGTGTTGACCAAGTTGTTATATAAGTTCCCGAGGTTTTGCAGGGGCCCCCAGAACCGCCCGGCATAGCCCGCCATCGCGATGATAACACCCACCGTCAGCCCCGATTCGGCTCCGCCCAGCGTCGCCACGCCGACGACATAAATCGCGGCGGTGACCAGACGGGCGAGCATCATGGTGACCGGCCACATGCTGTGGCTGATCCGCACCGCCCTCATCCAGACCCGGCGGTTTTCGTTAAGCTGGTCCTCCATGACGCCTTGGTTCTCGGTCTCTCTGCTGAACGCCTGCGTCACCCGGACACCGTTGATATTCTCCGCGAGGTATGCCGTCATGTTGGACGACTTGTTGGAAACGACCTGCCAAGCGCGGCGCTGTTTGGTCTTAATCAGAAAGATATAGACCGCGAAGAGGGGAAGCCCGCAGAGCATGATCAGGGTCAGCCGCCATGAGACGAACGCCGCCGCGTACACCACGATAAAGATCATCGCGAGCGGCTCGATTAGGAAGTTGATCAGCCCGCTGGAGAGGAAGTCCGCCACCGTATTGATGTAGTTGACGACACGGACCAAAATCTTCCCCGCCGGACGGCTGTCATAATAATCGAAGGGGAGCTTTTGCAGATGAGCGAACAGATCGGCGCGCATTTCCGAGATGATGTGCTGGCCCGAGAGGCTGTTCAGCCGGGAGCGGGCGCGGTTGCAAATCGCGATGACGACGCTGATGACGATAAAGATGCCGCCCGCCGCCATCGTCCCGGCGATGTTCTTGTCCGGGATGAAGCTGTCGATCACCATCATGCTGAGCAAAGGCGTGAGGAGGGATAAGAGTATGGACAGGATGCTGATGAGGAACGCCTTGACGAACTTGCCCTTGTGCCTCGCGACATAACCACCCGCCCGCTTCAGGTGCTTCCAGTCAAACGGGGCGTCCAGCTCCTCGTCCACATTGAAGGTATTTCTGCGCTTAATCGCCACTGCGCTCACCTCCCGTCGGCTGCCCGCCTTGCTGGAGCAGACAGGTCTGGTAGTAGTAGCCCTTATTGGCCATCAGCTCACTGTGATTTCCCTCTTCGGTGATCCGTCCGTTCTCTAGAATGTAGATCCGGTCTGCGTGGCGGATCGAGGAGACGCGCTGCGCGATGATCAGGGTGGTCGCCTTGCGGGACCGCTCCCGGAGCCTTTGCTGGATCAGTTTTTCGGTCTCCATATCCACCGCGCTGGTGGTGTCGTCTAAAATGATAATCTTCGGGTCGGGCAGGAGGGCGCGAGCCAGTGAAACCCGTTGCTTCTGTCCCCCCGACAGTCCGGTTCCCCGTTCGCCTACGATGGTATGGTAACCCTCTGCGAGGGATGAGATGAAACGGTCGGCGTCGGCTGTCTCGGCAGCTTTTTGGATCCGCTCAAAAGGCGCGTCGGACGCGCCGTAGGCGATGTTATCCTCCACCGGCGCCGAGAAAAGGAAGACATCCTGCATCGTCATCCCAACGGCGCCGCGCAGCACGCTCAAATCATAGTGCTCGACGTTGACCCCGTCTACCAGAACCGCACCCCGGGTCACATCGGCAAAGCGAGGGATCAGCGAAGCGAGCATCGTTTTGCCCGAACCGGTGGGTCCCATGAATCCGACCGTCTGCCCGGGTTTGATCTCGATGTCGATGTCGGTTAGGATATCGGTCCCGCCGATTTGGAGGGAGACTCCCTTGAACGAGACGCCGCCTTGGATCTCCCCGGTCATTACCGGCTCTTCGGGGGATTGGATATGGTTTTTGGTGTAATAAATTTCGATCAGCTTCTCACAGGACGCGAAGAACCTCTGCGCGTCGTTGATATACATCCCCATCTGTACCATCGGCTGGTTCAGAGCCCAAGCTAAGGAGGTGAAAATCTGCATCTGACCCAGCGTTACCCGTCCCGAAATAACCATCCAGCCTCCGACGACCAGATTGACGACACTGAGGAACTGCGAAACCGATTCCAGCAACGGCGCGTACCGGAGCCATGTCTTGTTGGCGTTTAGCTGCGCGTCGCGGTAGCGCTCATTCTCCCGGGTAAATTTTTCGGTCTCGAAAGATTCCCGGGTAAACGCCTTGACGACACGGATACCGTTAATGTTCTCGTTGACGACGGTGGACAAAACGGCGCGTTGTTCCCGCACCGCGCCGTGCGCCGGGCGCATCTTCCTGCCCAGCCGAAGCGCAAGCAGCGCCGCCACCGGGGTCAAGAGAAACAGGCAAAGGGCGTACAGCGGATCAATGATGACAAAGAGGATGAGGGTGGTCGCTGCCATCAACAGGCTCTCGACGATCCCGGGGAGCACCCAGCAGAAGAAGTGCCGCGCGATGTCCACATCGCCGGTGCACTTTGTGATCAAGTCGCCGGCGGCGTTTGCCCGAAAGAAGCCGGGGGCTTGGGTGATGATCTTGCTGAACAATTCCCGCCGCATCCCCCGGATAATCTCCTGCGACAGGATCTCCCAAGACAGGGTGCTGATATACTTGCCGGCGGCAAACAGCGCGGCGATGCCGAGGGACGAGAGCAGCAGCGGATAGAGCCGTCCGAACTCGCCCTTGAGCAGGACATCGTCCACGATGACGCGGAAGATGAACGGTTCCGCCATCAGCAGACCGACCGTGAGAAACGATAAAAAAATCCCGGCATAGAGGCGCCATCTCTGCCGCCCCGCCCACCGGAACGCCCAACGGATACTGTCCAATGCGATCCCCCTCAGTTGAAGAGATGCGTTCATTATAAGCGTCGCGCGGAGAAATTACAAGAGGGAAATCGCAGAGAGAGACTGTTCCTGTCTGTGGCAAACTGTAGCCGCTTTAGCTAAAAATGGGAAAGATTAGAAAATTTACTCTTGACAGCAAATTGGGCGTCTGGTATACTGGTTACAATCCGGTGACAGAGGGTTACAAGATAACGCGAAATATCCCGTCCGCGGGTGGACGGAGTCAGGGGGGAACCATGCGCTTTCGGTTACGGCAGCTCAAACAGGCGGGACAGCGCGCGCGCGCTTGGTGCGTCCTCTTTATGCGCGGGGTGCGGCACGCGGTCACACGGCGGATTGTGCTGGCACCGCTCTTCCTGATCGTTTCCCTCATGCTCTATGCCCGGTATGTGACAGAGTTCAACATATTCTTTATCATCGATCAGAGCCGGTTCACCGTACACCGTACATACGCGAAGGATGCCGGGGAAGCGCTCGCTGAAACGGGGATCGTCGTCGGCATACATGACAGCGTTATGCTGAACGCCGCCGAGATCAGCATTTTCCGGGCAAACGAGGTGTTTGTCACCTTAGACGGCGTAACGGTGCCAATCAACTGCCGCTTGGGAGAAACGGTGGCGCACGCCCTCCAGAAAGCGGGCTACATCCGCAGGGAAAACGACATCCTGAGTCATCAGCCGACCGACCTCATCACCGACGGGATGATCATCAAGGTCTCTCGGGTCGTCGTCCGGGAAAGCCTTGAATATGAGGAGATCCCCTTCGGGGAGGTCGTCAACGAGAACCCGTATATGAACTACGGCACATCGGTTATCATCACCGAGGGAAAGTCGGGCCTCCGCGAATTCACCTACACCGAGACGCTGCGCGACGGTGTGCTGATCGGACGCGAGCTATCCGGACAGCGGGTGTTCCGGGAACCGGTGGCGCAGGTTACCGAACTCGGCACCGGCAACACAATCAGACTGCCGGACGGCACCTACCTCAAGTATAAAAAGCGGCTGGAGGTGGAGTGCACCGCCTACACCACCGAGCGGCAGACTTGGAAGCTGAATGCCCTCGGCAAAGTTGCCCGCAAGGGGACCATCGCGGTTGATCCCAAGGTCATCCCGCTGCGTTCCAAGGTCTATGTCGCAGCCCGCAACGGTTCCTGGGTCTATGGCACCGCCCTCTGTGAGGACACCGGCGGCGCGATCAAGGGCAGCATCATCGACCTGTACTTCGACACCTACGACGAATGCATCCAATTCGGACGTCGCAAAGCGTATCTTTACATCCTAGAATGAATCTTCCCGCTTGCTTACTAAAAGGGCACGGCTTTGTTCCGTGCCCTTTTGCCGGTCACTTTTTACGCGGGAACCTCATATGATATTGTAAAACCATTGATAAGGGGGTCAGTGAGGGGTGCAGCAGATGGAGAAGCCGCGCAGGGCGGTAAGGAAGGCTCCGCCCGCCGCCGAAACGGATTTCGGGCCGCGCCCGTTTGTCGAGGATCTGCACAAAGCGGCGCTGCATAACAGGGATTACCGCACGGCGCTCTGGACCGGACGGTATCTTCAAATGACGCTTATGAGTATTCCGGCCGGCGGGGATGTGGGGCTGGAAGTCCACCCCGATACAGACCAGTTTTTGCGGGTTGAGGACGGACAGGGTTTGGTGCAGATGGGGGACCGGGAGGACAATCTATACTTTCGGCAGGCGGCGTTTGACGACTACGCAATCTTCGTTCCTGCCGGGACATGGCATAATGTGACAAACACCGGCAGCAAGCCGCTGAAAATGTACACGATCTACGCGCCGCCGCACCATCCGCACGGCACGGTGGAAAAGACAAAAGCAAACGCCGAGGCAAACGAGGCAAGCGGAGCGAGCGTGGGATAACGCCAAAATATTTCTTGACAAAACCTCCGCGCTCTGGTAACATGACCCTGCAAGGTATGGAAAGGATGGAGAGCATGATTTTATAGTTATGACGCGGAGAAACCGGTCCCGGCGGAATACCCGCCGAGACTTGGCGGGTGTGTCATAGCTGTTCGTGCGATCTATCTGTAACCGCGTTGTTACAGACAGTTCTCAAGGGTTGGCTGCGGCATGTCCGCAGCCATTTATTTTCGTGCAAAGGAGTGAACAACCATGCGCATTCGATTTGCGTACCCCGCCTTACTTGATGCAGGCATATTGCGCCAAACGGGACAAAATTGAGGAGGAATCCCTAATGTATGCAATGTGCCTAACCGTATTTATATGCAAGCGGCCATATGAGCGAAGGATTCCTCTTTTTATAGGAGGAATCCGAAGGTGGTTGACGCTTATGTTACCTTCCTCTGCCGTAACGACGGCTATTTGCCGGGCGCTCTGGTGCTCGCGTACGCGTTGAGACAGCAAACAGACAATGATCTCGTATGCCTTGTGACCGACGAAATCTCCCCGGCGGCGCGGTCCGCGCTCCGGGCACTGTATACCCGCGTGATCCCGGTCGACGGGCTGCGCCGCAAAAGCGCGGTCACTGGCGGGCGAAGCGACCGAGAGTTCCTGCCGGCACGGTTCCAAGCGCTCCGGTTGGGGCGGGACGGCGACCTAGGGGTTACATATGACAAGATTGTCCTGCTGGATGCGGACATCCTGCCCCTCAGCGGCTACGACGCGCTTTTTCAGCTGGATACGCCCGCCGGAATCCCAATGGAGTTCAAAGACCAATGCTACTCGGGACGAGACGAAGGCTCCGCGCGGTGGAGCTGGCACCTTCAATATGAGCGAATCTGTCCGCACGGGGCGCGTATCCCCAAAGGCATCACTGACCGTGCGCGTTTCGACCGCCTCAATATGGGCGTCAATGCCGGACTGTGGGTGTTAAGGCCGTCGATGGGCGAGTATCGCGCGGTGCTGGCGGCGCTTCGGTGTCCGGAGGTGAAAACATTTCCCTGGCCCGAGATGCAGCTTGCGACCCTCCTGTGGTCGGGACGCTGGACGAGTGTGGATATCCGTTACGCTTCGATCGGTGGGTATCCCTGTCCGGAAGCGTTGTATGGAACTCATTTCGCCGGGCTGAAGCCTTGGGCGGGCCGCTCGCTGGCGCATTACGCGACCTTCCCTGATTTTCGGCTCTGGTATCAGGTTTATAACTCAATGTACTGGAGCATCCCTCTTCTCCGCAAAGTCCCGATGCTGCGGCGGATTTGGGAATTTTCCAAACATCACGGCTAAAAGAGGAAGCCGCGCTTTTCCGGCGCGGCTTCCTCTGATTGACAGGGATCA
>JAISVO010000128.1 GCA_031271525.1 Oscillospiraceae bacterium
CACGCCTGACGCGGGGATACTCGCAAGCGATAATGCCGTACTTCGCTGCGAAGGTCTGGATACCGTTTGCGAGCTTCTGCTGAACGGGCGGCCTGTGGGAAACGCCGACAATATGCACCGTACATGGGAATATGAAGTCTCTGACATCCTTTTACCGGGCGAAAACACGCGTGAGGTACACATCGCGTCACCCTTAAAAGTCATCCGTACGGCTGATGCGCGGGAAGCGCTGGCGGGTACGCGGGACGCGATGAGGGGTTTCCCCCATATTCGCAAAGCGCACTGCATGTATGGTTGGGACTGGGGTCCGCGCTTGCCCGACGCCGGCATATGGCGCGGCATTTCCTTAATCGGTTTTGGCTCTGCCCGCATCACCGATATGCGTATACGCCAAAAGCACGTTGACGGTTGTGTTTTTGTGAAGGTCACGGTTTTGCCGGAGAGTAACGCCGGACTTCAGGTCACGATGACGGATCCGGATGGGCATACCCTCCTCCTTCAGCCGGGCGAGTGGACGCCGGTAACCGACCCGCAGCTCTGGTGGCCGAACGGATTGGGCGCTCAGCCGCTATACACCGTACGGGCGACGGTTAATAACGGCTTGGCGGTGGTTGAAGCGGTGGTGAAACGGATCGGACTTCGCACCTTGACCGTGGCGCGGGAGAAGGACGAGTGGGGCGAGAGCTTCGCCCAAAGCGTCAACGGCGTTCACTTCTTCGCGATGGGCGCGGATTACATCCCGATGGATAATATCCTCTCCCGGGTGACGCCCGAACGCACGCGCCGTCTGCTCGAACAGTGCGTGGCAGCAAACTACAACACCGTTCGGGTATGGGGCGGCGGATATTACCCGGACGACTTTTTCTACGATATATGCGACGAGCTGGGGCTGGTGGTTTGGCAGGATTTCATGTTCGCCTGCGCCGCCTACCGCCTTACGCCGGAGTTTGACGCCTCCATCCGCGCGGAATTCTCCGACAATATACGTCGTATCCGCCATCACGCCTGTCTGGGCTTGTGGTGCGGCAATAATGAGGTGGAATGGTTCCACGATCTGGGGTTTGCGAAGGAAGACCCGCGCTCACGCGCCGACTACACCAAAATTTTCGAGTATATACTCCCTAAAATCCTGAAAGAGGAAGACCCTGACACCCTCTACTGGCCCTCGTCGCCCTCATCGGGCGGATGCTTTGACAAGCCGAACGATCCAAATAGGGGGGATGCTCATTACTGGGAGGTTTGGCACGGAGTCAAACCCTTTACCGACTATAGGAACCATTATTTTCGTTATGTCTCCGAATTCGGGTTCCAATCGTTTCCCAGTATGAAAACGGTTGAAAGCTTCACCTTACCCGAGGACCGTAATATTTTTTCGCGCGTGATGGAGACGCATCAGCGCAACTCCGGAGCGAACGGGCTGATTCTGCTCTATCTGAGCCGCACGTTCCGGTACCCGGGCAAGCTTGACGACCTGATCTACCTATCGCAGATCCTTCAAGCCGAAGCGATACGGTATGGTGTTGAGCACTGGCGCAGAAACCGCGGGAGATGTATGGGCGCGCTTTACTGGCAGCTCAACGATTGTTGGCCGGTGGCGTCATGGTCAAGTCTTGATTATTTTGGGCGCTGGAAGGCATTGCACTACGCGGCAAAGCGCTTTTTCGCACCGGTGATGATCTCCTGCCAAGAGACGGGGGAAACCACAGGGCGCGTTGCCGTGACCGATGAACCTGCGCCTTTTGAAACCAAGGCGCGCCTGTGCGTCACAAACGAAACGCGTGAAGCGGTAAGCGGAACCGTATGCTGGCAGCTACGCGACGCGTCGTCCGCCGTTATCGAAAGCGGAAGCGCTCCCCTTACCGTTCCGCCGCTCAGCTCGGTTTGGCTCGACGAAAGGGACTTCAGCGGAATAGACTTCCTGCGTGACCATGTGAGCTACTCGTTTGACGTCGGCGGAGCGGCGGTCAGCGGCGGGTCGGCGCTTTTCACCGCGCCTAAGCACTATTTGTTTGAGGATCCGTGTTTGAACGGGGTCAGACAGGGCAGCAAGATCATTGTCACAGCCGAGTGTTACGCGAAATGGGTGGAGATCATCCCGGACGGTGACGCGGTATTCTCGGATAATTTCTTTGACATGGAAAAAGGATGTACCGAAATCGAAATTTTGGAAGGGGATTTTCAAAGCTTCCGGCTCAGGAGCGTTTATCAAACGGCTTCCGACTAAGCTCTAATCTTGCGAGGTACATCGCCTGCTCCGCATGGGCGGCGGTAAAGTCAGCGACTTTTACCGCACCTGACCCTCACCCTCAATGACGAATTGTGTCGTCGTCAGGGCGGCTAGCCCCATCGGACCGCGCACATGCATTTTTTGGGTCGAGACGCCAAGTTCCGCGCCCAAGCCAAACTCTTCGCCGTCAGTGAAACGGGTGGAGGCGTTTATGTAGACTGCGGCGGCGTCGACTCGGTCAGTAAACCGCCGCGCGGAAAAATAGTTCTTGGTGACAATTGCTTCGGAGTGCCCCGAACCGTACCGCGCGATGTGGTTTGTCGCCTGATACAACCCGCCGACGACCCGAACGGCGAGATCGAAATCGTTGTACTCGGTTTCCCAATCGCTTTCGTCCGCCGCGAGAAGCAATTCGGGGTTGAACCCGGTTTCCCGCAAGATCTCCAGCGTTTCGGGGCAGCAATGGAGCTTTACGTTATACTCCGCAAGGGATTTTGCAACCTTGGGAAGGAACTCGCGAGCCACCGAGCGGGCGACCAGCAGCGTCTCGGCGGCGTTGCAGACGGACGGACGGGAGCACTTCGCGTTGACCGTGATGGCGACCGCCATCGCGAGGTCGGCCTCATCATCGACATACACATGGCAGTTGCCCCAGCCAGTCTCGATGACCGGCACCTTCGCGTTGGAAACAACCGTCTTGATCAGGTCTTTGCCGCCGCGCGGGATCAGCGCGTCAAGGAGTCCCGTCAGCCCCATCATTTCAACAGCCGACGAGCGGCTGTTGTCGGTAATCAGGCAGACGCAGTCCGCCGGAAGTCCGGCGTTGACAAGAGCTTGACGGGCTATATCTGTCAGAACGATATTGCTGAGGTTCGCGGCGCGGCCGCCCCGCAGCAGGACGGTGTTGCCGCTCTTGACACAGAGGGACGCCACATCGGCGGTGACGTTGGGGCGCGCTTCATAGATCACCCCCACGACGCCGAGGGGCACCCGGCGCTTGCTGATCAGCATACCGTTGGGGTGGCGTACCGCGCTGTCCGCGCCGCCCGTCGGATCGGCGTAGCCGAGCACCTTATGCACCGAGCCGATCATCCCTTCGATTCGCCTCTCGGTTAACGCGAGACGGTCGAGGAGAGACTCGCTCATCCCGCCGGCCCGGGCGGTATCGAGATCCTTCCGGTTCTCCTCAATGATCAGCCCCTTGTTCTGTCCCAGCAGAAAGGCAAACTGTTCCAACACGCGGTTCCGCTGCTCCGCCGAAGCGACACGCATTTGCGCGGATGACGCTTGGCACCGTTCAGCTAACTCCCGCACCATAATTTGTGACCTCCTCTTTATCGGCGACCGTCTATGCCCATCGGGCGACCGCGAATCGTCCCGCCATGCGGGACGCCGCATAGGGCATCCCCTACAAGGAAAATACCGTACCCACATTCTCCCCGCGCAGGATGCCATATAGCACGGCGGGGTCGTGCCCTCCCGCGATGACCATCGGAAACCCCTTCTCCAGCGCGATATCGGCCGCCGCGAGCTTGGTAATCGCGCCGCCCGTGCCCCGAGCGCTGCCCGCGCCGCCCGCGCCGGAACGCATTGCGGCGGTAATCTCGCTCACCCGGTCCAGTTTCTTGGCGTCCGGGTTGGTGCCCGGGTCGGCGTCGTAGAAGCCGTCCCGGTCGGTCAGCAGAACCAGCAAGTCGGCGTGTACCAACGAAGCCACCAGAGCCGACAGAGTATCGTTATCGCCGAAAATGTTCTGCTCGCTCAGAATCTCCTCCTGACTCAACGCGTCGTTCTCGTTGATAACCGGGATGACGCCCCAACGGAACAATTCCTCCAGTGTCCGGAGCAGCGAAGCCGCCCGTCTCGGCTCGGTGAGGTCGCCCCGGGTCACAAGGATCTGCGCCACATGATTCCCGTATTCGCTGAAAAGCTTGTCATAGACGTGCATCAGGCGGCACTGCCCGACGGCGGCGGCGGCCTGCTTCCCGCTGACTGTCTCCGGCTTCGCCGGGAAGTTCAGCGCGGAGGAACCCGCCCCGATTGCGCCGGAGGTGACAAACAGTACATCCCGGTCCCCGTTCCGGAGGTCGGACAGCGTCCGAGCCAGTTTGTCCAGCCGCTCCAGATGCAGCGAACCCGACGGATGGGTGAGGGTGGACGTACCCACCTTGACAACGATGCGGCTAAACATGCTGATCCCTCTTCACTCGGTCCATATCCCTCTTGACCTCACGTTCCTTCTCGCTCTCCCGTTTGTCGTAGAGCTTCTTTCCCCGCGCCAGCGCGACGGTAATTTTGACCCGAGGACCTTTCAAATAGATATTCAAGGGGATAATCGTGTACCCGTCCCGCTCGGCCGAGCGGCGGAGCTTTTCGATCTCCCGGCGGTGCAGCAGCAAGCGCTTGGGACGGAGAGGATCGCGGTTGTGGATGTTGCCGTGTTCATACGGGCTGATGTGGACGTTGTGCGCGAACAGCTCGCCGTCTTTCACGGCGCAGAACGCGTCGCGCAGATTGCACGCCCCGGCGCGGATACTCTTAACCTCAGTGCCAAACAGCTCGATTCCGGCTTCCAGCTCTTCCTCTATGAAATAGTCGTGCCGCGCCTTCCGGTTGTCCGCGATCCGTTTGATGCTGTCCACAATAGCCCACCCTTCCGGGGTTATTATAAATCAACCCGGAAGGATATTCAAGAGAAACTTACTTGAACTCTCCCCGGTTCTTGTCCCGGTTCTCGCCCTGTTCACCGGGCCGCGCCGTATCGGCAAACGCTCAGGACAGGGGCTGCCCCCGTCCTGAGCGTCAGTGTCGGATGATCGGTGAATCTAGGGAATCTCCGGCAAATAGTCCGCCGGATCGACCGGCACGCCGTCCCGGAGGATCTCGAAGTGCAGATGGGCGGGCAGCGCCAGTTCGCTGACGGCGGTGTCCCCCACCGCCGCGATGGTTTCCCCGGCCGCGACAGTCTGTCCGGCGGTGACCTTCACCATGTCCATCAGGTTGGAATACACCGTCTCAAAGTCCGCGCCGTGCTTAACGACAACAGTTACGCCCATATTCCGGTCAGCGCTCTCGATGACCTCCTTCACAACCCCGTCGGCGGCAGACTGCACCAGCGCCCCGGCGTTGGTCTCAAGGTCGATCCCCGGGTGATAGCGCCATTCCCGAAGATACTCGTAGAACACGTCGGCGCTTTCGCTGTAAGGTGTCAGAATCGTGCCCGCGCTGACCGGCAGGAAGAAGGTCGGCTCCTGCGCCGCCGGTACCTCGGACGCGGCGGACACGTCCGCCGGAAGGTCATCCAGCTCGGGCAGGTTGTTGACCTCCCCGGCGACATCCACACTCTCTCCGTCGCTATCGTCCACAGGCTCCGCCGGCACTTCTGGCGGTTCGGCGGCAACCGGCGGTACAGACGGCGGCACGGGTGTCGTCATCGCGGCGCGGGGAGGGGACGGCGGCGGCAGAACCGGCGACGCTGCGGGCGGCACCGACGGGTTGGCGGGACTCACCGACATCTGGGGCGGCAGCGCTTCCGCAA
>JAISVO010000152.1 GCA_031271525.1 Oscillospiraceae bacterium
CCGGGATTTCGCGATCATCGCTTCGGTCGGCCCCTCCGCAATGGTATACGGTTCGTCAACCGGTGGGGACGGTTCGGGAATCGGAGACGGTTCCGGGGTCGGGGAGGGTTCTTCGATGACTGACGCAGGTTTGTCCGAATCGTTCGGCTCGCTTGGCGGGGGCGGTTCGGGCGTCGGCGAGGGAGATGGTGAGTTAGCGGCGCAGGAGCCGAGGAGGAGTAAACAGCAGAGCAAGGCGGCGAACCGGAAGAGGTTACGGTACATAGCTGACCTTCCCCCAATCGAGTTTATGCGGTTCCCGCTCTGTTTTTGCTTCACCCACCAAGATGGCGATACCGAAATGGTATCCATCCGGGAACTGAAGCTTTTTCTCAAAATCTTCTTTACGGGAACCGCTCAGAGGGAGCCGCGCCATGCCGCAGATGACGCTTCCAAGCCCCAGAGCATGGGCAGCCAGTGACACGTTTTGGCTTACGATACCGCAGTCCATAGCGGCGGGGTCGGAGCCGTTGGAAGACACCATCACCATACAGGGCGCGTTGTAGAAGATCGTGCCGCCCCGTTGCATCACCTGAGCATACCAGTCTTTGTCCTGGGCTTCGATCTCCTTCACTCCGACAGCGTCCAACTCCTCCAGCAGAGCTTTGTCGGTGACGATGGTGATGTGCCAAGGCTGGAGGTTCATCGCGCTGGGCGACGCCAGAGCCGCTTCTGCCAGAGTTTTTAATTGGTCTTCTTTAAGCGGCTCACCAGTGAAGTCTCGGCAGGAGTAGCGTTCCGTGATCGCGTCTTGGATTTTTGCCATGTTTTCCCCATCCTTTCCTATACGTTGACATCAGTATACCACAGTTTGCAACCCTTGCCAATGTGCATTTTTTGTGTTAGACTATACTTGAAGGAGATTACCCCGATGTATGAAATTATCCGAAAACAAATATTGAACAGTCAGACAGCACGGCTTGACATAGCCGCCCCGGACGTTGCGGCCAAGGTAAAAGCCGGGCAGTTTGTCATCCTCCGCAACCACGAGATGGGGGAACGGTACCCCCTCACCGTTGCCTCGGCAAATCCTGACGGCACCATCACGCTGATCTATCAGAAGGTGGGGCACAGCACCAAAGAGCTGGACGCGGTCCCGGTTGGCGGGCGTGTCCTTACCCTCGCGGGTCCTCTCGGAAAACCCACCGAGATCGGCGGGGTCGCGCGTGCCGTTGTGGTAGGCGGCGGTCTCGGCTGCGCCATCGCGTGGCCTGTCGCCCGAGCCTTGACCCAAAGCGGAGCGCATGTCGACATGGTCGCGGGCTTCCGCACCAAAGACCTTGTGGTCTTGGAGGAGGAACTGGCGCGGGACAGCGCGGCCCTCCACATCTGCACCGACGACGGGACATACGGTCAGAAGGGGCTTGTGACTGACGCCCTGCGGTCTTTACTCGAAAAAGGGCCTTACGACGAAGTCTTCGCCATAGGGCCCTTAGTGATGATGAAATTTGTCGTGGCCGCCGCCAAACCATTCGGGATCAAGACAACGGTCAGCATGAACCCGCTGATGGTGGACGGTACCGGGTTATGCGGTTGCTGTCGGGTGACCGTTAACGGCAAAGCCCGCTTTGCCTGTGTGGACGGTCCCGATTTCGACGGTTACGAGGTGGATTTCGACGAAGCAATCCGCCGCCTGAGCGCTTACCGCGCCGAGGAACTGGTGATGGATCACCCCTGCAGAATTAGGACGATGGGCCATTAAGGTAATTCCACCGGAACCGGCGTAAAATCCAGATGGTCGGCGGAGATCAATCGGTAGTGAATCCCGCCGTAGCTACCCTCGATCGCGCGACTACGGGCGTATCCGTGCAGATGCCCGAAGTAGCAGCGCTTCACGCCATATTCATTCAAAACGTCCACCAGTTGGTCGCAACGGTAGCCCTTATACAGCGGCGGGTAGTGCAGGAAGACAAGCAGTTCATCGCCGGTCAGCTTCCGTCCGGCGTCTAAAGACGCGCGGAGCCGCCCCACCTCGCGGTTAATCATCTTCACGTCGTGCTCGCCACCCCGCTCCTCCTCGAAAAACCAGCCCCGGGTTCCGCAGATTGCGGCGTCGCCGTAGGGAAACGCATTGTTGTGGAGGATGTCCAGCGTCCGTAAACTGTTTTCGGCGAAAAAGCGCTTCATCTTGGAGGCGGTATCCCAGAAATAGTCGTGGTTGCCTTTCAGCAGAAGCTTTTTGCAGGGATACCGCTCCAAAAAGGTAAAGTCCGCAAGGGCTTCAGCGAGGGTCATCCCCCACGACGTATCGCCGCAGAGCACCAGCGTGTCGTCCTCCGTAAGCGCTGACAACCCCTTCTCAACTTTAGCCGCGTAGCCTTCCCACGCGCCGCCGAAAACATCCATCGGTTTGTTGGCGGTTAATGAAAGATGCAGGTCCCCGATTGTGTAAAGCATCGTTTCCTCTCCGTTGTATAATGACTTAGGAAAACAGGCATACTACCCAAAAAGCAAAGGAGTTATCTCTACTATGCTGAGTCATCCGAACAAATCCAGCGTCAGCTGCACCGTAGGTACCTGCGCCTATCACGGTCCGAACAACCAATGCACCGCCGGAAGCATCAACGTCGGTACCGAGTATGCGCTGGACAAGACAGAGACGTTCTGTTCTACGTATACGAATAAGGCGCATTAACGCGCGCGGGCGAACATAGTTCGCCTCTACATAGCAAAAAACGTTTTTACGTAATCCCCAATACCGTCGGGGTCTACTGCGTCGAAGAATCGGCGCGGCTTTTGTATCGTCAGCGCGGCGGGGATCGGGAAGGACACGCCGCCCAGCGCGGCTTTCACGGCTTCGGGAAATTTCCCCGGGTGAGCTGTCGATACCACAATCCCGTTCCGTGCCACAGCCGCCGCCGTGGCGGTATGCGGATCAATGACATAGCCCGCCTTGTCATAGACCTCGCGGATGTGATCCGCCGCCTGCGCATCATCCCGCCAAACCGCGCGGAACTCTTCCCGCATCGCAGATCCAGTCGGTTCGCCGAGGGTGTAGACGCCGGTTGCCGAAAGTTTTCGCATACAGTCGGCCGTATAGGCGCTGTCGCAGCCTGAGAGGAGGTATACGGCGCGCTCAAAGTTGCTGGACACTAGGATGTCCATTGACGGAGACGTCGTCCTCACGAGGGCTCGGTTGCGGTCATACACGCCGTCCTCAATCACCCGGGTGAGAACGTTATTGCTGTTGGATACACAGACCAGCTTTCCCAGCGGCACGCCCATCCGCTTGGCGTAGAGGGCAGCGAGGATATTGCCGAAATTTCCGGTGGGAACATATATGTCGGGTGCGCCGTCTGCCGCCCGCTCGGGGTATTTTTCCAAAAAGTCGGCGTATGCCGACACATAGTAGGCGATTTGGGGGAGAAGCCGCCCGAGGTTAATTGAATTTGCGGAAGTCAGCAGGAAGGTATCGCTCGGCGGGACTGCGGAGAAAATCCGCTTCACCCCGGCCTGAGCGTCGTCAAAATCACCCCGTACGGCGCAGACGCCGACATTGAAGCCCTCCTGCGTCACCATCTGGAGCTTTTGGACGTCCGAAACGCCCTCTTCGGGGTAGAAGACGAGAACCATGGTTCCCGGAACATCCCGGAACCCCTCCAGCGCGGCTT
Source organism: Oscillospiraceae bacterium (assembly GCA_031271525.1). Taxonomy (GTDB): domain Bacteria; phylum Bacillota; class Clostridia; order Oscillospirales; family UBA929; genus UBA929. The sequence continues at coordinate 3,651 of JAISVO010000152.1, forward strand.
TACCTGTGTCGCCCGAGGTAGCGGTCAGGATAAAGACCTCCCGGCTCTCCCCGGTCAGTTCTTTCGCCTTTCCGATCAGCCGAGGGAGGACTTGCAACGCCATATCCTTAAACGCGCAGGTCGGCCCGTGCCACAGCTCCAAGAAGAGAGGAAGATTTTTACTAACCTCAACCAGCGGCGCCGGTTCGCCGTCGAACCCGGCGTAGGCTTCCCGGGTCAACGCGGTCAGGTCGCCGAACTCGGGCAGATACAGCGATAATACGGCGGCGGCCTTCCGGGGGTAGTCCATCGCTTTTATTTGATCCATAAACCCTTCGGGAAGGGTTGGGATTTCCTCGGGCACGAACAGGCCGCCGTCCGGCGCCAAGCCCTGCAGAATGGCTTCCGCGCCGCTCACCGGTTCGGTTTGTCCCCTTGTGCTGATGTAACGCATCATTTAATCCTCCCGTATCCGCTGAAGTAGGAATTGCCTCAGCCATTCGGCACTTTCCGGCTTGGACAGGATCCGTTTTTCCATCTTGTAGCTCAATACCCGCCCCAAAGATGGTAGGTCGCTGTCCGCTATATCGTATGTGAGTGAGTGCCAAAAATCCTGCTCCGGTACCTCCGGCAGTAGGTCGGTCGTGCCGTGCAACGCGATGCCATGGAGCTTTATTAGCCGGACGTGGCACGCGATGTCCGGGTCGAGGAAGTCTTCGTCAATCAGAAAATGTTTGGTGACCGAACCGCTTAATAGTTTTTGGTAGCTCTTCGTCCACATCCCGCTGTAGTGAAACTGACAGGGCATGGGATGCCGCCAAGGGCAGAGGTCGTCGGCGTAGACTGCGGACATTTCCAGCGGTGACGGATGGTTATCGGCACTGAGGATGTCCTTTGCGATAGCCAACCGTTCCGCCCGGGGGATCTTTCGGTCGCACACCGCCAAAAGATCAATGTCGCTGCTCCGCTCGTCGAACGCGCCCAGCGCGATGGACCCGTGGACATACAGACCGGTTAACAAGGAACCCAGATGGGTATTCCAGATATCAAAAACCCGGTCGATCTGTGCTTTGACTGCGGGGGATAGAGTGTCCATACTGCTCACCTAAAACGCGTTCTCGATGTGCTCAATTTCCAGCTCGTCATATCCGCCGCCGGGGGCGTTGATCGCGATCACGTCGATCCGGGGCTGCAGGGTGGAGTGCTGGTTCGACATCAGAAAGTACTCGGCGGTCTTGCGGACCCGTCGCCGTTTCGCGGGGGTCACCGTTTCCAGTGGATGCCCATAGTCGGCTTTCGCCCGCATTTTTACCTCGACGAAAACAAGGTATTCCTCGTTGTAGACAATCAGATCAATCTCGCCGAAAGGGGCGGCAAAATTGCTCGTTAATAATGTATACCCCTTATTGGTCAAGTATTGCAGGGCGACTTGCTCCCCCCGGTTCCCTTCTTTACGCATATCCCCATCACCCTCCTGATGAACAATGCGCGGTGCGCCGGGCAGGGACCCAACTCCCGCAGGGCTTTCCTGTGCAGGGATGTGCCGTAGCCCTTGTGCTTTCCAAAACCGTAGCCGGGGTACAGCGTATCCAGCTCGGTCATCGCCCGGTCGCGGCTCACCTTTGCCAGCACTGAAGCCGCCGAGATGCATGGCTCCGTTAGGTCGCCGCCGACAATCGCAGCCGCCGGGAGGGAGAAGCCCCGGGCGGTGTTCCCGTCCACCAGAAGTCTTTCCGGTGTGACGGTCAATCCGTCCACGGCGCGGCGCATCGCAAGGAGGGTCGCCTCCAGAATGTTCAGCTCTTCGATCTCGGAGACCGTCGCGACTGCCACACAAAACGAAATCGCTTGACGCGTGATCTCCCCATAGAGAACGTCCCGGCGTTTTGGGGTGAGTTTTTTCGAGTCGGTCAGACCGGACAGGGTATACTTTTCCGGCAGAATCACGGCAGCGGCATAAACATCCCCGGCCAGAGGACCCCGTCCCGCTTCATCGATCCCGCAGACTAAACCGTTCATCCGGGCTTCTCCAGCGACAGCCGACCAAGCTTCCCGGCGCGGAACTCATCCAGAAGGGTCAGAGCCATTCGCTCGGTGTCGGCGATCCCGCCGGGTCGGAGGAACCCTCGCTTCTTTGCCATCGTGGACAGGCTCTCTGAAGCACCGTAACGGTTGACCAGCGCGTTCGGGTACAGTGTATTCAGCCGTTCGATAAACAGCGCGGCAAGGCTTTCGGTATCCATAATTTCGTCCCGGATCGCACCGGTGAAAGCGAGGTTCTGCCCGATTATGGGGTCGTCGAACTTGGGCCAGAGCAAGCCGGGGGTATCCATCAGCAGAAATCCGTGTTCCATCGGAAACCACTGCCTACTCCGGGTGACACCGGGACGGTCCTCCGCCTTGGCGGCTCTCCGCCGTAGCAGGGTGTTGATCAGCGTCGATTTTCCGACGTTCGGGATCCCCAGCACCAGAACCCGCATCGCACGCCCCGCCTGCCCTTTTGCTGCGAAGAAGGCGGTGCGCTCCGCGAGGAGTTTTCCCAGAGCCGGGTGGATAACTTTATTCGCAACCGGAGAAGCCGCATTGACCGCGACGGCGTCCGGGATCGCTTTCTTCCACAGGGCGGTGATGTCCGGATCGGCGGTGTCGGCGCGCCCCAGCACGGTGAGACAGGGCTTCTCCTTTTGGAGAGTCACAATGTCCGGGTTGCTGCTGGACGCCGGGA